>NZ_LMNB01000002.1:0-101292 GCF_001422895.1 Methylobacterium sp. Leaf106
CTGGCCGCCGATCCCGTATTCCTACGACCGATCCTCACGCCCACGCATCGCCCGACCTCACACTGTCTCGGACAGAGTGAATCATCTCCGGGACAAGCCCGCCAGCGACTTCTTCAGCAGCCTGCTAATCCTCTCCATGGTCGCCGCCCTGCAGGCGCCGGTGATTCTGATGTCCCAAAACCGTCAGGCCTCCCGCGACCGCCTTGCGGCGGCGCTCGACTACGAGATCAATCTTAAGGCGGAGGTCGAGATCATGGCGCTGCACGATAAGCTTGACCGTCTTCGGACGGACCGTATCGAGGCGATGATTGGCGCGCAGACTGTGCAGATCGCCGCCATGGACACGGATCTGCGCGCCCTCCTTGCCGATCGGTCTGGGTCACGCGGCGACGATGCGGTCCGGCGAACGGAGACTGGCCGCTAGCGCAGCGTCTTTTTCCGAAAGCCGAGGCCACCTTTCAAAACGATGCTTCAATCCTCCGCCAGCGGCAGGCCCCGGCTCTCGGGGCTCCAGTGCAGGTCCGGCGTCGTCGGAAACAGGCGCTTATGGGCGAGCACCGCGTAGGTGTCGGTCATGCCGGCGATATAGTCGGCCACCCGGCGGGCGATGCGCCCCTCCCCCGCCGCCTCGAGCCCGGCCCGCCATTCCTCGGGCATGCAGGCAGGGTTCGTGCTGAAGGCATCGAACAGGTCCGCGACGATGATGTCCGCCTGCGCCCGCACCGCCAGCACGCTCGGGTGGCGGTACATCCGCGCGTAGAGGAAGCGCTTGATCGCGGCATCCGCCTCCTCCAGGGCCGGCGAGAAGGAGACGACCGCCTCGTCGGCCGCGCGGATATCGGCGACGGCAGCCGGTGCCAGGGCCTCGATCCGCCGGGTGCTCTCGGCGATCACGTCCTCCACGAAGCGGGTGATTACGCGCCGCGCCAGTTCGTGGATCTTTCGAGATTCCTCGAGATTCGGATGCAGCGCGTCGATCTCGTCGAGGATGTCCCGGAGGAAGGGGACGCCGTCGAGATCCGACAGTTCGAACAGGCCCGCCCGCAGACCGTCGTCGAGGTCGTGGCTGTCATAGGCGATGTCGTCGGCCAGAGCCGCCGCCTGCGCCTCCGGCCCGGCGAAACGGGCGAGGTCGAGGTCGTTCTGCGCGTTGTATTCGAGGATGGCGGCGGGAATGCCCCGTGCCGCCCAGCGCGGGGTCGGGTCGCCCTCCTTCGTGAGGAGCGGGCCATTGTGCTTGACGAGGCCCTCCAGGGTCTCCCAGGCGAGGTTGAGCCCGTCGAACCCGGCATAGCGCCGCTCGAGCCGGGTCACGATCCGCAGGGCCTGGGCATTGTGGTCGAACCCGCCGTGAGCGGCCATGAGGGCATCGAGCGCGTCCTCGCCGGTATGGCCGAAACAGGTGTGGCCGAGGTCGTGGGAGAGCGCCAGCGCCTCCGCGAGGTCCTCGTCGAGGCCGAGCGCGCGGGCCAGCGCACGGGCGATCTGGCTGACTTCGAGGGTGTGGGTCAGACGGGTTCGGTAATGGTCGCCCTCGTGGTGGACGAAGACCTGGGTCTTGTGCTTGAGGCGGCGGAAGGCGGCCGAATGGATGATCCGGTCGCGGTCGCGCTGGAAGTCGCTGCGCGTGGGCGAGATCGCCTCCGGGATCAGCCGCCCGCGCGTGGCCGCCGGATCGGTGGCGTAGCGCGCCCGCCAGCGTTCGCCCCTGTGCCGCACGTCACCTCCTGAATGCGCCATCGCGCGCAACGATCATCCCGCGTTGCAGCGCGTCTCTACGGCGCATATCTTGTGTGGGCTAGCGCTTCTGGCAATCGACGAAAACCCAAGAGCATCACGATGGCCGACATCACCCTCACCCCCCGCGCGGCCAAGCGCATCAACGAGATCATGGGAGCCGAGCCTCCCGGCGCGTCCCTGCGGATCAGCGTGAACGGCGGCGGATGCTCGGGCTTCTCCTACGCCTTCGACATCGAGCGGGCGCGGGCCGAGGACGACGTGGTGATCGAGCGGGACGGCGCCACCGTCCTCGTCGATCCGGTTTCCCTCGAATACATGAGCGGATCGACCATCGATT
The DNA here is from genome assembly GCF_001422895.1 of Methylobacterium sp. Leaf106. Lineage (NCBI taxonomy): Bacteria > Pseudomonadati > Pseudomonadota > Alphaproteobacteria > Hyphomicrobiales > Methylobacteriaceae > Methylobacterium > Methylobacterium sp. Leaf106. The sequence continues at coordinate 2,078 of NZ_LMNB01000002.1, forward strand.
TCGCCAACGACCTGATCGGCCAGGCCTTCAAGATCGAGAATCCGCAGGTCACCTCCTCCTGCGGCTGCGGCACCTCGTTCTCGCTCTGAGGCTTCGTCATTCCGTCACATCGCGGCGTGAGGCAGCGCGATTGCCTCGCCGTGGAAAAAGCGGCACGGATGCGGTTCGGCGCGGCACCGTTGCACGAAGCGCCTTTTTTCGCAGCGCCCCGGATCCGCTCATGATCGTCCCACAAGGTCGTCCCTTTCTCATGCGGACGGCTGGCCTTTCGGTCTGCGCCCTCCTCGTCTTCGGCGGCGGCGGCCCGATCGGCCCCTTGCCGGTCTCGGCCCAGGAAGCCGCCTCCGCCGTGCAGGACGTCACGCTCCAGAACGTGACGATGACCTTCGGCGGCACGGTCCTCACCGCGCCGCAGGTCATCGTCAGCGGCACGCGCCTGACGAAGGACGACCTTCTCGCCCTGCTCAGATCCGGCCCCGAGCCTCTGCCAGCGCGTCTCGCGAAGTTCGATGCCGCGAGCATCGTGATTCCCGAGCTTCGCTCCGAGATACGGATCGGCACCAAGACCCAGACCGCGACCTATCGCGACGTGACGGCCAGGGATGTGCGCGGCGGCCGCATCGCCCAGGCGGCAGCGGCGGGGGCGACGGCTGCCGAGGCGGGAGGCGGCGAGAAGCGCAGCGCCAGCTACGGCCGCATGGAGATGCGGGACGTCGATCTCACGGCGATGGCGCGTCTCTACGGTGAGGCCGGCGATGCCAAGAGCCCGATGATGCGCCTCTATGGCGCGTTCTCGGTCTCCGATACGCTGATGGAGGCCGACGGCACGGTGGTGAAGGTGGCGCGCATCGAGGGCACCGACCTCAGCGGGCGCCAGATTCCGGCGACCTGGACGGGCGCGCTGGACGCGATGGCGCGCGCGGACCAAGCTCAGGGCAATCCCGCCGACAGGGCGAGAATCTTCGGGGTGATGGCGGACGTTCTCGACGGCTTCTCCGTCGGCTCGGTCCAGGCCACCGGGCTCACCATCAGCCAGACGAAGGACGGCGAGCCCGTATCGATCGGCATGGGGCGCATGGTCCTGTCCTCCGGTGGCCTCAGCATGGAAGACCTCGGCTTCACCGCGGGCGATGCCGCCGGAAAGCTCGCGCGCTTGAGCGTGGCGGGCTTCTCCTTCGCCCCGACCGTGGTGGCCATGCGCAAGCTTTCGACCCAGGCCGGGGAGCCCACCGAAGCGGATTTGCGGCAGATGACGCCGGCGCTCGGCACACTGGCATTCAAGGACCTGAGCCTCCACCTGCCGCCGGACGAGGTGCCCGCTTCGCCCAAGCCCCCCGCGAAGCCCCCTGGCGCCGCCTCGCCCGTACTCCCTCCGGCAGCGACGGCGCCCACGCATATCGGCCTGCGCGACGGCGCCCTCACCTTCGGCCCGCTGCGCGACGGGGTGCCAACCACCGGCCGGGCCAACCTTTCGGGCCTTACCCTCCCCGCCTCTGCGGTGGCCGGAATCCCGGGGCTCGGCTCCCTCGGCGCCTACGGCTACCGCGACCTCGACCTGAACGTCGTCGCCGACACGGCCTGGAACGAAGCCGCCAAGGAGCTCTCCTTCAGCGAGGTATCGGTGTCGGGCAAGGACATGGGCAGCGTGACGATCAACGGCACCCTCGGTGGTATCGGACCTGCGGTGTTCGACCCCGATCCGAGCGTCTCGACCTTCGCCATGCTGGGCGCCACCGCCAAGGCCCTCGACCTGCGGATCGAGAATACCGGCCTGTTCGAGCGCTTCATCGCCTCGCAGTCGAAGAGCCTGAGCCTCAAGCCGGAGGAACTGACCCAGGAATACGTCACCGCCACCACGTTCGGCGTGCCGGCCATCCTCGGCAATTCGGCCGGCGCCAAGGCCATCGGCGCGGCCCTTGGCCAGTTCGTGACAAAGCCGGGCACGTTCTTGCTCAGCGCCAAGGCGAAGAATGCCGGCGGCATCGGCATGCTCGAATTCAGCGCGGCCCCGACGCCGGGCGCCGTGCTCGACAGGCTGGATGTGAGCGCGAAGGCGAATTAAGCGACCCGGGACGACGCCCGCGTCGCTCGCTCCCTACAGGAGGGGGGCAGAGCGTGTGGGGCCGGGGTCAATTCAGTTCGCGCACCACGATGCGGCCATTTTCGGCCGACAGGGCGAGGCGGCCGGCCTTGAGGGCGAGCGCCTTCTCGCCGAACAGCGTCCGGCGCCAGCCGTGCAGGACGGCGATGTCGGCCTCGTCGTCTTCGGCGATGGCTTCGAGGTCATCCATCGTGGCGACGATCTTGGGCGCCACGTCCTCGGCCTCGCAGACCGCCTTGAGCAGCACCTTCAGCAATTCCACCACGGCGCCGTTGCCGCCCCGGCCCCGGCTGCGCTCGGGCAGGACGATGTCGGACAGGTCGCGCTGGAAGCCGCGCTCCACGGCGGCGAGGATGTCCGTTCCGGTCCGCGAACGCTCGAAGCCTGCCGGGATCGAACGCAGGCGTCCCAAGGCCTCGATGCTGCGAGGCGCGGAAGTGGCGATGTCGATCACCGCCTCGTCCTTGAGGATGCGCCCGCGCGGGACGTTGCGGGTCTGCGCCTCGCGCTCGCGCCAGGCGGCGACCTCGGCCAGAACCGCGATCTCGCGCGGCTTGCGCATGCGGCCGGACAACCGGCGCCAGGCCTGGGCCGGGTCGGCCTTGTAGGTCTCCGGCGAGGTGAGGACGCTCATTTCCTCGTCGAGCCATTCGCCGCGATCGGTGGAGAGGAGTTGCCCCGCCAGCACCTCGTAGACCTTCACCAGGTGGGTCACGTCGGAGAGGGCGTAGCTCGACTGGGCGTCGGAGAGCGGACGGCGCGACCAGTCGGTGAAGCGGGAGGATTTGTCGATCTTGGCCTTGGCCACGTCGTTGACGAGTTGCTCGTAGGAGACCGAATCGCCGTAGCCGCAGACCATGGCGGCGACCTGCGTGTCGAAGAACGGCTGCGGCAGAAGCCCGCCGAGCAGCCAGATGATCTCGAGATCCTGGCGCGCCGAGTGGAACACCTTGACCACGCCTTCGTCGGCCATCAGCGCGAAGAACGGTGCGAGGTCGATGTCGGGGGACAACGGGTCGACGAGCACGCCCGACCCGTCCGGCCCCGCCATCTGGATGAGGCAGAGCTTGGGGTAGTAGGTCGTCTCCCGCATGAACTCCGTATCGACGGTGACGAACGGCTGTCCGGCGAAACGGCTGCAGGCCTCGGCGAGAGCCGGCGTGGTGGCGATGAGATCCATGAGAGCCGGCTATATCGGAGGTTGACGCGCGAGGCGAGATCGTATCTCGCACCGCGCGCGCCTATCCCCGACATCCCGTGCTGCACGTCCCTCCTCAGGCGGCGCGCTTGCGGGACCGGTTCCGGCGCGCGAGGCTGCGCACCAGTTCGGTACGCTCGCGCCGCTGGGCCTCGGCACGGGCGAGAAGCCAGTCGAAGATGCCGCCATTCCTCCGAGGCCCGCCCTCCTCGGTCAGGCGCCGGATCCGGTCCACCCGGAAGCCGCGATAACCGCCGCGTGCGCGGTCGATGCCGCCGAGCAGCGTCCGGCCGGGGCCGAGCCTCAATTCGCGCGCGTCGAGGGCACGCGTGCTCCAGAGACCACGGGAATCCTCGTAGACGATCTCGAACCGGCCTTGGAGCGGCAAGACCTGCCATGCGCCGGGCTTATGCTCGTCCCGTTCCGCGGCCTTCCCGCGCGCCGAGGGAGCCACTGCGGCCTCGTGCAAAATGTCGAAAAACGCGTTCGCATTCATGGGCTTGATATGGGGATTTGCCCTCGTTTCCGAAAGGTCCCGACCCCGTCTCCGGGGCTTCGACGATGCCCGTTCCGGGCTCGTCCCCGCTCCTGCCCACGGGCTCCGCCGCGTGGCGTGGGATCGCAGGGCTGCGAACTCAGGTTAACGGCAAAGACTTGCTCGTTACCGCACCTGCGATTTTTTATCCCCTCTCCGTCATTCCGGGCTCCGCTGTGCGGACCCGGAATGACGGAGGTGTGTCCATGGATGTCACGCCCTACCGTGTTAACCTGAGTTCAGAGCCCTGCGTGGGATCGCCTTCGCCTTGACTTGCCCGCCCTCGCGTGAATGGTGCGCCGCTCAATCTGAAGAGCCCGTCATGCACCGTTATCGTACCCATACCTGCGGGGCCCTCCGCCCGTCCGACGTCGGCGAGACCGTTCGCCTTTCCGGCTGGTGCCATCGCATCCGCGACCATGGGGGCGTGCTCTTCATCGATCTGCGCGATCATTACGGCCGCACCCAATGCGTGGTCGATTCCGATTCGAAGGCGTTCAAGACCGCCAACCTCGCCCGCTCGGAATGGGTGATCCGCATCGACGGACGCGTGCGCACGCGCCCTGCCGGCACCGAGAATGCCGACCTGCCCACCGGAACGGTGGAGGTCTATATCGACGACATCGAGGTTCTCGGCCCCGCCGGCGAGTTGCCGGTGCCGGTCTTCGGCGACCAGGACTACCCGGAGGAGACGCGCCTCAAGTACCGCTTCCTCGATCTGCGTCGCGACAAGCTCCACGCCAACATCATGAAGCGCGGCGCGATCATCGATTCGCTCCGCCGCCGCATGCGCGAAGGCGGCTTCTTCGAGTTCCAGACGCCGATCCTCACCGCTTCCAGCCCGGAAGGCGCCCGTGACTACTTGGTGCCGTCCCGCGTGCACCCCGGCAAGTTCTACGCGCTGCCGCAGGCGCCGCAGCAGTTCAAGCAGCTGACGATGATCGCTGGCTTCGACCGCTACTTCCAGATCGCGCCGTGTTTTCGCGACGAGGATGCCCGCGCCGACCGCTCGCCGGGCGAGTTCTACCAGCTCGACATCGAGATGAGCTTCGTCACCCAGGAGGACGTGTTCCAGTCGGTGGAGCCGGTCCTGCGCGACGTCTTCAAGGAATTCGCCGAGGGCAAGCGCGTCACCGAGACCTTCCCGCGCATCCCCTATGCCGAGGCGATGCTGAAATACGGCGTCGACAAGCCGGATCTGCGCAACCCGCTGATCATCGCCGACGTGACGGACGAGTTCGCCCGCGACGAGGTCGAGTTCAAGGCGTTCAAGGGGGTGATCAAGTCCGGCGGCGTGGTCCGCGCCATCCCGGCCACGGGGGCGGCGACGCAACCGCGCTCGTTCTTCGACAAGCTCAACGACTTCGCCCGCGCCGAGGGCGCGCCGGGCCTCGGCTACATCATCTTCGAGGACGACAACGGCACGGTCACCGGCAAGGGGCCGATCGCCAAGTTCATCCCTTCGGAGATCCAGGCCCTCATCCGCGAGAAGACCGGCACGAAGGCCGGCGACGCAGTGTTCTTCTCCGCCGGCACCGAGGGCAAGGCCGCGGCTCTGGCCGGCAAGGCCCGCATCCGCATCGGCGACGAACTGAACCTCTCCGACAAGGACCAGTACGCGTTCTGCTGGATCACCGACTTCCCGATGTACGAGTGGAACGAGGACGAGAAGCGGATCGACTTCTCCCACAACCCGTTCTCGATGCCGAATTTCGACCGCGAGGAATTCCTCGCCCTCGATCCGAGCGAGGCCGAGAAGATTCTCGGCATCAAGGCGTTCCAGTACGACATCGTCTGCAACGGCACGGAGTTGTCCTCCGGCGCGATCCGTAACCACCGCCCCGAGGTGATGGAAAAAGCCTTCGGTCTCGCCGGCTACGGCCAAGAGGTGCTCGAAGAAAAATTCGGCGGCATGCTCAACGCGCTGAAGCTCGGCGCCCCTCCGCACGGCGGCATCGCGCCGGGAATCGACCGCATCGTCATGCTGCTCTGCGGCGAGCAGAACCTGCGCGAGGTGGTGCTGTTCCCCATGAACCAGCGCGCCGAGGACCTGATGATGGGCGCCCCCGCCGAGGCGACGCCGAAGCAGCTGCGTGAGCTCCATATCCGGTTGAATCTGCCCGAGAAGCAGGGCTGAGCTGCGACACACCGCCCTCCCCCTCTGCGGGGGAGGGTACCTACGGAGCAGGCGGGAGAGGGGGCGACCTCTCCGGATTGCGCGCTCCCCTCTCCCGACCCTCGCTGACGCGAGGGCCACCCTCCCCCGCAGAGGGGGAGGGTTTGCAGCGCCCGATCCCTCCAACATTGACAGGGCCGACATGCCCTCCCTCGTCGCCATCGTCGTCAGCCATGACAGTGCGCATGCGCTGCCGACCTGTCTCACGGCGCTCGCAGCCGAGCACGTGCCGGCCATCGTCGTGGACAATGCGAGCCGCGACGGGTCGGCGGGCGTCGCCGAGGCGGCCGGGGCCAGGGTGGTCCGCAATCTTCGCAACGAGGGCTACGGCCGGGCCAACACCATCGGTATCCGCGCCGCCGACCGTGCGGAGCGCGTGCTCATCCTCAACCCGGACATCGTGCTGCGGGCCGGCGCGGTCGATGCGCTCCTGCGCGCGGCTGCCGCCTATCCGGATGCGGGCCTGCTCGCGCCGCGCCTGATGGAGCCGGACGGGCGGTTCTTCTACCAGCCACGCTCGCTGCTCGCGCCCTACCTCACCAACCCACCCGGCAACCGTGCCCTGCCCGACGGCGATGCCTGCGCGCCGTTCCTCTCCGGCGCCTGCCTGATGATCCGGCGGGACCTGTTCCTCGCCCTCGGCGGGTTCGATCCGAACATCTTCCTGTTCTACGAGGATGACGATTTGTGCCGCCGGGTCGCCGATTCCGGCCGCTCCCTGGTCCATGTCCACGGCGCGGTCGCCCTGCATGGGCGCGGGCGCTCGTCGGCGCCGGAGCCCGGCCGGGTCTTCCGCACCCGCTGGCATCAGGCCTGGTCGCGGGCCTATGTCTCGCGCAAGTACGGCCTGCCGGACCCGAGCCCGGCCATGCTCGCGGTCAACGCTCCGAAGGCGGCCTTGGCATCCCTGGGCTTCCGCCGACCCCTGATCGAGCGCTATGCCGGTTCGGCGGCCGGCGCCCTCGCTGCCATCCGTGGGCGCACCGCCCTCGCTCGGGAAGGGCTCGCATGAGCCTGCTCAATCCGACGGCCGCCCTGGCCCGCGCCGTCGCCGGCGTCGCGGCGCAGGGCTTCGTCGTCGTCGCCCGCAACACGCGCGGCGACAGCGTCTACCTGAAGCCGGAGGGCTGCACCTACGCGCTTCGGGTCTCGAACCACGCCCGGACGCCCAAGCAGCGCAAGAACCATCCCGACGCGATCACCAGCCTGGTGATCCGGGCCTCCACCGGCCCGGCTCAGGTCGACGCCCTGGTCGAGACCGCCCTGCGCAACTTCGCCGGGGAGCGGCGCAAGCGCGAGGGAGACCGGGGCGGGGAGAACGACGGGCCGGCCGTTCCGTGACCGGGCGGGCCGAGGATCAGGCGGAGGCCGAACCGCCCTCGGCCGCATCGCGAAAGTACGGCTCTACCGGGCCCTTCAGCTTCACCGTCATCGGGTTACCGGCGCGGTCGAGGGTCTTGCCGGCCGACAGGCGGACCCAGCCTTCGCTGACGCAGTATTCCTCGACATTGGTCTTTTCGACGCCCTTGAAGCGGATGCCGATGCCGCGTTCCAGGATGGCCTCGTTGTAGAACGGGCTGGTCGGGTTCACCGCGAGGCGGTCGGGAGGCGTGTCGGACATCGGCGTTGCCTTGGGAATCGTTGATCGGAGTCGAGCGATCGTTGACGCGTCGGGACGAAGGGTCCGGGTAAGCGATTCACGCCCCGCCCGCAACGCCGCCGGCCCTGGCCGCCCGCGCCGCCGCGATGAGATCGTCGATACGGTCGCTCTGAAGCAGGGGCACCAGAGCGTGCACCGCCTCGGGGGGCAGGTCCCACCACGCCGTCTCCAGCAGCGCCGCCACATGCTCCGGATCGAAGCGGTGGCGGATCACCCGCGCGGGGTTGCCGGCGACGATCGCGTAGGGCGGCACGTCCCGGCTGACGACGGCATGGGCCCCCACCACGGCGCCGTGCCCGATGGTGACGCCGGACAGGATCATGCAGCCCGAGCCGAGCCAGACGTCGCTGCCGATGGTCACGTCGCCGCGCGAGGCATGATAATCGGCCGGCGCCTCCACCCCCGGCCAGAGTCCCCCCATGGCCGCGAAGGGATAGGTGGTCACCCAGTCGAGGCGGTGGCCGCCGCCGAGGAGGATCTCGACCCTGTCGGCGATGGAACAATACCGGCCGATCGTAAGGTGCCGCCCAGCTTCCGGGAACCGCACTTTCGGACGGCCATAGGAGTACGAGCCGATGGAGAAACCATGGGTTTTCACCATTTTGGCGAGGTGCAGGCGGGTTTCGTTGTGCGGGTTGCGCCCACTCCGCAAGCGGTGCAACAGAGTTTTCAATCAATGCATCCCGAAGACCGGCGGGAAAGCTCCGCGGCGCCGTCAGAGCCCGCGATGAAGGGAGTGAGGCTCATGGGCGACAACATGTCCGACGATCTCAAATCCGGAGCCCTCGTCTACCACCGCCTACCCCGGCCCGGAAAGCTCGAGATCCAGGCGACGAAGCCGTTGGGGAACCAGCGCGACCTGGCGCTGGCCTATTCCCCCGGCGTCGCCGCGGCCTGCATGGCGATCTACGACGACCCGCAGGAGGCCGCCACACTCACCATCCGCCAGAACCTCGTGGCGGTGCTCACCAACGGCACCGCCGTGCTCGGTCTCGGCAATATCGGCCCCCTCGCCTCGAAGCCGGTGATGGAGGGCAAGGCGGTCCTGTTCAAGAAGTTCGCCGGGATCGACGTGTTCGACATCGAGGTGGACCAGAACGACGTCGGCAAGCTGGTGGACGTGGTCTGCTCCCTGGAGCCGACCTTCGGCGGCATCAATCTCGAGGACATCAAGGCACCCGAGTGCTTCGAGGTCGAGGAGCAGTGCCGGGCACGGATGAACATCCCGGTCTTCCACGATGACCAGCACGGCACCGCGATCATCGTGGCGGCGGCCGTCCTCAACGCCCTGGAATTCGCCGGCAAGCAGCTCTCCGACGTCCGCATCGTCACCTCGGGCGCGGGCGCCGCGGCGCTCGCCTGTCTCAACCTGCTGGTGTCGCTCGGCGCCCGGGTCGAGAACATCACCGTCACCGACATCAAGGGCGTGGTCTACAAGGGCCGCGCCGAACTGATGGACCGCTGGAAGGACGTCTACGCAAAGGAGACCGAGGCCCGGACGTTGGCCGAGGTCATTCCGGGCGCCGACGTGTTCATCGGCCTCTCGGCCGGCGGCGTCCTGAAGCCGGAATACCTGGAGAAGATGGCCGAGAAGCCGCTGATCATGGCGCTCGCCAACCCCTATCCGGAAATCATGCCGGATCTGGCGCAGGCGAAGCGTCCCGACGCGATGATCTGCACCGGGCGCTCGGATTTCCCGAACCAGGTCAACAACGTCCTGTGCTTCCCCTACATCTTCCGCGGGGCGCTCGATGTCGGCGCCACCTCGATCAACGAGGAGATGAAGAAGGCCGCCGTGAAGGCGATCGCCGCGCTGGCCCGCGAGACTCCGTCCGACGTGGTCGCCCGCGCGTATGGCGGCGAGGCCCGGCCCTTCGGCCCGCATTCGCTGATTCCGAGCCCTTTCGATCCGCGTCTGATCCTGCGCATCGCCCCCGCCGTGGCGCAGGCCGCGATGGATTCGGGCGTCGCCGGCCGGCCGCTGGAGAACATCCAGGCCTACGCCGACAGTCTCGACCGCTTCGTCCATCGCTCCGGTTTCATCATGAAGCCGATCTTCACCAAGGCGAAGGAGAATCCCAAGCGCGTCCTCTACGCGGAGGGTGAGGACGAGCGCGTGCTGCGCGCCGCCCAGGCCATCGTCGAGGATCATGTGGCCCGACCCATCCTGGTGGGACGCCCGCGGGTGATCGAGACCCGGATCAAGCGCTTCGGCCTGTCGATCCGGCAGGGCACCGATTTCGACCTGATCGATCCCGAGGACGATCCGCGCTACCGCGACTATGTCGCGACCTATCTCGAAGTCGCCGGCCGTCGCGGGATCACGCCGGATGCCGCGCGGACTCTGGTGCGCACCAACAACACGGTGATCGGCGCCATCGCCGTGCGCCGGGGCGAGGCGGACGCACTGATCTGCGGCCTGGAGGGCCGGTTCGAGACTCGCCTGCGGGTGATCCGCGACGTGATCGGCCTCGCGCCGGGCGTGCTCGATTTCGCCGCCATGAGCCTCATCGTCACCAAGGAGGGCGCCTACTTCCTCGCCGACACCCATGTCCGGCCCGATCCCAGCGCCGAGGAGATCGCCGACGTGGCGGTGGCCTGCGCCGGCCACGTAGCGCGCTTCGGCCTCACTCCGAAGATCGCCCTCCTCAGCCATTCGGATTTCGGCCAGTCCGATTCCCGCTCGGCCCAGAAGATGCGCGCGGCGCTGGGGCTGATCCAGGGCCGCCGGCCGGATCTCCAGGTGGATGGCGAGATGCAGGCCGATACCGCCCTGTCCGGCCTGATCCGCGACCGGGTGCTGCCGGGCTCGCCCCTCAAGGGCTCTGCCAACGTCCTGATCTTCCCCAATCTCGACGCGGCCAACATCGCCTTCCAGTTCTCCAAGGTCCTGGCCGACGCCCTGCCCGTGGGGCCGCTGCTGATCGGCCCGGCCCGGCCCGCCCACATCCTGTCGCCGTCGGTGACGGCGCGCGGCATCGTCAACGTCACCGCCGCGGCGGTGGTGGAGGCGCAGGCGGGCGCCGTCGAGCCGACGATCGCGTCGGTCGAGCCGGGTCTGACGCCCCTCTCCGAATAGGAAGAACAGGCGGGACGTCGCTCGTCCTCCACGGCCGATGCCATGAAAAAGGCCCCCGATTCCTCGGGGGCCTTTTTCGTTCGTGTGCCCGGAAGCGGTGGGATCAGACGCGGCGGTCGCCGTAGACGGCCTGAGTCACGGCGCCGAATCGGCCGCCGAGGTGAGCAGGTAGACGATGACCAGGGTGGTGACGGCCCAGGAGACGAGGCCATGACAACCGCTGGTGCTGGCCAGCGGCTTGCCCGAGAGGCGCCCGGCGAGGAACCCGCCGGCGAGCGAGGCGACGATGCCGGAGACGACCCACCACAGGCCGGCGCCGGTGGACAGACTGGCGGCGGTCGGGGTGTCGTTGCCGGCGGGATCCAGGGTCGACAAGCCGATGCCGAGGCCGATCATGTTGAGGATCATCTGCGCTACGAGGGCCGCCACGGCGCCGGCGAAGATCGCGCCCCAGGAGACCTGATTGTACAGGGCCGGGCGGGCGTCGAGGTCCGGTGGCGTTGCGACGACAGGCTTCAGAGTGGGGGATTGAGCCAAGGAAGGAGATCCTGAAAACAGATGTGAAGGATGAGGATCACGCGCAAGGACACCGTCGCCCCGGCAGAATTTTGCGGGGAGCGTGAAGTCGTTCGTGTCTTCGATATCCAGGGACGCGTTCCAGCTTCCCCGACACGCTCGGGGAGGCTGGAAATCAGCGCCGGTCCACGTGCATCGTCGGGGAATGTTCGCTCCGCCCGACGGAAATCCATCCGCCCATCATCCCGTCGGTCCTCGCCTACCGGCGAGCGGATCGTGTCGGGATTTCCCTTGAGCTCCGGCGCGTGAAAACTGGCCACTGGATTGCATACAGGATTCGGATCAAGGGCCGGTCGGGAGATTCCAATGTGCCGTGGTGACGATCCGAACTGCACCCATTTCGCCGAGCATCGCCGCCGTTTCCTCGGCGACCTCGCGCCCGAGCGGCGGGCCTTCCTCAAGAGCGGCTTCGTCGCCACCGGGGGCGCGGCGGCGATGGCGGCCGGCGGCCTGTCCCTCGTCGGCCCCGCGCTGGCGCAGACGAGCGCCAAGGGCATCCGGCAGACGGCGCATTATCATCTGCCGGCCACCGCCGAGACCGTCCATTGGGGCTATTTCTCGAAACTGCTGAAGCCCCAGGTCGAGATCGCGTCCGGCGACTACGTCACCATCGAGACCCTGACCCACCACGCCAATGACGATGCGGAGCGCATGGTGACGGGGGATCCCGGCGCCGAGAGCGTGTTCCTCTGGACCAAGGACAAGAAGGGCGTCGCCCGCCGCGGCGCCGGGCCGGAGACCGGCCCCCTCGGACCGGGCGGGGGGCTCGGCGTCCACATCTGTACCGGCCCGGTGGCGATCCGCGGCGCGGAGCCCGGCGACGTGCTAGAGGTGCGCATCCTCGATGTGGCGCCCCGCCCCTGCGCCAACCCCGCCTTCAAGGGCCGCAGCTTCGGCAGCAACGCCGCCGCCTGGTGGGGCTACCACTACAAGGACATGATCACCGGCGACCGGGCGCGCGAGGTCATCACCATCTATGAAGTCGATGCGAGCGGCGCCCGCGACTGGGCGAAGGCGGTGTACAATTTCCGCTGGCCGGGGGTCACCGATCCGTTCGGCGTGGCGCATCCCACCATCGATTACCCGGGCATCCCCGTCGACCATACCAAGACGCAGCGCAATTTCGACGTGCTCAAGGGCGTGCGCGTGCCGATCCGCCCGCATTTCGGCACCATGGGCCTCGCGCCCAAGGAGGCCGACATGGTGAACTCGATTCCCCCGAGTTACACCGGCGGCAACATCGACAACTGGCGCATCGGCAAGGGCGCGACGATGTACTATCCCGTCGCGGTGCCGGGTGCCCTGTTCTCGGTGGGCGATCCGCACGCCAGCCAGGGCGATTCCGAACTCTGCGGCACCGCCATCGAGTGCTCGCTCACCGGCACCTTCCAGTTCGTCCTGCACAAGAAGGCGGATCTCGCCGGCACGGCCCTTGAGACCCTCGATTTCCCGATGATCGAGACGTCCGAGGATTGGGTGCTCTCGGGCTTCAGCTACCCGAACTACCTCGCCGATCTCGGCCCCGACGCGCAGAGCGAGATCTTCTCCAAATCCTCCATCGACCTCGCCATGCGCGATGCTTTCCGCAAGATGCGGTCCTTCCTGATGCAGGCGAAGGGGCTGACGGAGGACGAGGCGATCTCGCTGATGTCCATCGCCGTCGATTTCGGCATCACCCAGGTGGTGGACGGCAATTGGGGCGTCCACGCCATCGTCAAGAAAGCGATCTTCGCGGACAGGCCGGCGTGACGCGCCGCGTCGTCGATCAGCCGACGAGGTGCCTTCGCAGCATGAAGAGATAGAAGATCTCGGCGGCGATCAGGATGGCTCCGACCGTCGCCATGTTTCGGGCGACAGCGGACCCGTCGTCGCCGGGGCCATGGCTGACGGCCACCGTCGCCATGACGATCAGGCCGATCGCCGGGATGAATCCGAGCGCGATCCATATGGGCGCGTACCATGTCGGCTGCCCGTTCAGGCCCCATTGCATCGGAAGCCGGTCGAGATCGCCCACCCAAGAGCCCGCAAGGGCCGACAGGCATGAAAGAATGACGAGAGTCAGGACGGCGAAGACGTAGACGGTCGGCATCGACAATCCTCCGAACGGCCGAGGCTATGACCCCGCGACGCTATCAGGCGGTATCGATCCGCCCTTCCAGACCGAGCACGCGGCCGAGGCCGCGGACGCGGTTGAGAAGGCGATCGCCCGGCAGCGCGGCCAGATCCACAGGCAGGGTCAGGGTCACCCGTCGATCCGCGACGAGGAGGGGCATGCGGGCCAGCGCCCCCTCCATCCCCGCCGAGATCGGGAAGGCGACACGCAGGAGGGCGCCGAGGAGGCGGGCGCGTTCGAACAGGCGCGGCCCGGCGAGGCTTCGCAGCATCGGGCTGGCCTTGTCCGCCGCGACGCCCTCGTGGCGGAAATAGACCGCCAGGGCGAGATAGGCCCGTCCGGGGTGGTCGATCCCGACGAAGGCGGCATGCGTGATGACGTTGATGCTCTGTTCACCCCGGTAATCGGGGTGTGCGCGCCAGCCGATATCCGAGAGGAGACAGGCGGCGTGCCGCAGGCGGCGCTCGTCGGCCGTCTCCGGCCCGTCGAGGGTTGCGACGAACCGGTCGGTCCAGGCGATGAGGTCGCTGCCATGGCCCGGCGAGCGGGCGCGGAGGCGGTTCAGTTCCGCCGCCGCCGCGAGGAGCGGGTCGGTGAGGCGGGTGTCGCGGTCGAGCTGCTCGTAGAGCAGCCCCTCGCGCACGCCGGAGGCCGAGATGGCGAGCTCGCGGGGGCGGCCGACGCGGATGATCTCCTCCAGCACCACGGCGCCGTAGGCGAGGAGGGGCCGGCGCGCCTCCGAGACGGCCTCCACGTCCTGCAGCAGGGCGGCGTCGGTGCGCTCCACCACTTCGAGGAAGCTGAGTTCGTCGGAAGGCTCGATGCTGTAGCCGTGCATGACGTGGAGCGGGTAGCCCCGCGCGGCCTGATGCAGGCGGGCGAGCGCCCGCCAGGTGCCGCCCACCGCGTAGAAGCTGCGCCCGCGCAGGGTCTCCAGCTGGGGGGCTGCCTTCGCGAGGTTCTCGCGGGCGATCTTGAGGGCCTTCTTCACCGACCCGCCGGAGAGATCCTGGAGGGCGAGACCGCCGAGCGGCATCGTCACCCCCTGCCCTACCGTGGCGCCGCGCACGTCCACCAGTTCGAGGGAGCCGCCACCGAGATCGCCGACGACCCCATCCGGCGTATGGAAACCGGAGATCACACCGAGGGCGGAGAGCTCCGCCTCCCGCCGTCCCGACAGGAGCTCGATCCGGTGGCCGCAGGCGGCCTCCGCCGCGGCGAGGAATTCCGGGCCGTTCTGCGCGTCGCGCGCGGCGGCCGTGGCCAGCACGAAGACGCGGCCGACGCGCATGGTCTCGCAGAGGATGCGGAAGCGCGCCAGCGCGCTGAGGGCGCGCCGAACCGCCTCCTCGTTGAGCCGGCCCGTGCTGAAGACGTTACGGCCGAGGCCACACAGGACCTTCTCGTTGTAGAGCGGCGTCGGCGCGCGGTTCAGGCCGTCATAGGCCACGAGACGCACGGAATTCGAGCCGATGTCGATGATCGCTACCGGTTCCACGCGATCTTGCACGCCGGGATCCCCCTGAGTCGTGAAGCCCGTACCTGTCATGCCGTCACGAGGAAGTCCCACGACCAGCTCCTGCCGGTATCGTCCGCTCAAGGACGCTGGGCTCTACGGCTCAGCGCGCGCGGACTCGACTTCTTCGAGGACTTGCCCCGGCCGGACAGGCTCGGGTTCGTCATGAAGTACTTGTGCGCGTTGAACGGCTCCTCGCCTTCGGAGGGCTGGACACGTTCACTCGCGCCAGACGCCAGTACACGCCAGCTCTGCTGGTTGTCGAGGAGATTGGCGAGCATGATCTGGTCCAGCACCTGCTGATGCACCGTTTGGTTAGTGATCGGCAACAGCGCCTCCACGCGCCGTTCGAGGTTGCGGGTCATCAGGTCTGCCGACGAGATCGACACCGTCGCCTTTGGGTGCGGCAGGCCGAACCCGTTGCCGAAGGCGTAGATCCGCTCGTGTTCGAGGAAGCGCCCGACGATGGATTTCACCCGGATCGTATCCGACAGGCCGGGAATGCCCGGCCTGAGGCAGCAGATGCCGCGCACGATGCAGTCGATCTGCACCCCGGCCTGGGACGCGTCGTAGAGCGCGTCGATGATCTGCCCGTCCACCAGGGAGTTGCACTTGATCCAGATCGCCGCCGGCCGCCCGGCTTTGGCATGGGCCACTTCCGCCGCGATGTTTTCCAGGAGCCGGGGCTTGAGGGTCAGCGGCGAGACCGCCATGCGCTCGAGTTCGGCCGGTTCGGCATAGCCGGTGATGTAGTTGAACATGCGGCTGACGTCGCGGGCCACCGCCGGGTCGGCGGTGAAGAACGACAGGTCGGTGTACACCCGCGCCGTGATCGGGTGATAGTTGCCGGTGCCCACATGGCAGTAGCTCACGAGCTTGTCGCCCTCGCGCCGCACCACCATCGACAGCTTGGCGTGGGTCTTCAGCTCGATGAAGCCGAACACCACCTGCGCGCCGGCCTTCTCCAGGTCGCGGGCCCAGCGGATATTGGCCTCCTCGTCGAAGCGCGCCTTCAGCTCCACCAGCGCCGTCACGGACTTGCCGAGTTCGGCGGCTTCCGCCAGCGCCGCCACGATCGGCGAGTTCGAGGAGGTGCGGTAGAGCGTCTGCTTGATCGCGACCACGTTGGGGTCGCGGGCGGCCTGGGCCAGGAACTGCACCACCGCGTCGAAGGATTCGTAGGGGTGGTGGACGATGAAGTCCTTCTGCCGGATGGCGGCGAAGACGTCGCCGCCGCTCTCGCGGATGCGCTCGGGGAAGCGAGGGTTGTACGACTTGAACTTCAGGTCCGGCCGGTCGATCCCGACGATCTGCGACAATTCGTTGAGGGCGAGCATGCCCTCGACTACGAAGATCGCGTCGTAGCCGATCTCGAGTTCGTCGGCGACGAAGGCGCGCAGATCCTCCGGCATTCCCGCCTCGACTTCGAGCCTGATGACGACGCCGCGGCGGCGCTGCTTCAGGGCGCTCTCGAAATGCAGGACGAGGTCTTCGGCCTCCTCCTCGATCTCGAGGTCGGAATCGCGGATCACCCGGAACGCACCCTGCCCTTTCACGAAGTAGCCTGGGAACAGGCGGCCGGTGAACAGGACGATGACCTGCTCGATGGCGATGAAGCGGGCGGTGGAATCCCCCGCGACCTCCGGCAGGCGCACGAAGCGGTCGAGGACGGCGGGCAGCCGGATCAGGGCGCGCAGGGTCCGCCCGTCGCGCGGGCGCACCATCATCAGGGCGATGCTGGAGCCGAGGTTCGACAGGAACGGAAACGGATGGGCCGGGTCGATGGCGAGCGGCGTCAGCACCGGGAAGACGTGGCTGAGGAAGTACTCCTCGAGCCAGGCCTTGTGATCGGGGGTGAGGTTGCCGGGCTCCACGAGGTCGACGCCGACACCGTGGAGGTCGTCACGCAATTCGCGCCAGCGCCGCTGCTGGTCGAGGGCGAGGCGGGAGACTTCGGAACCGATGCGGGTGAGCTGCTCGGACGGGCTGAGCCCGTCCTGCGACGGCTGGATCAGGCCGGCGCGGACCTGGTCGTGCAGGCCCGCCACGCGGACCATGAAGAACTCGTCGAGGTTGTTGGCCGAGATCGAGAGGAAGCGCAGCTGCTCCAGCAGCGGATGGCTGGCGTTGGAGGCCTCTTCCAGCACCCGGCGGTTGAACTGCAGCCAGGACAGCTCCCGGTTCACGAAGCGCTCGGGCGAATGGCGCAGGGCGCGGCCGGCGGCGAGCACGGTCTCCCGCGCCACGGGTTCGACTGTCGCTCGTTCTGTCGCCGTGTCGGCCATGATCGTCTCCGCCAGAATCGAGCCCGATTCCGTCTGTGCCTCGGGGGCCTCGTCGAACGAGGCCGATTCTGCCGGGAGAGGCGCTCCGGGGCCGGGCTTCGTCGTCCGTGTCCGGACGGTGGCGGGGCGAACCGGACCGGCCTCCGCCGGCCGGCGCCGGGCGGCGGGGCGTTTGGGCGCCAGGGATTCGGGTGCCGCGGAGCCGCGGCCGTCGTCGCCGGAGCGGGGTTCGTCTGGCGAGGCGTCGGCCGCTGGAGCGATCTTCCGCTCCTCGACAGCCGTTCCCTCCGTATCCGATCCCTTGATGTCCGACTCCTTGGCGATCGCGTCCGAATCCACTTCCGGCAACGGGTCTTCTCCTCACTCTGCTCGAACGAACGGCCTCGTAGCATGCGGCCGGGCCGTCGCGTCTGACAATTCCATGACAATCAGGATGGGCGGGCGATCAAGCCGGCGCGTCGTCCTCGTCGGTCTCGTCGTCCGGCACTCCCAGATCGGCCAGGACAGACATGGCCAGCGGCCTCGTGATGCGGCGGCCGCGCCTCAGGGCGTCGCGGTCGAGTTCGGCCACCACGGCCCGGGCCCTGGCGAGGGAGCGGTCGATCCGCAGGGCGATGGCCTCGACGACGCTGAGATCGACCACGAGCTGGCGGTCGACGAAGAGCTTGACCAGCACCGCCCGCATCAGCGCGTCGTCGGGGGGAAGGATGGTGGCGCCCGGTGCCAGCCTCAGGCGCGAGCGCAGATCGGCGGTGACGAGGCCGAGCGCCTCCACCGGTGCGGCCGCCGTAATAAGGACGGGGCTGCCGTTCTCGCGGGCGAGGTTGAGGAGGTGGAACAGGGCCGCTTCCTCGCGGCCCTCGGGGCGGTCGATATCTTCGATGACCAGGGCGCCGTTGGAGACGAGATGCGTGACCGAATCGGCGGTGACCTCGGAGGCCGGGACGGTCCAGGCATGGGAGCGCGTTGCCCAGATCGAGGCGAGGTGGCTCTTGCCGCTGCCCGATGGCCCGGTGATGAGGCAGACCGTATCGGGCCAGCGCGGCCAGGCCTCGATCAGCCCGTAGGCCGCCTCGTTGGCCGGCCCCACCAGGAAGTCCTCGCGGCCGTAGCGCGGGTCGAGGGGCAGGTCGAAGGCGAGCTGCTTCGGGGGCGCGGCCTCGCGCATCGGCGATCTCATCCCTCGCGCTTCTGAATCAGGATCGGTTCCTCGGCATAGTAGAGCGGACTCTGGAGATAACGCGAGATCGCGAAGCGCACGATGACGCCGATGGAGGCCGCGACGGGGACGGCCAGCAGCAGGCCGAGGAACCCGAACAGCGAGCCGAAGGCCAGGAGCGCGAACATCAGCCAGACCGGGTGCAGGCCGACCGAGTCACCGACGAGCTTGGGCGAGATGACGTTGCCCTCGAAAAACTGGCCCACCACGAACACGGCGACGGTCAGTCCGATATGGAGCCAGTCGGAGGTCGGCCAGAACTGGACCAGGGCGACGCCCACCGAGAGCAGGAACCCGACGAGGGTGCCGACATAGGGGATGAAGGTGAGGAAACCCGCGATCATCCCGATCAGCACGCCGAAATTCACGCCCACGAAGAACAGGCCGACGGCATAGAACGTCCCCAGGATGAGGCAGACCAGGGTCTGCCCCCGCACGAAGCCGATGATCGCCCGGTCGATCTCGCCGGCCAGACGCCGCACGGTGGTGCGGTGGCGCGGAGGGGTCCAGCCGTCGACGGTGGCGACCATCCGGTCCCAGTCGACGAGGAGGTAGAAGGCCACGACGGGGGTCACGACGAGGAGCGAGGCGATGGAAACCAGCGCTTGGCTGCCCGACCACAGCGATTTGAGGAAGGCCAGGAACCACGTGCCGCCCTGCCCCACCAGGGCTCCGACGGAGGATTGCAGGTCGTTGAGAACGTCCGCTCCGCCGACCCGTGTGAGGATCGGCCCGACCCGCTCGACGATGATGCCCTGAAGCCGTGACACCATGCCGGGGAACGTCGTCACAAGCGCCGAGATCTGATTGGCCGCCAGGGGCACCACGATCAGCAGGATCACCACGAGCCCGACGACGAACATGGCGAGGATGAGGAGCGAGGCGGAGAGCCGCCCGAGACCCCAGCGCTGGAGCCTGTCGGCCATGGGGTCGAGGAGATAGGCGAGCGCCAGCCCTGCCACGAAGGGCAGCATCACGCCCGAAAGCAGATAGAGCAGAAGCGCGACGACGCCGAGGCCCACCAGTCCGATTACCGCCCTGCCGCGCATCGGCCCTCCTCCGTCTCGCCCGTCGCCCGCGCACAAGAGTGGGAAGGCGGTGCGGCGCGGTCAAGGCTCGCCCGCGGAGGCCCGGCCCGCGACCGGGGGCGGGCTTGGATGACTTTCATCGGCACGAGAGCGGATTTTTAACAAGATAGACTGCATTATTCCCGTTACGACGGGGGATAAAATGAGTCTATCGCGAAAGTTTGCTGTTTTAATCGCAGCTATGCTGGTATCCA
This sequence comes from Methylobacterium sp. Leaf106, assembly GCF_001422895.1. NCBI lineage: Bacteria > Pseudomonadati > Pseudomonadota > Alphaproteobacteria > Hyphomicrobiales > Methylobacteriaceae > Methylobacterium > Methylobacterium sp. Leaf106. Next base: position 21,818 of record NZ_LMNB01000002.1, read on the forward strand.
GCTTGCTCCTGGCTGGGTCCATCATCCTTTATGGACGGGCTGTCGACCAGGTGAGCGCGGCCTACGCGACCCGCCAGCAATCGATCCTCCTCGCCGACGAGATCCGGCAGAGTTCGGACGACCTCACCCGGCTCGGCCGCACCTACGTCGTCACCGGCCAAGCGTCGTACAAGCAGCAATATTTGGACATCCTCGACATCCGCTCCGGCCGCAAGCCGCGCCCGGAGGAGTATCATCGCATCTACTGGGATTTCGTCGCGGCCGGCGTGGCGAAGCCGCGCCCCGACGGCGAGACCGTGTCGGTGCACGACCTGATGAAGCGTCTCGGCTTCAGCCGGCAGGAAACCGACATGCTGGCGGAATCCGTCCGGAATTCGGACGGGCTGGTTCATCTCGAGGTTGAGGCGATGAATCTCGTCGAGGGCAAGGACAAGGATGGCCAGCCCCTGGCACAACCGAACCCCGCCCGAGACCGCGATCGGGCGATCGGGCTCGTCCATTCGGAGGCCTATCACGGTTTCAAGGCGCAGATCATGAAGCCGCTCGACGCGTTCTACGGGCTGATGCAGTCCCGCACCGACGCGGCCGTCGCTGCAGACGAAGCCCAGGCACACTTCTACTTCGCCGTCGTCATCGGCACGCTGGTCGCCACCGTCGCCACCTTCCTGGCCCTCGGCTGGTTCGCCCACGAGGCGCTGGTCCGCGGCTACGGCGCGGTCGGCCTGGCCATGGGCCGGATCGCCGAGGGCGATTACGCCGCCGCGGTGCCCTGCCTGGACCGCCGGGACGAGGTCGGCAGCCTCGCCCGGGGCCTCGAAGCGTTCAAGGCCAACCTCGCCCGGGACGTGGCGGAGCGTCATGCCGGGGAAACCCGACAGCGCGAGATCGCGCGCCGGGCTCAGACCGAGACCCTGGCGCAGGCCTTCGAAGCGGCTTTCGGCGGCATCGTCCGCGCCGTGGCGACCTCCGTGGGTGAACTGCAGGACACCGCGCAGGCGATGTCGCAGATGGCCGGCGACACCGCCGACCGTTCCGGCGCGGTGATCCGTGCCGCGCAGGAGGCCTCGGCCAACGTCGCCGCCGTGGCGGCAGCGGCGGAGCAACTCAGTGCCTCGGTGTCGGAGGTCGGCCGTCAGGTCGATAGTTCGGCGGCGCTGACGCAGGCGAGCGCGACGGAGGCCGGGCGCACCGTCGGGCTGGTCCAGGATCTGAGCCGGGTGGCGACCCGTGTCGGCGACGTGGTGGCGATGATCAACGGCATCGCCAGCCAGACCAACCTGCTCGCCCTCAACGCCACCATCGAGGCCGCGCGTGCCGGCGAAGCGGGACGCGGCTTCGCGGTGGTGGCGGCCGAGGTCAAGGAACTCGCCACCCAGACCGCCAGGGCCACCGACGAGATCGCCTCCCAGATCGGCGACATCCAGTCGGTCACCCGGGAGGCGGTGACGGCGATCGGCGCCATCGCCGGGCGCATCGACGACTTGAGCGGGATCTCGGGCGCGATCGCGGCCGCGGTGGAGGAACAGGGGGCAGCGACCCGGGAGATCGTTCGCAATATCCACCAGACCGCCGATGGCACCGGTCAGGTCACGTCTCATATCGGCGGCGTCGCCGACGCGGCGCAGAGGGCCGGCGGAGCGGCCGAGCGGGTGCTTTCCGTCGCCTCCTCGGTCTCGCACGATGCCGACCATCTCGATGCCGAAGTCACCCGTTTTCTGGCGCAGCTTCGCGCCGCCTGAGGACGATGCTCCGATCCGCGCAAGGCGTCGCCTGTCCGGTTCATCGAAGCGGGCGCGGGGATCGGCGAGCCCGGTGCGGCCCTCGTCGAACGGTTGAGGCGATCGAAATCTGCTTCCGCGCCCGGCACCGGGTGCCGAACTCGTCCGCGACGACTCGCCGAGACCGCCGCGACCCGTTAGAGCAGCCGGGACAGGACGTTGAGACGAGGTGCCGATGACGGCCGAGAGCAAGAACGGCGAGAGCCGGAACGGAATGACCTACGCGGATGCGGGCGTCGACATCGATGCGGGCAACGCCATGGTCGAGACGATCAAGCCGCTGGTGCGCTCCACCCGCCGGCCCGGCGCGGATGCCGAGATCGGCGGGTTCGGCGGGTTGTTCGACCTGAAGGCCGCCGGCTTCTCCGACCCGATTCTGGTGGCAGCCAATGACGGCGTCGGCACCAAGGTCAAGATCGCCATCGAGACCGGCCGCCACGATACGATCGGCGTCGATCTCGTGGCGATGTGCGTGAACGACATCATCGTCCAGGGCGCCGAGCCGCTGTTCTTCCTCGATTATTACGCCACCGGCAAACTGGTGCCGGGGGTCGGCACCGACATCGTGCGCGGGATCGCGGCGGGCTGCCGGATCGCGGGCTGCGCGCTGATCGGTGGCGAGACCGCCGAAATGCCGGGCCTCTACGACGGGGCGGATTACGATCTGGCCGGCTTCAGCGTCGGCGCCGCCGAGCGTGGCAAGCTCCTGCCACGCCCCGGCATCGCGCCCGGAGACGTCGTCCTCGGGCTGCCCTCCTCCGGGGTGCATTCCAACGGATTCTCGCTGGTCCGCCGGATCGTCGAGGCAAGCGGCCTCTCCTACGACGACCCGGCCCCGTTCGAGTCGTCGCGCTCGCTGGGCGACGCTCTCCTCGAGCCGACCCGGATCTATGTAAAGCCGCTGCTGGCCGCCCTGAAGGCAACGGACGGGATCAAGGCGCTCGCCCACATCACCGGCGGCGGCTTTCCCGACAACCTGCCCCGCGTCCTGCCCGATGGCGTCGGCATCCTGATCGACCTCGACACGATCGTCCCACCCCCGGTCTTCGGCTGGCTCGCCCGCGAGGGCAACGTCGCCGAGCACGAGATGCTGCGCACCTTCAATTGCGGCATCGGCATGGTGGCGGTGGTCTCGCCGGAGAGTGTGTCGGCGGTGACCCGGGCGCTCGACACCGCAGGCGCCTCGCCGATCCGCCTCGGGCTCATCACCGAGCGCGGACCCGATCCGGTGACCTTCCAGGGCAAGCTCGCCCTGTGATGGCTCCCCGACCCAAGATGCGGGTCGCGATCCTGATCTCGGGACGCGGCTCGAACATGGTCTCGCTGATCGAGGCCGCGAAGGCCCCGGATTATCCGGCCGAGATCGTCCTCGTCGCCTCTAACCGGCCGGAGGCGGGCGGGCTCGCCCATGCCGCGAGCGCCGGGATCGCCACGACGGCGCTCGATCACCGCGCCTATCCCGACCGGGCGAGCTTCGATGCCGCCCTGAACGCGGAACTCGAAGCGGCCGGGATCGAGCTCGTTGTGCTCGCCGGCTTCATGCGGATTCTCTCCGCGGGCTTCGTCGAGGCATGGGCCGGGCGGATGATCAACATCCATCCTTCGCTGCTGCCGCTGTTTCGCGGCGTCCATACCCACGAGCAGGCCCTGGCGGCGGGCGTGCGCCTGCACGGCTGCACGGTGCATTACGTGGTGCCGGAACTCGATGCCGGGCCGATCGTGGCCCAGGCCGCTGTCCCGGTCCTGCCGGGCGACGATGCCGACAGTCTCGCCGCGCGCATTCTCGTGGAGGAACACCTCCTCTACCCGCGTGCCCTTGCGCTGATCGCCGGCGGACGGGCAAGGCTGGAGAGTGGCCGCGTGGTGTTCGCCGGAGACATCAGGCCGGCCGAGGGGGCCTTGCTCAGCCTGTCCGCGCAAGGCTGAGGCCCGAGCCGCCGATCCCGAGATATCGAGATCGGCGATGATGACGGCTTATGCCGGGCGCGGCAGCTGGCAGCTGTCGAGGGCCGACAGCGCCTTGGCGCGGGCGGAATCGTTGAAATAGCCGGTGGTGCGGTAGGATTCGAGCTCGGCCGGGTTGAGGCTCGCCAGGGTCTGCTTGGCGTAGCAGCCGCACGGGCGAGCGAGCGACGCCTCGGGGACGCTCTGCAGGCGGGACTGCGTCACCGTGCAGGCGTGGCGCACACGACCGGTGAGGTTGCCGGCGGAAGCCGTCTTCAGGGCCGGATCGGGCGTGTAGCCTTCGAGGGAGGCCGTGGGCGTCCCCTTGTTCGCGTTACACGCGGCGAGCAGGGAGATGAGGCCGGCGGCGAGCAGGATCCGGCCGGTGCGCGGAGCGATGGAGCGCATGGAATGTGGGGTCCGTGAAAGGGATTCGGTGAGGGAATTCCTTTCACGTTCACACGACTCGCGCGCAAGGGCGTTCGCGCCACACCCGGCATCGTTCCGCGCCACGCTCCCGGTTCACCGGACGACGATGCGATCACGAACCCGTTGGCGGCGCGAAAGCCGGTCGGGCTCAGCCGACGATGTCGGAATCCTGGAAGAACTGCGCGATCTCGATCTTCGCGTTCTCGGCGCTGTCCGAACCGTGCACGGTGTTCTCGCCGACCGACTCGGAGAAGGTCTTGCGGATGGTGCCCTCGTCGGCGTTGGCCGGGTTGGTGGCGCCCATCACGGTGCGGTAGGCGGCGACGGCGTTCTCGCCCTCGAGCACCTGCACGACCACGGGGCCCGAGGTCATGAAGGAGACGAGTTCACCGAAGAACGGGCGCTCCTTGTGGATCTCGTAGAACTTTTCGGCCTGGGCCTGGGTCATCTGGATGCGACGCTGGCCGACGATGCGCAGGCCCGCCTTCTCGATCACGGCATTCACGGCGCCGGTGAGGTTCCGCTTGGTCGCGTCGGGCTTCAGGATGGAGAAAGTGCGCTCGGTGGCCATGTTCAGTCCGGTTATGTTCGCTCAGCCGAAAACGGCTTCGGCGGCCGGCTTATAGCGGGCACGCCCCGTCCTCTCAACCCGAAGGACGAAGACGGCGCATCCACAGCGGAATTCCCTTGGCCATGGCTTCGGCGCAACAGTGCCGGAAATTCGCCCGATTGCTGGTGTCTTCTCGCACCAGAAGACGCCGGCCCGGACCGCTCTCGGCGTCCGGCGCGGCCACGACCAAGCTTTCGACCCCAGGCTCACGACCCTTCGCGACGCTCCCGCCGATGCGCCGCGGCCCTTCACAGGCACCAGGAGACCAAAAGCCATGCGCGTTGCCCTGACCTCCGCCTTCCTGCTTTCCGGACTCGTCGCCGCCGCTGCGGCCCCGTCGAAGGACCCGTCCGGCACCTGGCTCACGAAGGACGGCCGCGCCAAGATCCGCATCGATCATTGCGGCCCGAACAGCGCGAACATCTGCGGCAAGGTCGTGTGGCTGAAGACGCCGACCACCGAGACGGGTGCGCCGCGCACCGACGCCAAGAACCCCGACCCGAAGAAGCGCCTGCGCCCGGTCATCGGCCTGCAGCTCATCGAAGGTCTCGCCCCCGACGAAGAGAAGTTCTCCGGCGACATCTACAATATCGACGAGGGCAAGATCTATCAGGTCAGCCTGGAGCGTGAATCCGGCTCCGAGCTGAGCGTGTCCGGATGCCTTCTCAAGGTCCTGTGCGGCTCGGAAACCTGGACCCGCGTGCCGGACGTGAACCAGCAGGCCGCCGTGACTCCGGCTTCCGAAGCCGCTCCCAAGCCGGCGCCGAAGCCCGCGGCCAAGCCGGCCGCGCCTCAGGTCGAAGCCAAGAAGTAGCGGCTCAGAGCGCGGCGAGGCCCCGTTTCACGGCGGGCCTCGCCAGCACTGTGTCGAGCCAGCGACGGACATTCGGCAGGGTCGCCAGATCGATTCCCTGCTTCTCGTGATGCTTGGCCCAGGTCAGGACCGCGATGTCGGCGATGGAATACGTATCGGCGATGTAGTCGCGATCCGCCAAGCGCCGGTCGAGCACGCCGTAGAGACGATGGGCTTCTGCAGAGAACCGTTCGATGGCGTAGGGGATCTTCTCCTCCGCATGGATGCGGAAATGGTGCATCTGACCGAGCATCGGCCCGAAGCCCCCAACCTGCCAGAACAGCCATTCGTCCACTGCCACCCGGGCGCGTTCGTCGGCGGGGTAGAGGCAGCCGGTCTTTCGCCCGAGATATTGCAGGATCGCCCCCGATTCGAAGACCGTGATCGGCTTGGCCCCCGGGCCGTCCGGGTCGACGATGGCCGGGATCTTGTTGTTGGGCGAGATCGCCAGAAAGTCCGGCGCCAACTGGTCGCCCTTGCCGATATTCACCGGCACCACCCGGTAGGGCAGACCGCACTCCTCCAGCATGATGGGGATCTTCCAACCATTGGGCGTGCCCCAGGTATGGAGGTCGATGGGCTTCTGGGTGGCGGCGGCCATGGGAAACGTTCCGCTCGTGTCAGGGTCGCATCATGTCGCCGGATCAAACCGGGCGAGGGGCGGATGGTTGCAGGATCCGCGCCGCCATCGAACGGTGGACGGTGCGCCGCGGCACCGCGAAGGACCTTGCCCTTTACCCGACTTCTGGCTGTGATGATGGCGGTTCCGGCGCCTCACCGTGAGCGCAGGACAACAGCCTGGGGTTGCGATCATGCGGTTTCGTTTTCTTCCGGCCGCGGTGGTCGCGGCGTCGATGGTGCTGGGTTTCGCGACGACGGCGTCCGCCAAGGACCCCGTTGCCGTCGCTCCGGAGCCCGCCGCGAAGGAACCGACGGTCGGGCAGAGCGCCGCCCGCGAGCGGCAGAAGAAATGCGGTGCCGAGTGGCGCGCCCTCTCGGTTACCGACAAGGCCGCGCAGGGGCCGAAATGGCCGCAATATTTTAGTAAGTGCGTCAAGCGCTTGAAGGAGATCAAGGCCTGATCTAGTTCGACTCGGGACCGGCTCGAGCTACGATTGCTCCGGGCCGGAGCGGAGAAACGGGCGGATGCGGGAACGCGAGGCGCTGCAGCGCGTGGTGGCGGTGGCCGCGATCATACCGGTGGCGTCGGGGCTCTTCGGAATCCTGTTCGGGCTCGGAGGAGTCGGCGGCGACAGCCTGTCCCAGATCTCCGCCGACAGCCATTTCCGCTACCTGTCGGGCCTCCTGACGGGCATCGGCATCCTGTTCTGGAGCTGCGTGCCGGCCATCGAGTCGAAGTCGCGCCTGTTCCGCTTCCTCACCCTCGTCGTCGTGCTCGGCGGGCTGGCGCGGTTGCTGGGCCTCTACCTCACCGGCCTGCCCTCGGCGGTGATGCTGGGTGCCCTGGCGATGGAACTGGTGGTGACGCCCCTCCTCTGCCTCTGGCAAATGCGGGTCGCGGCCAAGGCCGCGGATGCGGCGGCGGCCGGGCCTTCTCCGTGAGCGTGATTTCCGCCGGAACACGCCCCTCCCCGGTCGACCGCGCCCTTTCGCTCATGGAGCGCATCGTCCCCGCGCCCTCCGCCTGGGCTTTCGCCCTGCGGATCTGGCTCGCCATGGTGCTGGCCCTCTACGCCGCGTTCTGGCTTCAGCTCTCCGGTGCCTCGTCGGCCGCCGTCTGCGTGGCGATCCTGGCCCAGCCCAAACGCGGCCAGGCCCTGTCCAAGGCGCTGTACCGCTTTCTCGGCACCCTGGCGGGGGGCGCGATATCGATCCTGCTGATCGGTGCGTTCGGACAGGACAGGGTTCTCCTCCTGGTCTCCGTGGCGACCTGGCTCGGCCTCTGCGTCTTCGTCGCCCACTTCCTGCAGGACACGCGGGCCTATGGCGCCATGCTGGCGGGCTACACTGTCGCCATCGTCGCCGTCGCCCATATCGACACGCCGCAGGCGGTCTTCGAGGCCGCCATCGACCGCGTCGCGGCGATCACCATCGGCATCGTCGCCATCACCTTCATCAACGACGCCCTGGCCTCGCCGAGCACGTGGCGCACCCTGCGCAAGCCGCTCTCCGAGGCCCTGTCGGCCACCCGGGCCTTCGCCTGCGAGACCCTGTCCCAGGCGGATCCCGGCTCGGAGCGGGCGGCGGCCCTGATCCGGCAGATCGCGGTGATGCGCGCCGATGCCAGCGCCATCGGCGGCGAGCTCGACGACGGCGCCCGCCGGGCCGCCGGGGCGCGCAGCGCCATCGCCGCGCTCTACGCCATGGCGGCGGCGAGCCGCGCCTTCACCGCCGCCGCTGCGATGCTGGGTCGCGACAGCGCGGCCGTCGCCGAGGGCCGCCGGATCTGCCTGGGTCTCACCGATGACGGGACGCCCGATGCCGAGGCGGCCGCGCATCGCCTCGGTGCCCTGGTGGATGAGGCGATCCAGGGCGGGATGAGCGAGCCCCTGGAGATCCTGGCGCTGCAGCGCGGCCTCGATTTCGCGCGCGCCGCCTCCTTCGCCGCGGACGGTCTGAACGCCCTCTCCACCGGCTGCCGACCGAAGCGCGATGTCGCCCTGCCGACGCATCGCGACCTGCCCGTGGCCCTTCGCGGCGCGGCGCGGGTGGGAATCGCCTTTGGCGCCACCGCCCTCCTCCTCATCGCCGCCGGCTGGCCCGCCACGTCCTTCGCCCTGGTGCAGGTGGCGGCGACCTGTTCGCTCTCGGCCATCGCGCCGGATTCGAAGGCCTTTGCCCGGGGCGTCCTCATCGGAATGCCGCTCGCGGCGCTCTGCGCCGGAATCGTGCTCTTCGGCGTGCTGGGGGGCGAGCAGGGCTTCCCGCTGCTCGCCATCGCCATCGCGCCGGTGATCTTCGTGGCGTGCTTTCTCAGCCTGAACCCGCCGACCTTCGGAATCGGCTTCATCCTGCTCGTGTTCTTCATGGTCCTGCTGTCGCCGTCGAACCCGCAGACCTACGACGCACAGACCTTCCTGGCGAACGCGTTCCTGGTGACCATGGCGGCCTGCATCCTGTTCGTCGCGGTGCGGATCGTGCTGCCGATCTCGCGCGCCCAGCGCCGCGCCTTCGCCCTCGATTCGGCCCGGGATTCGGTGCTGGACGCGCTGGCCGGTGATGGCGGCGACGCCACCACCCGCACCAGCCTCAACAGCGATCGGCTGCTGCAATTCTCACAATGGAGCTCGGGCAGCGGCGCCGTCCGCGCGGCGAGCCTGGACCGTGCCTTCGACCTGGCCCGCCTCGAATCGGCCGCCGCCCGCGCCCATGCCCAGCTGTGCCGCCTCCCCGACGATCCCGCCCTGAACGATGCCGCGAGGCAGGCGCGGGAGGGGCTGGAGGCGGCGGACGCGGCCACGCTCGCCCGGTCCGTTCGCGCGTTCCTCCGGCACGGCCGATCCGTGAGCGCCCCGACGCGGCTCGACATCGCCCGCCTCGTCAGCGACCTGGTGACGGCGGGCGGCATCATGGAGAGCCAGCACCGCCTCCTGCGCCGCCTCGGCATCCTGCGACCGGCCTGATGGAGGCGCCCCATGCGGCATGACATCGATCTCGGCGGCGTCCTGATCTCGCCCTTCGTCGCCTATGTGCTGGCGGCCCTGGCCATCATGGTGCTCCTGCGCTTCGGCTTCAGCCGCATCCGCTTCAGCCGCTACGTCGCCAACCCGCCGCTGGCCGAGGCGGGGATCTTCGTCTGCATCCTCGCGCTTCTCATCGTTCTCTTCTGAGCAATGTGGCTCGCCGACATGGATCTTGCCTGACAATGGCCGACGACGATCTCTCCGACGCTCCCCCGTCCCGCGAGCGCGTGCCGTCCCTCGCGAGGCGCCGGCGTTGGCACGTGGTGCGGCTCCTGGCGACCGTGGTGATCCTGGCCTGCGCCTGCCTGGCCGCCGCCCTGGTCTGGCAGTTCTACGTCACCGCGCCCTGGACCCGCGACGGGCGCGTCCGCGTGCAGGTGGCCAGCGTAGCGCCCCAGGTCTCCGGCCAGATCACCGAACTGCGCGTCACCGACAACCAGACCGTCGCCAAGGGCGATGTGCTCTACGTCATCGATCCGGTGGATTTCGACATTGCCATCGCGACCGCCCAGGCGGAGCTCGAGAACCGCGAGGCCGACCTTCAGGTCAAACGGACCCAGGCGGCCCGGCGCGAGGCCCTGACCACCCTCTCCACCTCGGTGGAGGAGAAACAGCAATATGCGGGCACCGCCAAGATCGCGGAGGCGGCGCTCGCCTCCGCGAAGGCGCAGCTGCATCAGGCCCGGGTCAACCGAGGACGCACGGAAGTGCGCTCGCCGGTGAACGGGCGCGTCACCAACCTCCTCCTGCGCGCGGGCGACTACGCCGCCGCCGGCACCGTCAACGTTGCGGTGATCGATACCGATTCGTTCTGGATCGACGGCTATTTCGAGGAGACGAAGCTGGCCCATATCCATGTGGGCGACGCGGCGAAGGCCGAGCTTCTCGGCTACTCGGCGCTCATCGACGGCCGGGTGGAGAGCATCACCCTCGGCATCAGCAACGCCAACGCCTCGCCGAGCACGCAGGGCCTGCCCAATGTCGACCCGGTCTATACCTGGGTGCGCCTCGCCCAGCGCGTCCCCGTGCGCATTCGCATCGATCGGGTTCCCGACGGCGTCACCCTGGTGGCCGGCATGAACGCCACCGTCTCCGTGGGCGAGCCCGGTGCCCATGGCGGCACGTTCTGGAAGACCCTGCGCGACCGCTTCACGGGACCCTCCGCCTCCTCCGGGCAGGAGCGTGTTTCGGGGGCGGCGGCCCGCTGAAGCCCTGGCCAGGACGACGTCGCGCTTCGCCGAATGCCTCGGGGCAGCATGCCCAGGCAATGGAGAGGTGAAAACTTCTTCAGTATTGGCGCGAAGTTGAGCACGGATCGCGAAGCTGTTTCAACCGCGCTTAAGGACCATGAGCGATTCTTCCGGCATCTTCTCGGCTGGGTCGGGTCACGTGCTGAAATCCATCGACGCCTTTGAGAACGACCCGACCGCGGCGCCCGGAGACGGGGGCGTCACCGACGCGGTGGCCGGCATGGCGACACTCATGCGCCACGCCGCCCGCGCCAATGGACAGGCCGCCAGCTTCACCCGCGAGATCCGTCGCCAGTCGACCGGCGTCGACCGTTCCTTGGCGGCGACACTCGGCAGCGTCGGCCGCGACACGGCGGCGGGAACGGCCGAGCGCCTCCGCGGCGAGCTGGTGGATGCGGTCGGGCAGGCCATGCGCGAGATCAACGCCGAGATCGCCCGCATCGGCGCGCGCATCGACACCAAGGCCACCGAGGCGAGCCGGATCGTCGCCGCCATCGACGGGATCGGCGCGACGATCCGGATGCTGTCGTTGAACGCGACGATCGAGGCGGCGAGAGCCGGTGAGCATGGGCGCGGCTTCGCCGTGGTCGCCGCCGAGGTCCGCGCCCTGGCCGACCAGACCCGGGAGAGCGCACGCAACGCGGCCGGCATCATCGATTTCTCCGATGTCCGCGCCGATCTCTCCGCCCTGCGCGTCTCGACGGACCATGCCCTCGACGGACTCGCCGGTTCCGTGCGGGCCACCGCCGACCGGATCGAAACCCTGCTCGGCGGTGTCGGCGTCGAACTGTCCGCGATCAGCGCCAGCAACGCCTCCATCGGTGAGGCTCTCGGTGCCATGCAGAGCAGCATCGACCGGACGGAGGCCAAGGCCGTCCGCGCCCTGGCTCTGGCCGATGCCACGCTGCAGGCGGCCGCCTCGGGCCTGCCCGCGCCGGACATGGCCCGGCACGGTCTCGCCCGCCGTCCGAAAGGCTTCGATCTCCTCGACGACATCCGGGCGCGCGGTACCCTTCGGATCGCCGTGGAGCCCGATTTTAAGGGATTGTCCTTCCGCAAGGCCGCCGGCGGCGCCCTGCTCGGCCTCGACATCGCCTATGCCACGGCCTTCGCGCGGTCACTTGGCGTTACGCCGGTCTTCGTCGAATGCCCCTGGGACCAGTGCACGGAACTGCTTGATGCGGGCCAGACCGCCGCCGAGGCGCCCGCCGACATCGTCTGGTCGGCCCTGCCGCCGAGCCCGGGATTCGGCGCCATCGCCTATTCGCAGGCCTATACCCATCTCCACTACGTGCTGGCGCGCCGGACCGGCGACACGCGCATCCGCAGCCTGTCCGACCTCGACGGCCGGACGCTCGGCGTCATCAACGATCCGAGCGCCTACGCCACGCTGGAGGCCGCCGGACTGCGCTGGGCCGAGAACCTGCAGGCGAAGGGAAGGCGGGTGGCGACCCTCGGCAGCCTCGTGCCGATCACCGACCAGGGCCGCATCCACGACGCTCTGGCCGAGGGCGTGGTGGATGCCTTCGCCGTGGACGCGCCGATCATGCACTGGGCCTGCACCGGCGCCGACAGCCCGTGGCGCGGCCGCATCGAGATCGTACCCGGCAACATCGCGCCCGCACCCTGGTACTACACCGCCGCCGTCGCCGACCATCCGAGCGCCTGCCGCCTGCTCATGGCGGCGGATGCCTTCATCGCCGCCTTCGCCGGCACGCCCGAGCGTGCCGCGATCGAGCGGCAATGGCAGGGCGGTGCCATTGCCGGCACGGGCGGTTACCGGGACGAGCCGGGAGGCTTGCGCGGCGCGGCGGAACTGGCGGCCGATTACGCGGAGGCGATGGGACGGATGCCCAATCTCGCACCTCCGCGCGGCGGCGTGGCACTCCGGAACGTTGCCTGAATCCGGCCCCGGAACGCGGACGATCCTTTGCCGACCACTTTGTCGACCACCTAGCCAACCACCTGAATGGGCAGCGCTTTTCAGGATGTCGCGGAATGGGAAAGAATACAGTTGCCGGAAAGACGAGATAGGGGCTTGACGTAAGGGCGATCCAGTCGCACCTTGATCATGTGCTCTTGAACAAAGCACAGCTCAAGCAACGAGGAGGCGTAGATCGGTTGTCGATCACGACCAACTTAGAGGCAGGAGATGGGAATGACTCCACCCCAGCAGGATGCTGCGACGATCATCCGGGACTAATTCGGCCTGGACGTTGAGCAGCACAAACGCGAATCACGGGACGGAAGCGGTCTCCGGGGCGCAGAAGCGGCCGATACGGCACGACTTCGAATGCGCAGAATGCCCCAATTCGACCGCTTCCGCCGCCTGTCCATTGTCTTCACCCGACGTGTCCGAGCCTTGAGGCCCGCAAGACCTTCCCACATGACTGATCGCTGATTTTGAGAGAGCGTGGTTTTAGCCCCAGGGCAAGAAACCGCCGTCCTCATACCTCCGGATCATGAAAGTGTTGGATGCTCTCGCGATCGATCTCGGAAGCCTTTCGCCCGCGACGGGCCGGCTTGCCGAGCGCCATGGTCTCGTCAGCGCTGGCGGATCGGCCGCAGCGGGCCGTGGAAGAATCCGGGCTCCATCCCGATCTCGGCGGCGCGCTCACCGATCACGCCGAGGCCGCCCATAAGCCCCATGATCGGCGCATCCAGCAGGGCCGGATGGTTCAGGGCGTTGCCGATCTGGCGGCCCTCCCACCATAACTCCGCGAAGAGAAGGGCGAGGAGGCCGAGCAATCCCCAGGTCTCCAGGCCCCACCCGAGGAGATAGACGCCGTAGGGCGGCGACAGGACCGTGCTGAGACGGGACAGGCCGATCACCCCGGCGAAGCCCAGGACGAGGATCAGGGGCAGGCGAACGAGAAGGCGCCGATACAGGCGCAAGGCCAGGTTGAGTTCCTCGACGGAGGAGTGGTCGAGCCTGAGGGGCATTTGGGATTTTCCTGTGACGTTCGCGCGCCCGAGCGCCATGCCCCCCGATAAAAGTGGGAGATGTGTGGCTGACGGGCGCCCGCCCCGCCACCGGTGCCATCACGGGGGCCGACACGTGTGCCTCTAAGACATCTCGTCAGCCGCCTCCGCGCGCTCGCCGGCGCATGCCGCTGACCATGATGCGCCAGGGCCGATCGAGGATGTCTTTGTCGGGTTTGAGCAACCGGTTGAAATGAGAGCCTCGACAACGGCGCGGCGCGGGTCACTCGATCCCGAGCTTCGCCTTCAGCAGGGCATTGACCGCGGCCGGATTGGCCTTGCCGCCCGTGGCCTTCATGGTCTGGCCGACGAACCAGCCGAGCAGGGTCGGCTTTTCCTTGGCCTGCTGAACCTTGTCGGGGTTCTTGGCGATGATCTCGTCCACCGCCGCCTCGATGGCGCCGGTATCGGTGACCTGCTTCATGCCGCGCGATTCGACGATCTCGCGCGGGTCACCGCCCTCGGACCAGACAACTTCGAAAAGGTCCTTGGCGATCTTGCCGGAGATCACGCCCTCGCCGATGAGGTCGACGATGGCGCCGAGCTGATCGGCCGAGACCGGGCTCGTCTCAATGCTGTGGCCCTCCTTGTTGAGGCGGCCGAACAGCTCGTTGATCACCCAATTCGCCGCGGCCTTGCCGTCGCGGCCCTTGGCCACCGCCTCGAAATAATCGGCGGAGGACCGCTCGGCGATGAGCACGCCGGCATCGTAAGGAGAGAGGCCGTAGGATTCGATGAAGCGGGCCTTCTTGGCGTCCGGCAGTTCCGGCAAACCCTCGGCCAGCGCATCCACATAGGCCTGGTCGAATTCCAGCGGCAGCAGGTCCGGGTCGGGGAAGTAGCGGTAATCGTGCGCCTCTTCCTTCGAGCGCATGGACCGGGTCTCGCCCTTGCCCGGATCGAACAGGCGGGTCTCCTGGGAAATCGTGCCGCCATCCTCGATGATCGCGATCTGGCGCCGGGCCTCGACCTCGATGGCCTGCCCGATGAAGCGGATCGAGTTGACGTTCTTGATCTCGCACCGGGTGCCGAGCGGCGCGCCGGGCTTGCGCACCGAGACGTTCACGTCGGCGCGGAGAGATCCCTTCTCCATGTCGCCGTCGCAGGTGCCGAGATAGCGCAGGATGGTGCGCAGCTTGGTCACGTAGGCGCGCGCTTCCTCGGAGGAACGCAGATCCGGCCGCGAGACGATCTCCATCAGTGCGACGCCCGAGCGGTTGAGGTCGACGAAGCTCTGGGTCGGGTTCTGGTCGTGCAGGGACTTGCCGGCATCCTGCTCGAGATGCAGGCGCTCGATGCCCACCGTGATGGTCTCGCCCTCGGGCAGGTCGACCAGCACCTCGCCCTCGCCGACGATGGGGTCCTTGAACTGGCTGATCTGGTAGCCCTGCGGCAGGTCCGGGTAGAAATAGTTCTTCCGGTCGAACACCGAGCGGTGGTTGATCCGCGCCTTCAGCCCGAGGCCGGTGCGCACGGCCTGGGCCACGCATTCCTCGTTGATGACGGGGAGCATGCCGGGCATCGCCGCGTCCACCAGGGAGACGTGGTCGTTGGGCTCGCCCCCGAATTCCGTCGAGGCGCCGGAGAACAGCTTCGAGCGGCTCGTGACCTGGGCATGGATCTCCATGCCGATCACGACCTCCCAGTCGTGCAGGCCGCCCTTGATGAGTTTCTTGGGGTTCACGGCAGCGGTCATGATGGCCCGGATTCAGTGTTGCGCGGCGCGAAACCGCACCGGAAAGGTGGAAGGACCGGCCGGCGCGGTCAAGCGCGCAGGCGATAGAGCTGATGGGCGAGGAAGCCGAGGGTGCCCCACAGGAAGCCCGCCATCCAGCGAATGGGGAAGAAGGTCGGCCCGTCATGGCTGATCGGCGCCGGCCAGGGAATGCCGATGGCCGTGACGGCCCAGGACACCATAACCGAGATGGCGAAAGCCATCAGCGAGACCAGGATGACCTTCACGAACTGGTCCGACTTCCAGCCCATGACCAGGGCGATGGCGATCAGGACGGGATCGAACGCGGCCCAGATCCAGACGTCGAAGGGATAGACCGGAACGGTCATGGTCGCGCTTTCATGCCCACCACGCCTTCGGCAGCTTGGTCCGTCCGGCCGCCGTTTCGATCACCTGGGCGGCGGCGAACAGCGTCTCTTCGTCGAACGGGCGGCCGATGAGCTGGAGGCCCAGCGGCAGCCCCTGCGCGTCGAGCCCGGCCGGCACCGAGATGCCGGGCAGCCCCGCCATGTTCACCGTGATGGTGAAGACGTCCTGGAGGTACATCTCCACGGGATCGCCCGAGCCCTTCTCGCCGATGCCGAAGGCGGCGGACGGGGTGGCGGGGGTCAGGATCGCGTCGACGCCGGAGGCATAGGCCTGTTCGAAATCGCGCTTGATCAGGGTGCGGATCTTCTGGGCGCGGACGTAATAGGCGTCGTAATAGCCGGCCGAGAGCACGTAGGTGCCGATCATGATGCGGCGCTTCACCTCGCGGCCGAAGCCCGCCGCGCGGGTGTTCTCGTACATCCCGGCGATGTCCTTGCCGGGCACGCGCAGGCCGTAGCGCACGCCGTCGTAGCGGGCCAGATTCGAGGAGGCCTCGGCCGGGGCGACGATGTAATAGGCCGGCAGCGCGTAGCGGGTGTGCGGCAGCGAGATCTCGCGGATCGTGGCGCCCGCATCCTTGAGCATCGCGGCGCCCTTGTCCCAGAGCGCCTGGATCTCGGCGGACATGCCCTCGACCCGGTATTCCTTCGGGATGCCGATGGTGAGGCCCTTCACCCCCCGCGCCACCGCCGCCTCGAAATCCGGCACAGCCAGGTCGGCACAGGTGGTGTCGCGGGCGTCCGCCCCGGACATGGAGCCGAGCAGGATGGCGCAGTCGCGCACCGTGCGGGCGATGGGGCCGGCCTGGTCGAGGGAGGAGGCATAGGCCACCGTGCCCCAGCGCGAGCAGCGCCCGTAGGTCGGCTTGATGCCCACCGTGCCGGTGAAGGCGGCGGGCTGGCGGATCGAGCCGCCGGTATCGGTGGCGGTGGCGCCAAGGCACAGATGCGCGGCCACGGCAGCGGCCGACCCGCCGGAGGAGCCGCCCGGCACCAGCTTCGTGTCGGAGAGCGTTCCGTTTTCCTGCCGCCGCCAGGGCGAGACCACGTCGCCATAGGCGGAGGTCTCGTTGGAGGAGCCCATGGCGAACTCATCGAGGTTGAGCTTGCCCAGCATCACCGCGCCGTCGCGCCACAGATTGTGGGTCACGGCCGATTCGTAATGCGGCTGGAAGCCTTCGAGGATCTTCGAGCCGGCGGTGGTGGCGACCCCGTGGGTGCAGAACAGGTCCTTGACGCCGAGCGGCAGGCCTTCGAGGGGCCGGGCCTCGCCGGAGGCGATCTTGGCGTCGGAGACCTCCGCCATCTGCAGGGCGCGCTCGGGCGTCTCCAGCAGATAGGCGTTGAGGCCGCGCGCCGCCTCGATCGCCGAGAGATGGGCCTTGGCGAGGTCGGTCGCCGAGAAATCCTTGGCCTTCAGCCCGTCGCGAGCCTCGGCCAGGGTGAGTTCGTTGAGATGGGTCATGCCGCCTGCTGTCCTCAAAGCCCGCCGGACCCCGTCGCCATTCTCAGGCGCCGCGCGATCCTGGCCGGGCACGCATCACGAAATCGAGCGTGCTACTCGACCACCTTCGGGACGAGGAAGTAATGGTCCTCGGTCTCGGGGGCGTTGAAGACGATGTCGCGAGCGTGACCGCCGTCGGTCACCACGTCGGTGCGCTTCTTCATCGCCATCGGCGTGACCGAGGTCATCGGCTCGACGCCCTCGACATCGACTTCGGAGAGTTGCTCGACGAAGGCGAGGATGGCGTTGAGTTCGCCCTGGAGCGGCGCGACCTCCTCGTCGCTCACCGCGATACGCGCCAGATGCGCGATGCGCCTCACTGTGGTTGCGTCGACCGACATGCTGCCTTCGGACCTCGGGACCTGCGCCGGAACGCGCGTTCAGAGGCCGGGCTATAGCACCGGGCTTCGCGGCCCCGCAACGCCGGGGCGGGCGGAAGCGTCGTCTCAGACGATGGCATTGCCGGGATGAGAGGGAGCCTCGACCACGATCCCCTTGTCCTGGCGGAGCGTTTCCGACTGCCGGAAGCCGAGGACGAGGATCTCGAGGGCCAGGGCGAGCATGAGCTTGTGCCGGAACGGCATTTCGCGCGTGGCGTCGACGTTCCAGGCGCTGCCGCCTTTGCCGGGCGACCGTAACATGCCGAGAACCTGGGAGAGGCGGCCGCGCCGATTCATGCTGTCTCCGTATCGTTATCAAATCCTTAACGAGCTTATGGCGCATTCGCTCCCAGTGCGGCTATTCCCCTTCGGACGTAGGATAGGGTCGCGTTGGGGATAGACATCATGTGGCAGACGGTGTTCGCCGATTTCACCGCCGGGCCGAAGGCCGATCCGGCCGATCTCGACCGCGCGGAGACGGAGCTGGGGTTCCCGCTGCCGGAGAGCTACCGCAGCTTTTGCCTCGCTTGCGGAATCGGCCTCGCTTGCGGCTCCCTCCGCATCGCGATCCCGAGCCCCACCGAGAGCGCGGACCTCGGCACCCGTTCGGAACTGATCGCGCACAGCATCGCCTCCGTGCTGGAGACGCGGGAGGGGCATCGCTTCGAGGTGGAGGGCGACGATCCGAGCGTGGTCGAACGCGCCTGTTTCTTCGGTGAGACCGAAGCGGGCGAGTTCCTGTTCTGGGACGTGGTCGTCGGCGCGGACCAGACCGAGCGCCGGGAATACGAGATCTGGGTGATGGGCGCCGATCTCGAATCGGTGCGGTTCGGGGGCGCCGACCTCCCCGATCTCATGCGCCGGCTTCAAGGTCCCGCAGTGCGCGGCATTCTCGGCATGGGCGCCGAGCCCCTGCCCTCCAGTTTCCTGGGTCAGGTCTCGTGACGGAAGACGAGGTCCGGGCGTTCGTCGCGGCGTCCGCGGGCGGCCGGCGCCTCATCGGGATCGATCTCGGCACCAAGACGATCGGGCTCGCCCTGTCGGATGTGGGCCGGCAGATCGCCTCGCCCCTCGAGACCATCCGCCGGGTGAAATTCACGCCCGACGTCGCCCGCCTGCGCCTCCTGTGCGAGGCTCACCAGGTCGGCGGCCTCGTCATGGGCCTGCCCCTCAACATGGATGGCAGCGAAGGGCCGCGCGTCCAGGCTACGCGCTCCTTCGTACGCAACATGAAGCCCCTGCTCGACCTGCCGGTGCTGTTCTGCGATGAGCGCCTGTCCACGGCGGCGGTGACGCGGGCGCTGATCGCGGCGGACGCTTCGCGGGCCAAGCGCGGCGAGGTCGTGGACATGCTGGCGGCGGCCTACATCCTCCAGGGATGCCTCGACCAGATCCGGGGTCTGATAGGGGACGAGGAGCGCGAGGAGCGCGACGCGTACTGAGGGGAGCGGCGCGTCACGCCGCAGCCGGCGGCTCGTCGTCGCCGGGCCCGACCGGCGAATTGAGGATGTCCTCCAACTCGTCCACCAGCATGTCGATCTGGTCCTGGCTCGCCAGCACCTTGAGGGTCTGGCCGCTCTCGGTGGCGAGGGCGAGCTCGATTCCCGCGCCGGAGCGCGTGGCCAGGATGCGGGCGAGTTTGTGCGTGGCGTTCATGCGGGTCTCCCGTTCGGCTCAGTGTTGGATGATTTCGGCGGCCAGCAGGGCCACCGCCACGGCCGGGCCACAGGTGGAGGCCCAGTCGGCGCCCTCCTCCGCGAGCGACGGCGCGATGAGGTCGGTGAGCGCTACGGCGGGGCGTCCCAGGCGCCGGGCCAGCCGCCCGGCCAGGAACCGCCCTGCCCCGCAGACCACGAGGGGCGCATCCGCCGCGATGTCGGGGCGCGAGAGCAGGATCGCCGCCGCGTCGTGGAGGGGCCGCAACTGGCACTCGGCGAAATGCGCCGCGAGGGCACGCCAATCGGCCGAGTTTCCCTCCGCATGGTCGCGGCCGATCATCCGGGCGAGGCGGATCTCGGTCTCGGGGATCGATTTGCCCTTCATGTCGGCGCTGTGCTGCTGGTCGGCCCCCTCGGGCAGGTCGCCGGTGAGGCGGTAGACGTCGGCCGTGGTGGCGAAGGTCTCGGCCATCAGGCCCGTACGTCGGCCCTTGAACGGCGCTGATGCGGTGAAGGCGAGGACGGGCGTGCGCACCACGCCGGAATAGACCAGTTCGCCCGTCTCCAGGCGCTCGGCATCGCTGTAGCCGGTGGCGGCGGGGCGGCCGCCCACGATGGGGATCAGGTCGGCGGTGGTGGAGCCGATATCGACGAGGAGCGCGTTTTCCGCGTGGCGGCCGACCAGGGCCGCCGTGGCGTGCCAATTGGCCGAGGCCACGTCGAGGGCGGCGCCCGTCGCCTCGCCGGGCGGGAGGAGCCCGGCCCGGCCGCCATAAATCCGCACCGAACCGGCGAGATTCGCGCTCGCCCAGGCGGAGAGCTGCGCCACGCCATCGGTGCGGTCGGAGAAGCAGTCGGTGAGTTCGCCGGTCATGGTCACCACATGGTCGGCCTCTCCGCGCGCCCAATCGGGCAGCTGCGAAAACGTCTCGTCGAGGGCGGGCAGGCCGCGCCATAGACGGCAGGGTGCCTGTACCACCGCCTCGACACGGCCGTCGCGAACCAGGGCCGCCTTGACATGGACCCCCCCGAGATCCCAGCCGATCACCGGGTTGTGCGTGGATGCGGCAGGCGTCACGGGCAGGTCCGTACAGGGAGGAACGGGATGAAGGACGGGTTTCGGATCGTTCCGGTGATCGACCTGCGCCACGGAGAGGTGGTGCGGGCCAGGGCCGGGGATCGCGCCTCCTATGCCCCGATCGTGACGCCCTTGGCAAAGGGATCGTCGCCCGGGGATGTCGCGCAGGGGCTGGTCGCCGCGATCGCCGCCCGCATCCTCTACGTCGCGGATCTCGATGCGATCATCGACGGCAGGCCTCCCGATCTCGGCAGCCTCGCGCAGGTCGCTCGCGCCTGTCCGGGTGTCCAGCTCTGGGTCGATGCGGGATTCTCCGGCGGCCCCGGCGTGGATGCGTTCCTGGCGGAGGGGTTGGGGCGTCCGGTGATCGGCAGCGAGAGCCAGCACGATGCCGCCCTGGTGCGGGCGCTCGGAGACCGCGCGGTCTTCTCCCTCGACAGTCGGGGCGCGGAGCGGATGGGGCCGGCGGAGCTCCATGACGAGCCGGCGTACTGGCCCTCCGAGGTCATCGTGATGACCCTGAGCCGTGTCGGTGCCGGGACCGGGCCGGACCTCGACCGCCTGTCGGAGATCCGTGAGATGAGCCCCGCGACGCGACTCTACGCGGCGGGCGGGGTGCGCGGGCCTGCGGATGTCGCCGCGCTGGAGGAGATTGGCGTCGCGGGTGCCCTGGTGGCGACCGCGATCCACGACGGGACATTACGGAGGTAGCGGGCCGGAGACACAAAAAAACGAGGCGGCCGGAGCCGCCTCGTTTCATGTTTCATCGTCCGAGGAAGATGGAAGCCAGTCGCTGGAGCAGGCCCCGCGGTGCGGGCGGAGGCGCGCTCTGCCCAGGACTGTCCCCGATCTAAGCGTTCGACGCGAAGGGGTGCGAAGCGGAGTTGCGCTGCTCGGTGGCGTAGGCAGCGGTGGGCTCGCCCTTGACGGCGCGCTGGATCGACAGCTTCACGGCGTCGTAGTTGTACTTCTGGATCTTGGCGTCGTCGGCAGCTTCCCAGTGAATGAACACGCCGACCAGGATGAACAGGTCGTCGGCTTCGTCAGCGGGGATGATGCCTTCGGCAACGGCGTCCTGCACGGCCTTGGCAACGCCGTACTGGGCGGGGCCGAACATCTGGACGGCCTGACGGGCGTCGTTGATGGTGACCTTGTTGAACATCAGGGTGTTCGGCTTGCAGGGCAGGTTCGGCGCGATGACCGCGAGCAGGCTGGTGAAGCCGTGCTTGTTGTTCACGAGGCCGTTGCAGAAAGCCGTCTCGGCCGGCGAACCGCGCGGTCCGATGATGAGATCGATGTGGGCGACCTCGTTGCCATCGCCGACGAGAGCCTCGCCGACCAGAACTTTGTTGATCTTCGCCATGTGGGGTTTCTCCCAGGAGTCTTGAAAAAGCATGACCGCCCCGTAGTTTGGCGCGGCCGAAAGCCATCCTTGTTCACGGCGTCCAGCCCCAATGGGACCGGACCGGTTTGCCCGGATCGCGGCGCGGACCCTACTCTGGGGTCTCTGCCGGAACAACCCTGCAAGGGGGGCGGATTCGAGCAAAATCTTTGCCGAACGGGGGCTTGAACGCGCCACGGCATCGATTATGGCGCCCCTCGCCGCCGTAGGGGCAGCTGAATTCCCTGGGTTTAGGTTCCAGCCGCCAGCAATCGGTCGGCGAAGAGGGTGGCCACCGTCATGTCCGCGCTGGTGCCCGGATTGAGGTTCTGGCCTTTCCACGAACGGTCCCGCACCAGGAGCTCGGTGACGGGGTGGGTGGCGAGATCGAGGGAGAGAAGCTCCGCCGCCTCGGCGCACAGGGCGTCGGCGCGGGCCGCGCCGTGCTTGCGCGCCACGTGGCTGTCGGGAACGGCCGCGAGGTAGCCGAGGAACACCGCCGTCGTGCTCCAGGGGGGCGTGAGGCCCTTGCCGCGCGCCTCCGCCAAGGCGGGCAGGCCGATGCCGAAGATGTCGGCGAAGCCGGTGACGTAGGCGCGGGCGATCCGGTCGCGCGGGGCCGCCTCCGCCATGGCCGCGACGAGGCTGGCCGGGGCTTCCGGTCCGGTCACGTCGTGGCGTTCGGCCCGGCCGAGGCCGCCGGGATTGGCGGCGCGAATCGCGGCGAAGACGTCGGCCGCATCCGCCGCGTCGAGGGTATCGAGAACGTGGCTCAGCGCCCCGCGCAGAGGGCCGCCGCGCTCGGCGGCGAGCGCCAGGGGCGCGCAGAGGAGGAGAATGCCGAGATTGGTGTTCTGGCCCACCGCGCCGAGGGTCGCCTCCATGGCGGTGCGCACGCGCCGGCCGATCCGCGCGCCGGGTTCCGCCAGATGGGGCGCGGAGACCTCCGCGCTCGTGACGAAATCCGCCACCGCCATGCGATGGCCGTCGCCGAAGACATGGACGTTGCCGGGCTTCAGGGCATCGAGCTCGGCCAAGCAGCACGCCCTGTAGGCCGCGGCGATCACGTCGGGCGAAAGCCCGCTCATCCCGATGCCGCCAGGAGCCGGGGGGGCCTTGCCGCCCGCACGGCGTTGAGGAAGCCCCGGGCCACGGCGGCCGCGACGTCGACCGCGGTGACCTGTTGCAGGCCCGACCAGGCCGGCATGGAATTGACTTCTAGGACGAGGTAGCCGCCCTCCCCGTCCTCCACGAGGTCGATGCCGGTGTAATCGACACCGATGGCGGCCGCCGCGCGTTCGGCGAGTTCGGCGGCCTTCTCCGGCATCGCCCAGGGCAAGGGCCGGCCTCCGCGATGGACGTTGGTGATCCAGCCGTCGCCCTCGCGGATCATGGCGGCGATGGCCCTGCCCTCGCAGACGAAGACCCGGTAATCGCGCCAGAGGCCGTCGTTCCGCGCGATGTAGCGCTGGAGATAGTAGACCCGCGACACGGCCTCCTCGTCGGGCAGGTCTTCCGGCCGTTCGATGAGCTGCAAACCCTCGCCCTGTGAGCCGAAGAGCGGCTTGAGCACCAGCGGCCGGCCCGGTCCCGCCTCGCAGGCGACGCAGGCGGCGGCGGCCTCGCGGCTGGAGAACACGAAGGTGTCGGGGGTGGGGAGGCCGGCCCTGGCGACGAGGAGGCTCGTCATGGCCTTGTCCACCGAGCGCTCGATGGCGCCGGGGGAGTTCCACACCGTGACCCCGGAGGCCACGAGGGCGTGGAGCACGCCGAGCCGCATGGTGGTGGCCTCGAAGGTGCCGCCCGCGATGGTGCGCAGGAGGACGCCGTCGGGCAGGCCGTCCGCGAAGCCCGGCACACGAAGCGGCTCGCCCGCGCCGGTGACCACCGCCACGTCGGCGAGCGAAAACAGCACCGGCTCGGCGCCGAGATGTTCCAGGGCGGCCCTCAATCGGGCCTTGTGCCAGTTGCCGTTGTCGGCCGCGAGCCCGATGCGCATGGATGTGGTCTCACACGGTGATCCGGTCCCGGCCCGGCCGGGATGACAGGCGTTCCCCTCTCCCCGCCCGGCGGGGAGAGGGGCTGGCGCTGCGGCTTTTCCGTTCAGATCAGCTGAAGGAGGCGTCCACCAGTTCCGGCATCAGCCGGCCACCGCGGAAACTCTTGCCGGTGGTGACGGAGGTGACGATGACCTCGGCCGGGCTGAAGAGCGCGCCGTCGATCTTGTAGAAATCGCCGTTCACCCGGCCGAAGATCTCGGCGAAGGGAGCGCCGTGGTCGGCCGAGGTGGTGGAGGGCAGCTGCTCGGCGAGTTGCTTGGCATCCGCCTCGTCGGCCTCGACGAAGAGCTGCACCCGGCCGCCATAGATGATGGCGTCGTTGGTGCGGCCCATGGCCTGGATGAAATCGGGATGCTGCGGCGAGAGCGGGGCCGAGCCGATTCCGTCCACGATCTTATGCAGGTCGAAGCCCACGGTGTGGGCCTTGTGCAGGGCGACTTCGAGGACGCGGGCGACGACCTGTGTCGCGCCGGCCAGCGACTGTGTCGGGGCGTAGATGAAGGTCAGCGCGTCCGCCGACAGGCCGCAGGCCTCGGCGACCTTGGCGATGACGGAGGCGGGCGGTCCGCCGGCGGCCTCGAGCACCAGGGCGGTTCGGCTGGCGGAATCGCGGTAGCCGAGTTCGGTGTAGAGATCTTCCACCACCGAGACCGCGCGGCCGGGGCCGGAGCCCAGGGCGAAGAAGCCGGAATCGCCGGTCTCGTCGGCCAGTGACCAGCCGGCATACTGGCTGCCGAGGCAGGCGAGCACCGGGTCGGCGGAATGCACCACCACGGAATAGGGCCAGGCCGCGATCGGCCCGGTGGGGACGATCGACACGGTGCCGAGGCCGCCGAGGCAGATCTCGGCGATGCGCCGGCCGGCCTCGATGGAGCCGCGCACGGTGGCGCCGGCATCGACCATGCGTGCGCCGTTCTCCGTGGTGACGGCAAGGCGCAGGGCCTCTGCATCGGCCACCAGCTTCTCCACGAGGGGATTGGCGAGGGCGTTCAGGCTCGGCGTGGTCCGGAGCGTGGCGGGGGGATGGGTGGTCATCGGGCTTCCTCCGTCGGGGCGAGCAGGGTCCGCAGAGTGGCGGCCCGGACGCGCAATAGGTCTCGGGTGGCGGCCGAGTCCGGGCCTGCGGCGAACACGGTGCAGAGGGGAGCATCGCGTGGCACGCAGGTGCCGGATTGTGGGCGGTCGCGAACGAAATCCGGCCAGTCGAGGGGCGGCATCGGCGCGTAGCCGGCTGCCGCGTAACAGATTTCCGTGGCCGCCGCATCCACCGGTGCGGGTTCGATTCGCGGCAAAACGCCGAGGCTCGCGTCGATATGCGCGGCCAGGAGCGGCGTGTCGCGGCGGTCGAGGACGTCGAGGGTGGCTCCCGGGCGCGGGTTGATCTCGCTGAGCCACCACCCCTTCTCCGAGACGAGGAGGTCGGCGCTGGCGAGCCCGACGAGCCCGGTCTCCGCGACGAGTCCGGCGATGGCCGCCGTCACTTGGGAGAGGGTCGCGGGCGACAGGGCCGGCGCCTCGTGGGCGGCGCGTTCCAGCGCCCCGGCATAGCGGAAGGGGCGTAAGGGAGACGGCGCGCTCCATTGCTCGGTGACCGCCACGATCGCCGCCTCGCGCCCGTCGGCCAGGAAGGCGACGGCGTGCGCCGTGCCGGCGACCCGCCGCTGAAAATAGGCGCCCGGCGGTGCCCTCCCCGCGCCGGCGAGGCGGATATGGCTGCCACCGGACCCGCCGGAGCGCTTGAGCAGCCAGTCCGAGCGATCCGTCACTGCCTCCCGCGTCACCGCCGGATGCGGGATCGCGAGGCGGTCGCAGAGGGCCGCGAAGGCGAGCGGATCCTTCAGCACCCGGACCGTATCGGGGCTGGCGCCCAGGAGCCTGTGGCACCGGCCGATCCTCGCCATCAGGTCGAGCGCATTCTCGAAGCCGCTGCCGAGCACGATCCCGATCGGTGGCTTGTCCGCCATGGCGGCCAGCGCATCGAGCCCGGCGAGCACGCCCTCCCCCGCCAGCCCGTCGCCGAAGCGACCCACGGCAGGGCGATAGCCTTCGGCGAGGGCGAGCGTGTCGGCATCGCCGAAGAGGTCGAGGACATAGGGGCGCAGGCCCGACCGGCGCGCGGCCTGCGCCAGGGCGCGCCCGGACTGGGCGGCGATGAGGATCGCGTCGCCCCGGGGCGGCGGCCGTTCGGATGATGCTGCCATCGCGGCGATCGCTCGGGATCACGCCTTCGCTGCTGTCACCACCCTGCCTCGTCCTGAGGCGACGAGCGAAGCGACGGCCTCGAAGGAGGCTTCCAGTTAGCTCGGCGAAAGCTGGAGGCCTTCTTCGAGGCCCGCTTTCGCGGACACCTCAGGATGAGGTCATGGGCGGGATCGAGCGGGCGGGTGAGTGCCCGTCAGCCGGCCACCTCGACGGCGACCTTGTAGGCGTCGCGGAAGTCGAGGCAGAGGGGCTCGCTGGCGGCGAGGATCTGGCGGAACAGGCGCGACTGGGTCTGGTACTTGACGTTGCCGACCGCCAGCGCGCCGATGCCGATGCCCTTGCCGGTGGGCAGGGCCACGTCCTTGGCGTTGACGTCGATCCCGGCGATGCCGGCGGGCGGCACCGCGTTCACGTCGGAGGCGACGAGCAGCTTCGGCGCGGATTCGAGATCCGTCGCCGACAGGATCGGGACGCCGGCCGGGCCGGCCGAGAGGATCACGTCGGCCTCGGCGATGGCGGCGCGGCGCGCCTCGGCGGTGGAGCCGTCGACGGCGCCGACCTCGATGCCGAAGCGCCATTTCATCGTGAAGGCGATCTTGCTGACTCGCTCTTCGCCGTCATGCCCGACGAGGACGGTCTTGGCGCCTTCCAGCGCGCCGATCACCGCCGCCACATAGGCCACGACGCCGGCCCCGCCGAAGATGACGATGCGCTTGCCCTTTAGGTCGGTGCCGAACTTCGCCTTGAGGGCGCGGGTCACCTCGGCGACCATGGCGGCACCGGTGGTGAAGGACCCGGCCGGATCGGCGACGATGTGGTTGGCGAAGGGCGGCACCAGGGCTTTCTTGGCCCGGTCCATCATGTCGAGGGCGTCCTCGGCGTTCTTGCCGCCGATGAAGATGGTCGTGCGGGCGCCATCCTGGGGCGAACGGGAGAAGATCGAATCCTGCACCAGGGAGGTCACGTCCGGCAGGGTCACGTCGGTATAGGTCGCGATCGTCTCGAAGCCGGCATCCACTGCCATGTTCACGTCGAACGGGCTCATGTGCTTGAGGGGCGTCAGCATATGCAGAATCGAGCGGGCCATCGTGTCTCTCCCTCCGCAAGTGTCCGGCGCCATCGCGGCGCCGACTCTCGCATGTGTACTGTCGGAACCGGCCGGGCCGGCTGCGTCAAGCGTCGCTGATGCGCTTGTTGTCTTAAAGTGGCGTGACCGAGGCGCCGGTATTGCGACCGCGCGCGATCACGAAACGCAAAGGGCCTGGCCGGTCGAGGGACGCCACGAGGGCGCGTGCCTCCGCTTCGGACGGCACCAGGGCGAAACCCGTCGGCCCCCACGAGCTCTGGCCGTAGCCGGCGATTCCCTGGGCGGCGATGGCGGCGAGCGCCTCGGCCACGGCAGGGCTGGCGTAGCGCCCGCCCTGGTGAGGCGCGAAATGATCGCCGATGAGGCGCTGGATCGTGGTGATGCCGGCGCCGAAGCCATCCGGTTCGGCGGTGGCTGCCGCCGGCAGGACCTGCATCAGCACGATCCGGCAGATCGCGGCGGCCTGCTCCTCGGGAAAGCGCGGGAGATCGCGAAACGCCTCGACCTCGCGGGTGCCATGCACGCCGGTCATGCTCTCGTCGAGGATCAGCACGATCCGCCACGCCTCCGGATAGGCGAGGCGCGCGATCAGCGGCGGCGGGCCGTTGCTGGCGTCACGGCCGCCATCCACGATGAGGCCGCCCTGGGTGAAGGCGGCCAGACCCACGCCCGAGCGGTTGCCGCGATCGAGGGCGTCGGCGAAGGCGTCGGGCGAGAAGGGGCGGCCGTCGAGGGCGGCGAGCGCGGCCGCCACGCTGAGGGCGAGCTGCGTGCCCGAGCCGAAGCCGGCATGGGCCGGGATCGCCTCGTCCACCCGGATGGAGGCCGCTCCCCGAAGGCCGAGATGGCGCGCCGCGGCCTCGGCATAGGTGCGGGCGCGGGCCGCCTCCGGCCCGATCACGTCGAGGGCGGGGGCCGCACGCGCGATGAGATCGATGGAGGGGGCGTCGACGGCGAGCCCGATGCTGCCGAAGCGCCGGCCGAGGCCCCCGTGCAGATCGAGGAAGCCGAAGTGAAGCCGCGCCGGTGCGCGCACCCGCACCGCACGGGTCCGTCCCGCCGTCTCGGCCGGCCGTTGATCCGGGATCTGGTCCACGTCGACCCCCTTCATGCGATAAGCCTTCATCCCTGCGCCGCGCGGGCCGCGAGCCGATCCGCCCCGGCGGGGCCTGACCGGAATTGCGACCGCATGGCGCTTGCCGGCGCGGGCTTCTCCCACGGAGGACGGATCGGTCGCAAGCGTCGCCATACCATCAATCGTCGGGCTTCCGCAGGCCGGGGCTCCACCGGAGGCCGGGAAGGTGCGGCTTGGCGGGACGGCAGAAGGGAGTCGACGGCGGTCGGTGGGGGGTTGCTTGCGGCGCCTCCGCGATGCAAACGTGCCGGCCCACTAGGAATGGACTGGCGCAGTCCCGCCGTGTGCGACGCTGAACACAGCGCGTGCCGGGCCCTCGTTCTCCAAGGTGTAGGCATGGCTGCCTGGGTAAAGGGTGGTGCGGCGGACGTGAGCGCAGCGGTGGAGGCCGCCGCCACGCTCCTCGCCGCAGCGAAGACTCCGATCGTCACGGGATTGAGTGCGGATACGAGCGCGGTGCGGGCGGCCTATCATCTGGCCGGACTCATCGGTGCCTCCGTCGATCCCGTCGGTGGCGACGGCCTCTATGCGGAGCTCGGCCCCCTCAGCCAGTTCGGCAATCTCAACACCACGCCGGCCGAGGCGATCGGCCGGGCCGATGCGGTGCTGATCGTCGGTCTGCGCCCGTGGGACAGGCCGATCGTGCAGGAGATCGCCGCTTCCGCGCCGGTGCGCGGTCGCGCCGCCGGTTCCGAGCGCACGCTGCTCTCCCTCGGTGGCCCCGGCGACGGCGCCACACGGCACGTCTCCTATCCGGCCGCGGCCGGCGGTCTCGCCGTCTCGGTGGCGCATCTGCGCGCCTACGTGAAGGGCAACCTCGCCGGCGAGGCGGCCTATGCCGATCTCGGCCGGCGCCTGACGACGGCCCAGTACGGTGTCGTCCTCTACGATGCCGCCGAACTCGGCGATCTCGGCGTCGAGATGCTGCAGGGGCTGGTGCGCGATCTCAACGATCTGACGCGCTTCTTCGCGCTCTCCGTCTCGGATGGGTTCCAGGGCCGCGCCGTGACCCAGCTCGCCTCATGGACCACCGGCCAGCCGCCGCGGGTCGGCTTTGGCCGTGACCTGCCCGAGCATGATCCCTGGCGGTTCGACAGCGCGCGCCAGGTGGCCGCCGGCGAGGCCGATGCCGCGCTCTGGCTCGCCTCCCTCCCCGCTCCGCGCCCTGACTGGCTCGCCGCTCTGCCCTCCATCGCCATCGTCGGTGAAGGAAGCCCCGATGCCACGGGCGACGTCGCCGAGATCGTCATTTCAGTGGGCGTGCCCGGCGAGACCGCAGGTGGCGCCCTGTGGAACGAACGCCGTGCGGCGATCACCTATTCACCTCCGGTTGGCCAGCCGGCCGACCTGACTGCGGCCGGCGTGCTCGCCGCCATCCAGAATCGCCTCACGCAGAAGAAGGGCGCCTCATGCTGATCCTGATCCAGGGCGGCCGGGTCGTCGATCCCACCGCCGGCCGCGACGGCGTCGGCGACGTCTGGATCGAGGACGGCCGCGTCGTGGCCCCGTCCGAGCGCGCGCCCGACAAGACCATCGACGCCTCCGGCTGCGTCGTGATGGCGGGCGGCGTCGAGGTGCATTCGCACATCGCCGGCGGCAACGTGGTGATGAGCCGCCTGCTCCTGCCCGACCTCTATGTCAGCGAAGCCGCGCCCGAGGGCCATCCCTTCGCCCATGCCGGCGGCTCGGCCGCCTGGATCGGCGCGAACTACGCGCGGATGGGCTATACCATCGCCGTCGAGCCGGCGATGCCGCCGACGAACGCGCTGGCGACCCAACTCGAACTCGCCGACATCCCCCTGCTCGACCGCGGCGCCCTTACGGTGATGGGCAACGACGACCAGCTCCTCGACTTGCTGCGCCAGCGCGAGGGCAAGGCGGCGGTGCGGGACCTCGTCGCCCTGTCGGTGGCGACCTCGCGCGGTCTCGGCGTCAAGTGCATCAACGCGGGCGGCGCCTCGGCCTTCAAGGACGGGATGCTCAACCTCAGCCTCGACGAGGAGATCCCGGTCTACGGCCTCTCCACCCGCAAGATCATGAACGCCCTCCTCGATGCGGTGGAGGAGATCGGCGTGCCACATCCGCTGCATGTCCATGCCAACAACCTCGGCATTCCCGGCGCCGACGATTCCTTCGTGGCGACGATGGAGGCGGCGGAAGGCCGGCGCATCCACTTCGCCCATGCGCAGTTCTACGCCTACGGCGCGGTCGATCCGGCCAATCCCGGCACCGGCGGCTTCCGTTCGGCGGCCGAGCGCATCACGGAGGCGATGGAGAAACACCCCAACGCCACCTTCGACGTGGGTCAGGTCGCCTTCGGCCAGACGGTGACGATCTCGCTCGACGTCATCCGCCAGTTCGCCGGCCGCAAGGGTGCGAACCCGAAGAAGTGGATCATCACGGCGGGCGACGCGGAAGGCGGCGGCATCGTGCCGTTCCTCTACAAGCCGCGCGGCCCTGTGAGCTCCCTGCAATGGGCGATCGGCCTCGAACTGATGCTGCTCTCGGGCGACCCCGAGCGCACCATCCTCACCACCGACCACCCCAATGGCGGCCCCTTCACCGAATATCCGCGGATCATCCATCTGCTGATGGACAAGGAGGAGCGCGACCGCGAGATATCCTCCCTGCACAAGGTCATCGCCGAGCGCTCGGGCCTCTGCGGCATCGAGCGAGAATACACCTTCTCCGAGATCGCCCAGCTGACGCGCTCCGGCCCGGCCAAGCTCCTCGGCCTCGCCGATCGCGGCCACCTGCGCGAGGGCGCGCGCGCCGACGTCGCGATCTACCGTGATGACAAGAACCGGACCGCGATGTTCGCCCGCGCCAAACTGGTGCTCAAGGACGGCCACGTCATCGTCGAGGATGGCGAGATCGTCGATTGGCGCGCGGGCCATACCCTGGAACTGACGGTGGAATCCGACAAGGCGATGGAGACGCGCACCGACGCTTATCTCGATGCCCGTTTCGGTGCCGGTCTCGACAGCTTCACCGTGCCGGACGAGGCCTTCCCCGTGAGCGATGTGTTCGAGGACGTGGCATGTCGAGCGTGAGAATGATGACGACGCCTCGCGTGGGTACGGTGACCGAGCATGACTGACCTGACCCTCAACGGCATCCCGGTGATCGACACCTTCGCCGAGGCGTTCGACGTCGCCGGCACGGCGCTGATCATCACCAACGACACCGCCAAATGGGCGATGATCGCCGCCGTCACGATGACCGGGTTCGCGACCTCGGTGATCGGCTGCGGCGCCGAGGCCGGGATCGATTGCGAACTTTCGCCGGAGGAGACGCCCGACGGCCGCCCCGGTGTGCGGGTGCTGCTGTTCGGCTTCGAGCCGAACGGCCTCAAGGACCAGCTCCTGAAGCGCGTCGGCCAGTGCATCCTCACCTGCCCCGGCACGGCCTGCTATGCGGGCGTCGACGGGCCGCACAAGATCAAGCTCGGTGGCGCGATCCGCTACTTCGGTGACGGCTTCGCCGTGGCCAAGCGCCTGACCGATCCCGTCACCGGCAAGGCGCGGCGCTATTGGCGCGTCCCCGTGATGGACGGCGAGTTCCTGTGCGAGGATTTTGTCCGCGCGGTGGATGGCGCGGTGGGCGGCGGCAACCTGCTGTTCCTCGGGCGCAACCATGCCGAGACCCTCAAGGTCGCGGAGATCGCCGTGGATGCCGCTCGCTCGGTGGCCGACGTGATCCTGCCCTTCCCCGGCGGCATCGTCCGCTCCGGCTCGAAGGTCGGCGCGCGCACCAAGGGCATGATGGCCTCCACCAACGACGCCTATTGCCCGACCCTCAAGGGCCGTGCCGGCTCGGAACTCGCGGCCGAGGTCGGCGTGGTGCTCGAGATCGTCATCGACGGGCTCACCTCGCGCTCGGTGGCCGAATCCATGCGCGCGGCGCTCCACGCCTCCACCGAAGCCGGTGCCGCGCACGGGCTCGTGGCGGTGACGGCGGGCAATTACGGCGGCAATCTCGGCCGCCACCATTATCACCTGAAGGACCTGCTCTCGAAGGAGCCGGCGAGCGAGGCTGGAGCGGCATGAGCACCCTCACCCTGCGCCAGGAGCCGCCGGAGCGGCTCGATTTTCTCCACGTGACTCCGCTCTCGCTGAGCGGCCTCTCCGAGGCCGAAGCGGCCCGGCTCCCCATCGGCACCAGTCGACGCGGCCTGACGCTGGGTGACGTCTTCTCCATCAGCCTCGACGGCTCCGACAGCCTGACCATCGAAGGCGGTTCGTCCCGCTTCGACAGTGTCGGTGCCTCGCTCAGTGGCGGCTCGATCCGCGTCGTCGGCGATGTCGGTCAGCGCCTCGGCGCCGGTATGGCGTCGGGATCGGTGACGGTCACGGGATCGGCCGGGCCTTATGCCGGATCGGGCGCCAAGGGCGGCACGATCACCATCGAGGGCGATGCCGGCGATCATGCGGGCGGTGCGGTCTATGCCGCCAAGGCGGGGCTCGACGGCGCCACGCTGGTGATCCGCGGATCGGCCGGCGATTATCTCGGCGACCGCATGCGGCGCGGTCTGATCCTAGTCGGATCCGCCGGCGCCCATGCCGGATCGCGGATGATCGCGGGCACGATCGCGGCCCTCTCGGTGGGCGACCATCCGGGCTACGGCATGCGGCGCGGGACGATCCTCGCCGGCGGACACGGTGCCCTGAGCCCGAGTTTCGCCGAGACGGGAACGCACGATCTCGTGTTCCTGCGGCTGCTCGCCCGGTCCCTGCGTGCCCTCAGCCCTGCCCATGCCGACCTCGCCGCGGGTGCGCTCAAGCGCTATTCTGGCGATCTCGCCACCCTCGGCAAGGGTGAGCTCTGGGTCACGGCCGGGCGATAGGCCCTTCGATTTCTCCCCGGCGGCGGCACGCCCCCCGTCGGGGAGACGATCCCCGAAGCCTTCAGGGGCATGGCTTCGATCGAGGTTGCCCGCCGGGCATTGCCCGAAGACCTGCCGCCTCCCGCGAGGGATGGGCGTCGCCGTCGGTTCACCGGGCGCTCCCGCCAAACTCCGAGCACAGTCGGCCCGGGTAAGGCCCGCGACGGCCAAGCACCCAAGGCCAAGACCGATCACTGTCAGGACAAGTCGGACCTTGGTGGAGCGGCCGTATTGCGGTGTTGCCTTGCTACCCGAATGTCTCGGTCTCGCCTCGAGCCAGCGGCCGGATCACCAGGATGGATTCCGCCGCGACGGGGCTGCAAATGCCGCAGCGGGCTGAATGCCGGCTTCGGACGCGCGACCACGGAATCGTCGGGCGTGCTTAACCTTCTGTTGCCTGCATTTGCTTGCCGAGCCTTGCCGATGGACCGACGCCGATGCGTCGCGCACCAGACGGGTCATCTTCGCATCGCAAGCGGGGACAAAAAGCTGTTCCTAATTCGCATGATGCAGAATTGTTCCGCTTAATAAATGCTTGCGGGAAGTGAAAACCGGTCGTCACAGCAGTGTGATCTGGATCAGCCGCGAGGTGAGCAGGAAAGGCACCGGAAGTGCGCCAGAGCACGTCACTGGCCTCTCGTTTCTCACTTGCGCCTAACCTTTACCCTTCGTTGACGGGTGCCGCTGTATTCGATGGATGTTGTTGCAGGAATGCGACAGACCTCACGCCCGTCCGAGCCTACAAGCACCTAGGCTTAATGCCCATCAGGACCAGACACACAATGAAAAGACTGCTTCTCGCTACGACCGTTCTCGCCGGCCTGACTGCTGTCGCTTCGGCCGCCGACCTTCCCCGTCGCGCCGCCCCGCCGGTCTTCGTCCCGGTCCCGGTCTTCACGTGGACGGGCTTCTACGCCGGTATCAACGCCGGTTACGCTTTCGACACCGGCAAGGAAGGCCCGAACTCCTTCGCCGTGCCGAGCCGCTTCACCGCCGTCGGCACCCCCCAGATCGCCACCTTCAGCAAGGATAGCCAGGACGGCTTCTCCGGCGGCGCGCAGATCGGCTACAACTACCAGTTCACCCCGGGCTCGGGTGTGGTCGTCGGTATCGAAGCCGATGCCCAGTACCTCGATTTCGGCGCCAAGCGTCGTGACTCTGGTGTTGCCGCTGCTCCGGGCTTCGCCATCAACGACCCGCGCGGCCTCTCCAGCCTCGACTTCTTCGGCACCGTCCGCGGTCGCCTCGGCTACGCCTTCGACCGCACCCTCGTGTACGGCACCGGCGGTTTCGCCTACGGCGCTGGCAGCACCGAGCGTAGCTTCGGCGGCTTCAAGGGCAACGACGACTTCCGCACCGGCTACGCTGTCGGCGGTGGTATCGAATACGCTCTCCCGACCGAGTCGTTCTTCAACTTCTTCCGCGCTTCCGCTGTGACGCTGAAGGTCGAAGGCCTGTACGTGAACCTCGATCGCGGCAACCGCAATCAGGGCGCCTTCATCATCGACACCACCGACAACTCGGTTGTGCGCTCGATCAGCACCGGTCGTCGCGACGACGAGTTCGCCGTCGTCCGCGCCGGCCTGAACTACAAGTTCGGCACCTACTAGGATCGTCCATGATCGTCGCGCGGTCCTCATCGAGGATTGCGCGGCATCGGGATCGTCGACGTGAAAAACCCGGCCGCGAGGCCGGGTTTTTTGCGTTGACAGACCTCTCTCGCAAATCACTCTTTCCGTACGGACGCCCAGAGCGCAAACGGAGAGTGGTTCAGAGGTCGTGACCGGATATGCCCCGCCCGTGGCTCGAGAGCGGAGGTGGTACACCTCGTAGCCTCGGGCTCCGCCGGGGCTCTACCCCTCCGGCGAGAGGGGGCCGGCCTGGACAGGTCGGCCTCGCGCCCCGCCTGTCCTTAGATGTCGAGTGTTGCCTCGTCGGCGAAGGCGGCACGCTCGGAGATGAAGGCGAAGCGGGCTTCCGGCTTGTTGCCCATCAGCCGCTCCACGGCATCGCCGGTGGAGTCCCGCGCCTCGTCGAGGACCGCGACGCGCAGGAGCGTGCGCTTCTTGGGGTCCATCGTGGTCTCCTTCAACTGCGCCGGCATCATCTCGCCCAGGCCCTTGAAGCGGCTGATCTCCACCTTGCCGCCCTTGAAGACGGTCTTGATCACCCGCTCCTTGTCGGCGTCGTCACGGGCATAGACCGTCTTGGCGCCGTGGGTGAGCCGGTAGAGCGGCGGGATCGCCAGGTAGAGATGGCCCTTGTCGATGAGCTTGGGCATCTGCCGGTAGAAGAAGGTGATCAGCAGCGAGGCGATGTGGGCGCCGTCGACATCCGCGTCGGTCATGATGATGACCTTCTCGTAGCGGAGGTCTTCGCCCTTGTAGCCGTTACCCGTGCCGCAACCGAGCGCCTGGGTCAGGTCGGAGATGAGCTGGTTGGCGCCCATCTTGTCACGGCTGGCCGAGGCCACGTTGAGGATCTTGCCGCGCAGGGGCAGGATCGCCTGGCTGGCGCGGTCGCGCGCCTGCTTGGCCGAGCCGCCGGCGGAATCGCCCTCGACGATGAAGATCTCCGAGCCCGCCGTACCCGCCTTGGAGCAATCGGCGAGCTTGCCGGGAAGGCGCAGCTTGCGAGTCGCGGATTTGCGCGCGACCTCCTTCTCCTGGCGTCGGCGCAGGCGCTCCTCGGCCCGGTCGATCACCCAGTCGAGGAGCTTGTTGGCCTGGGCCGGGGAGGCGGCGAGCCAGTGGTCGAACGCGTCGCGGATCGCCGTCTCGACGATGCGCGAGGCTTCCACCGTGGCGAGCTTGTCCTTGGTCTGGCCTTGGAATTCCGGCTCGCGGATGAAGACCGAGAGCATCGAGGCGCAGGTCGCCATTACGTCGTCGGTGGTGACCGAGGTCATCCGCTTGGCCTGGCCGACGCGCTCGGCATGCTCGCGCAGGGCGCGCAGCAGGGCCACGCGCAGGCCGCTCTCGTGGGTGCCGCCCTCGGCGGTGGGAATCGTGTTGCAGTAGGAGTGCGAGACCCCGTCTTCCACCACCATCCAGGCGACGGCCCATTCGAGGGAGCCGTGGCCGCCGGGCTTCGTCACCTTGCCGGCGAAGACCGCGTCGGTGACGAGCTCCTTGCCGTCGAGGTCGCGGGCGAGATAGTCGCGCAGGCCGCCGGGGAAGCGGTGCACCGTCTCGGCCGGCACGTCGGCGATGCCCTCCAGCAGGGCGGGGGCACAGCGCCAGCGGATCTCGACGCCGCCGAACAGGTAGGCCTTGGAGCGCGCCATCTTGAACAGCCGGCGCGGATCGAACTTCAGCGCCCCGAAGATCTGCGCATCGGGGTGGAAGCGCACCCGCGTGCCGCGCCGGTTCTGCACCCGGCCGACGGTTTCCAGCGGACCCTGGACATGGCCCCGCGAAAAGGTCTGGCGATAGAGGACCTGGCTTCGGGCCACCTCGACTTCGAGGATGTCGGAGAGGGCGTTGACCACGGAGATGCCGACACCGTGCAGGCCGCCGGAGGTCTCGTAGACCTTCGAGTCGAACTTGCCGCCCGCATGCAGCGTGGTCATGATCACTTCGAGGGCGGATTTGCCCGGAAATTTTGGGTGCGGATCCACCGGGATGCCGCGGCCATTGTCGGTGATGACGAGGTGGCCGGTCTCCTCCAGCTCCACCTCGATGTAGCTGGCATGGCCGGCCACCGCCTCGTCCATGGAATTGTCGATCACTTCCGCGAAGAGGTGATGCAGGGCGCGCTCGTCGGTGCCGCCGATATACATGCCCGGCCGGCGCCGGACCGGCTCCAGGCCTTCCAGCACCTCGATCGACGAGGCGTCATAGCCGGCTTCCGCCGCATCGACCGGTGCTCTGTCGAGGGGAGCGCGCGCCGCCGAAGCGGCCTTCGCGCCGCGCACGGACGCTTGACCACCCGCGAACAGGTCGCTCGGCCGGCCGCCGGCGGGGGCCGGAACGGCCTGACGTGAGGTCTCGCGCTGAGTCATGGGCCAACCATACAGGAACGAAACGGAAACGTGAAGCGATGCCGCCCTCTTCGGCAGCCGCTCTCCCGGTGTTCCTGCGCAGCTTGCGCCGATTCCGTTAATGCTGTGTCGCCGGGGTACCGGAAGCGGCGGGCTCGGCCACGCCTGCCCCCCCTTGGCCGCAGGGGGCGATCGCGTCGCCCCGTCAGCTTCCGACCCGGCCACCTCCACGCCTGGTGATCGCGACGATGGCGGGGCGGGGCGGCATTCCGTCGATGAAATCCGGCCAGCGGGTGGAGGGCGCCTCGAAGGTGGCGGGCATGGCCTTCGGATCTTCCTCGTCGGCCTCGCCGGGATGCTGTACGGCGACGAAGAACGTGGTGTCGTCGGGGGTGAAGTAGGGGCCGCACATTTCGGCGCCGTTCGGCACCCTGAAGAAATGCTTGCCCGTGCCCCGTCCCTGCCCTTCCGTCTCCATCGCCCAGATGCCGTCGTTTCGCCCCGTCTTCGACGGCGAGTTCCCGTCGGTGGCGACCCAGAGCCGTCCCTGCCCGTCCACCGAGCAGTTGTCCGGCATGCCGAACCAGCCGTCCTTCGTCGTCGCCGAGGAGAAGGTGGCGCCGACCGCCGCGATGGAGGGATCGCCGCACTTGACGAGGATTTCCCAGGCGAAGCCCGAGGCCGCGTGGTCGCCGTTGTCCGGGGTCAGTTCGACGATGTGGCCGAAGCGGTTGTCGGGCCGCGGGTTGGCGGCGTTCACGTCGCCTGCCTTGCGCTTCCCGTTGTTGGTCAGCATCACGTAGACCTTGCCGGTCTTCGGGTTGGCCTCGACATCCTCCGGACGGTCCATCTTGGTGGCTCCCAGGAGGTCGCTGGCGCGCCGGGCCTCGATGAGCACGTCGGCCTGGGCGGTGAACCCGTTTTCGGGTGTCAGCGGACCCTGTCCGAACACCAGGGGCATCCAGGCCCCGCGCCCGTCGGCATCGAACCGGGCGACGTGCAGCGTGCCGGAATCGAGGATGTCGCGGTTGGCCGCCCGGTCGGAGAGGTTCACGGCCGCGTCGGTCACGAACTTGTAGACGTAGTCGAAACGTTCGTCGTCGCCCTGGTAGACGACGTACCGACCACTCTTCGAGACGATGCCGGCGGCGCCCTCGTGCTTGAACCGGCCCATGGCGGTGCGCTTCGTCGGGACGGAGGCGGGATCGAACGGGTCGATCTCCACCACCCAGCCGAAGCGATTGGGTTCGTTCGGTTCCTTGGAGAGGTCGAACCGCTCGTGGAAGCGGCCCCAGGCATAGGCGTTGCCGGGCAGGCCGAGACGCTTGTGGTTGGTCGCCTCGGCCGACCCCTCTGCGAGGGTGCCGGAGAAGTAATAGTTGATGTTCTCCTCGCAGGTGAGCCACGTCCCCCAGGGTGTGGTGCCGCCGGCGCAATTGTTGATCATGCCCTTCACCGCGCGGCCGGACGGGTCGTCGGTGGTCTTCAGCCGATCGGAGCCGGCGGCCGGCCCGGAGAGGGCCATCGGCGTCTCGACGGTGATGCGGCGGGCGTATCGCGACCCCGGCACCACGGCCCATTTGCCGTCGTTACGCTTCACCTCGATCACCGAGCCGCCATGGGCGGCCATCTCGATGTCGACGAGGTCGCGATTCATGCCCTTGAAGGCCACGGTCTTGA
The DNA here is from genome assembly GCF_001422895.1 of Methylobacterium sp. Leaf106. Lineage (NCBI taxonomy): Bacteria > Pseudomonadati > Pseudomonadota > Alphaproteobacteria > Hyphomicrobiales > Methylobacteriaceae > Methylobacterium > Methylobacterium sp. Leaf106. The sequence continues at coordinate 60,443 of NZ_LMNB01000002.1, forward strand.
TGTCCTGGCGGCCGAGGCCGGGAAACATCAGTTCCTCGTTGGTGTATTCGTGGTTGACCACGAGAAGGCCATGCGCGGCCGGATCGGCGGCGCCGGGCATCGGGAAATAGCCGACGAAGTCGTTGTTGTAGCCGAATTGCCGGGCCTGGGCCGCGGCGCTCTGGTTGAGCGGGTCGAAGGCGGGCGCCCCGGGCAGGACCGGATCGCCCCAGCGGATCAGGATGTCGGCATCGTGCCCCTCGGCCACGTGATGGTGTGCGTCCGATCCCGCCTCGATCTCCGTGAACGGGAACGGCGTCGCCTGTCCCTGCGCCGCCGCGGCCGGGCCGGCGGCGAGCGCGCGGGGCGTCACCACCGCCGCGATGGCGCCGACCCCAAGAAGGCCGCGCAGCAGGTCGCGCCGGTCGAACCGGGCGGCGACCACGTCGCCGAAGGTGGCGTTCCGGCTCGGATTCGAACCGGCATCCTCGCCGTCTTCGGCGGCCTGCGAGCGAGTGCGCAGCGGCTCGGTCATGGTGAACTCGTTCCTTGGAATGGATCGAGTTCGAGTTAGGCGCGCGACATGGCGGGCGGATGACGCCGGCGTTCCGGAACCAACCCTGAGTTTGTGCGTTAGCACACATAGAATGTATCTATGGGAGAGCGACATGGCGCCGTCCGCAGCCTTGAGCATGGTGCGCCACGACGATCTCATTCGCGCATCGCAGGCGGCAGGCCGCGCCTTCTCGCCAATCGAGGATGGGCAGGATGAGGGCGCGGTCGCATCGTCCAGGTTTCTGGCCCTCTCGGCCGTATCGCTGGCGGGGTTCATCGCCAGCTTCGGTATCTTCTTCGTCTTCATCTGAGGTCGACCGTCACGCCGCATCGGCGCGGGGCCTCGCGGCTTCGGGACGCCGTTCCGCGTTGACGACGACCATGGATTCTTCCTCGCCGTCCTGTGGGTCCCCCCAGAATTCTGCAACGCTCGGCCCGTTCTTCACCAACGGGTCGCGCAGGAAGTTCCTGATCTCATAGGGCCATACCCGACGCCCCATCCGCGTGTACCAGCGCATGGCGTGGCGTAGTCCCGCGTCGCGATGGAACAGGACGCGTGCGAGTGCACGCGGGCGAGCCTGGACCGCCACCTCGATGAACTTGAACCACAGCAGCACCCGCCACGGCGCCATGTGCCGGGTCGCCAGCACCTGATGCTTGTAGTCCCAGCGGCGACGATCGGTCTGGATCACCCGCCGATTCGCGGCGATGCTGAAATACGGCGTCCAGCGATGGGGCGTCACGTAGAGCATCTGGATCTGGTCGGGATCGTAGGACAGGAGCTGGCGCAGGCCGCGCCAGTAATCCCGGTCCGTTTCTTCCTCGAACCCGACGACCCAGGTCGCCATGGAGAGGATGCCATGGCGGCGAAGAAGGCGGATCGCCTCGCGGTCCGTGGTGGTGGCGCCGCCCTTCCTGATGCGCGCGAGGGTCGCCTCGTCGGTGCTTTCCAGCCCGAGGAGGAAGCGCGCCCAGCCGGCGCGCTTGTAGAGATGCAGGATGTCGGCGTCGCGCACGATGTCGTCGGCGCGGGTCGAGCCCACCAGGATGAGGTCGACATTCTCCGCGATCAGCGTTTCGAGGAAGACCCGCCACGCCTTCTTCGAGACGGTGGGGTTCTCGTCGGCGAAGTTGATGACCCGCACCCCTTGGTCGCGATGGAGCCGGGCCAGTTCCCTGGCGAACTTGACCGGGTCGCGATGACGCCAGCGGGTCCAGAAGCCACGCTGGCCGCAGTAATTGCAGAGATGCGGACAGCCGCGCGAGAACTGCACGACGACGGCTCTCAGGCCGCCCCAATAGCTGTAGCGGGCATGGTCGATGAGTTCCCAGCCGACGCGGTAGACGTCGAGGTCGCGGATCACCGGCGCGGCCTGCGTGGCATGAGGACCGTCGCCGCTGCGAAAGGCGATGCCCGGCACGGAGGCGAGGGGCGATCCCGCCGAGAGCGCAGCCATCAGGCGGCGCGCCGTCTCCTCGCCCTCCCCGCGCACGATGGCGGTGACGTAGGGCTCGTCCCTCAGGATCTCGCGCCAGTGATAGGTCGGAAACACACCGCCATAGACGATGGGGAGACCCGGCCGGGCGCTCGCCAGTCGAGATGCGATGTCGGCGATGACCGGATGGCCCGAGGTCGAGCCGGAATGCCCAAACAGGACGGCATCGGGACGGAAGGCCAGGGCCTCCGCGACGATGGCGTCCGGGTCCATCGGGCCGAACTCCCCGTCGATCAGGCGCACCTCGTGCCCGTCGTCGATGAGGGGGCCGCCGATGGCGAGAAGCCCCAGGGGCGGGAGATGGTCGTCGGGAATGCGGCTGCCGATGGCCGGGTGGGGTACGTTGACGAGGACGATGCGCATGGCTTTCCCTTTCTCCTGTCTCGATCCCCTCAGGCGGCGGCGGACGTGGCATCCAATCCGCCGAATCGCCGGTCGCGGCACCGGTAGGCGGCAAGCGCCTCTTCGAGGTCGGCGGCGCTGAAATCCGGCCAGTGGCGGCGCGTGAAGTGGAGTTCGGCGTAGGCGCTCTCCCAGAGCAGGAAATCGGAGAGCCGCTGCTCGCCGCTGGTGCGGATCACGAGATCCACCTCGGGCACGCAGGCATCGCCCGTCACCAGGGCCGAGAAGGCAGTGCGGGTGATGCCGGGATCGCTGGCGAGCGCGGCGGCGAGGATGGCGTCGCGGGCGGAATAATCGACGGCGATCCGGAGGTGCAGCGCCTTCCCGGCGAAGGTCGCGGCTTCCGCGCGGCCTATGGCGGCGGCGAGGCCCTCGGGCAGACGGTCGCGCCGGCCGATCACGCTGAGTCGCACGCCGTTCTCCACCAATCGGGAGACCTCGTTGCGGAGGTAGAGCCGCAGGAGCCCCATCAGGGCGGAGACCTCCGCTTCCGGCCGACGCCAGTTGTCGCAGGAGAAGGCGTAGAGGGTGAGGGTGCCGATTCCCTGCTTCGGCGCCGCCTCGACGACCCGGCGGATCGCCTCGACACCTTCCTTGTGGCCGAGCGCGCGGGGCAGGCCGCGCGCCGAGGCCCAGCGCCCGTTGCCATCCATGATGATCCCGACATGCAGGCCGGGTGTCTGTTCGCTTTGCATTACAAAGTTCCCTGGCAAAAAAAGACGGATTTCGGGCGTCAGGCCGGTCGGGCGACGAGGGGGAGGTTCGCGGTTTCGGCGGCCTTGGCAGCGTCCCGGACCACCTGTTCGAGGACGGCGAGGTAGTCGAGGAAACGCGTGCGCCCGGCCTGCGTCAGGTGGCAGGTGGTCAGCGGCCGCGTACCGCCCCGGCCCGTGCCATGAGCTTTGCGGATTTCCACGAGGCCGGCCTCCTGCAGCACCTGGAGGTGGCGGCTGAGATTGCCGTCGGTGAGGCCGCAGAGCTGTTTCAGGTCGCCGAAGGCGAGGCCCTTCGGGGCCGCCATCAGCGAGGTGAGGAGGCCGAGCCGGGCCTTCTCGTGGATGACCCGGTCGAGGCCGTCATAAGCGAAAGGTGCCTCAGGCATCGGTCTCCTCCCGGGCACGGTAGAGGATCGCGGCCATGAGGAACTGGCCGATGGCGAAGGGCAGGCCCATGGTCCAGGGCGAGAGGGCATGGTCGGTACTGGCCAGCATCAGCACGGCGAGGCCTGCCACCATGTACCAGGCGCCGGGCAGCGCGACGCCCTTCGGCAGGGACCGCACCGAGGCGAAGAGCCCGAGGCTGACGAGCACCTGCCACAGGCCGGGCAGCATCCAGAGGCTTTCCGGCGAGACCCGCACCAGGACCAGGGCGAGCAGGGCGCCCGCCGCGCCCGCCGGCAGGAATTGCTCCACCGCGTTCACGATCGCCGTGTCGGTGAGCCCCGCATGGTCGCGCCTGGAGCGAGCCGACATCTCGGCGCCGATGAGGCCGGCGGAGGCCAGGGCGGTGGCGATCCAGCCGCCGAGGAACAGCAGCGGCTGCCCGGTCGGGTCGTCGAGCCAGGCATGCTGCGCCAGGGCGGTGCCGAGGGCGAGGACGCCCGTGGCGGCGATGGCGGAAGGGCCGAACCCGCAGAAGGCGTCGCCGCGGGCGAGCTGCGCGCGGATCGCTACGATATCGGCCAGGGCCTTGTCGAGATCGGACATCCGATGCTCCCGGATCAACTTTGTATCGCAAAGTAAGCCGATCCGGCGGCCGCCCGCAAGTGCCTTCCGGCACGCGGGGTCATCGGCCGCGGGTTTCCTTCAATCCTGCGCCAGTCGCTCGGCCAGGGTGGGCGACAGGCCGATGCTCTCGATGGACGGTGCCGGCTGCCCCGGCGGCAAGCCGCAGATCGCGGCGGCGAGGACCGCGCGGGTGCCCACTTCCACCGAGCACAGGACGGGCACCGGAACCTGCGGCTGGATGCGCTCGGCGAGGCCGGCGAGCGCTGCCCCGCCGAGGATCACCACGTCCGCCCCGTCGCGGAGGGCGCAGGTGGTGCAGGCGGCAGCCAGATCCGCCAGGGCCGCCTCGGGATCTCGCGCGATGCGGTCTCCCGTGGGGGCGATGGTGCGGATGGCGGCGAGTTTGTCGGACAGGCCGATCCCCGCCACGAACTCCTCCAGCATCGGCCCCCAAAGGGCACCTCCGGTGACGATGGCGAAGCGCCCTCCCCGCGCGGTGGCGGCAAGGCAGGAGGCTTCCGCCATTCCCACCACCGGAAGGGGGGAGATCTCGCGAAGCGCCCCGAGCCCCGGATCGCCGAAACAGGCGAGATAGACCGCGTCGCAGCCCTCCGCGTGCTCGGCCAGCGCGTCGAGGGCGGCATGGGCCGCGATCGCCGACGCGGCCCGGCTGGTGATGTAGCGGGCGCCGAAGCGCCCGGTGACCGGCACGAATTCGGCGGCGTCGCCCGCCACCCGCCGTGCATGCCGGGTGACGAGGTCGGTGACGGAGTCGGTCGTGTTGGGGTTGATCAGCAGGATGCGCAAAGGGAATCGATCTCCGGTCAGGCCTTGGCCGCGACCGCCGTCTTACGCATCAGGACGAGATAGATCGAGAAGCCCAGGGCCACGCCGATGAACCAGCTGAAATTCGCCAGACTCCCCAGGGCCGGGATGACGGCGCAGAGCACCGGCACCAGGGCGGAGGGAATGACGCTGTAGATGGCGGCGCGGTTGTAGCCGCCATCGTACCAATACGTGCCCGTCGGGCTCATCGTGTAGAGGTCGTCCACCACCACGTGCTGCTTCCGTACCATGAAGAAGTCGGCGATCAGGATGCCGAAGAGCGGGCCGATGAACGCGCCGAGGATGTCGAGCGTGTAATGGATCACGGCCGGGTTGTTGTAGAGGTTCCACGGGGTGATGAAGATCGAGGCCACGGCCGCGATCATGCCGCCCATGCGCCAGCTGATGTGCTGCGGCGCCACGTTCGAGAAGTCGAAGGCCGGCGAGACGAAGTTGGCCACGATGTTGATGCCGATCGTCGCCGTCATGAAGGTGAAGGCGCCGAGCACCACCGCGTAGGTGTTGTCGATCTTGCTCACCGTCTCCACCGGATCGATGATGAGATGGCCGAAGACCGGGAGTGTCGACGAGGTGGTGATGACGGTGAGCAGCGAGAAGCCGATGAAGTTCACCGGCAGGCCCCAGAAATTGCCGGCCTTCACCGCCGGGAACGACTTTCCGTAGCGTGAGAAATCGCCGAAATTCAACATCGGCCCGGAGAAGTACGAGACGACCAGGGCGACCGCGTTGATCATCACCGGCAGGGCGTCCCAGCCCTGGTACTTCACCTCGCCCAGCGTGAGGCCGACATTCGACACGCCGGCCTTGGCCACGAGGTAGATCGCCAGGGCGATCATCACCACGTAGACGGCGGGGCCGGCCCAATCGATGAACTTGCGGATCGCCTCCATGCCGCGCCAGAACACGAGGGCCTGGATCACCCAGAGCGCCATGAAGGCCGCCCAGCCGAGGCTGGACAGGCCGGCGAAGCCGAACTGGGTTACGTCGGCATAGGGTTTCAGCTCCGGATAGAAGCGCAAGGCCACGATCATGAAGGCGCTGGAGGCGAGGTAGGTCTGGATGCCGTACCAGGCGACCGCGATGAGGCCCCGGATGATGGCGGGGATGTTGGCGCCCTTCACGCCGAAGGAGGCCCGGCAGATCACCGGATAAGGCGTGCCCGTGACCTGGCTCGGCTTGGCCACGAGGTTGCAGAAGAATTGCACGATGAGGATGCCGACGAGCAGCGAGACCAGCACCTGCCAGCTCACGAGGCCGAGGGAGAACAGGCTGCCCGCGGTGATGTAGCCGCCGACGCTGTGGACGTCCGACATCCAGAAGGCGAAGAAATTGTAGGTGCCCCAGGTCTGCTTCCTGAGGGGGGCCAGATCCTCGTTGGTGAGGCGGTCGTCGTAGCCGGGCTTGATCACCACGTCGGCATGGGATGTGGGGACGGCGCCTCCGGACGCGGCCGGTTCGGTGATCGATGCGCTGTGTGACATGAGCCCGGTCCTCCTTCGTCGAGAGGGCCGAAGCCCATGTCCGATGGGCGTCGGCCCAAGCAGGGCGTGTGCCAGCTTGGCAGTACTCCCGCTCACTCGGCCGATATCCCGTAGGGTGCGGTATGCACCGGATAAGCGAGGGTGCTCGGCGAGTGGTCGATTGACAAGACACCTCAAGGCTCTAAGTGTCCCGCAACGCGTGTGCGCGGCTGGTCTAGTGTTCGAACGATCTTTTTCGAACGGACCTCGAAGCCTGGTTCACGACGATCTTCTCCGCGCGGACCCGTACGAGTTCCCGCGCGCAACGGTTCACATCAGCATATGTCTTTTGCCGACCTCGGATTGAGCGACAAGGTCCTCCAGGCCGTCACGGCCGCGGGCTACACGGACCCGACGCCGATCCAGGCTCAAGCCATCCCGCATGTTCTGGCGCGTCGCGACGTGCTCGGCATCGCCCAGACCGGGACCGGCAAGACCGCCGCCTTCACCCTTCCGATGCTCACCCTGCTGGAGAACGGCCGGGCGCGCGCGCGCATGCCGCGCACGCTGATCCTGGAGCCGACCCGCGAACTCGCGGCCCAGGTGGTCGAGAATTTCGATCGCTACGGCCTGAACCACAAGCTCAACGTGGCCCTGATCATCGGCGGCGTCTCCTTCGCCGAGCAGGATGCCAAGCTGATGCGCGGCGCCGACGTGCTGATCGCGACGCCCGGTCGCCTGCTCGACCATTTCGAGCGCGGCAAGCTCTTGCTCACCGGCGTCGAGCTCCTCGTCATCGACGAGGCCGACCGGATGCTCGACATGGGCTTCATCCCCGACATCGAGCGCATCGTGAAGATGGTGCCGTTCACGCGCCAGACCCTGTTCTTCTCCGCCACGATGCCGCCGGAGATCGAGCGGCTGGCGGACGTTTTCCTGCACAACCCGCAGCGGATCGAGGTGGCACGTCCGGCCTCCACCGCAACCACGATCGTACAGAAGCTGGTGGCTGCCGGCTCGGAGGGCCACGAGAAGCGCGACCTCCTGCGCCGGCTCATCCGCGGGGAGGCCGACCTCAACAACGGCATCATCTTCTGCAACCGCAAGCGCGACGTCGCGCTGCTGCAGAAGTCGCTGGCGAGCCACGGCTTCAACGTGGCGGCCCTGCACGGGGACATGGATCAGCGCGCCCGCACGATCGCCCTCGACGGCTTCCGCTCCGGCGAGGTTCCGTTGCTGGTGGCAAGCGACGTCGCGGCCCGCGGCCTCGACATCCCGGCGGTGAGCCACGTCTTCAATTTCGACGTGCCGCATCATCCGGAGGACTACGTCCACCGCATCGGCCGCACCGGCCGCGCGGGTCGTGCCGGCCATGCCTTCACCCTGGTGACCCGCTCCGACGAGCGCTCGGTGACCGCCATCGAGAGCCTGATCGGCCAGCCGATTCCCTGGGCGGAGGGCGATCTCGGCACCCTGGCCGAGCCGTCGGTGGATGTCGTCGAAGAGGGGGAGACCCGGACCCGCCACCGCGGACGCAGTGGCGATGCCGCGCGGCGCTCGCGCGGCGGCGAAGGCGGTCGCTCCGAGGCGGCCAAGCCCGAGGGACGGCGCTCGTCGTCCCGTGAGCGCCCGCCCGCCCGGCGTTCCGAGCCCGCACGGGCCGAGGCCGCCGTCGCTGCCCCCCCCGCTCACGAGGACGTCGCCGATACGCCGCGTGAGGCCCCGCGCCGGCGTGAGCCGTCGCGTCCTCCGCAGGAGCAGCGCACCCCGGATCCGCGCAGGGCCGCCCCCGACCGTAGCCGCGACGAACGCCGTCCCTCACCCCGCCGCCGGGACGACGAAGAGGGTGACACGCCGCTGGGCCTGGGCGAGCATGTGCCCGCCTTCCTTCTGCGTCCGGTCGTTATCAAAAAGGCGAAGTAACGCGCGGGTCCGCAAACTGTTCCCGATACTTTAACGGGCTCTCCACCATCCATCTGCTAGCTTGCGCTCCCCGGCCATCGATGCCGGATCAGGGGGCGAGCGGGGTCGATGAGTCACGGAAGCTACGGTGACAGGGAGAGAACCTTCGCTCTGGCCGACCGCGCCAACGTCCTGATGCGTGACTACGGTTCCTCGGCGACGCCCCAGGCCTATGCCGTCTGGTACACCTACGTGTCGGGCACGCAGCCGCTGATGAACGACGCGATCAAGGGGCTGACCACCGAGAACGGCAGCCTTTCGGATGCCGATATCGATTCCCTCTACGAGACCTATATCGACAGCCGCCGCCTCGTCGCCGCCACTGAGCGGATGAACGCGAACATGCTGGCCGAGATCGAGGGCATCATGGAGGTGATGGACCTCTCTCTGGGTTCGACGGCCCAATACGGCGAGTCGCTTCAGGCCCTGTCGCACGACCTCGACGTATCCGACCAGAACCGCGCCCGCGTCCGCGAGATCATCACGACCCTGGTCTCGACCACCCGGGAAATCACCGCCAGCAACCGGACCCTCGAAGCGCGCATGCGGGAAAGCCGCAACGAGATCGAGACCCTGCGCGAGACCCTGGAAGCGACGCGGCTGGAGAGCCTCACCGATCCCCTCACCGGACTGTCCAACCGCAAGCACTTCGAGGAAAGCCTGCGCAAGATGGTCGACGGCGCCGCCAGCCAGGCGATCCCCTCCAGCCTGATCGTCATCGACGTCGATTTCTTCAAGCGCTTCAACGACGTCTACGGCCACCTCACGGGCGATCAGGTGCTCCGGCTCGTGGCCATCGTCATGCGCGAGCATCTCAAGGCTCGTGTCACCCTCGCCCGTTTCGGCGGTGAGGAATTCGGGATTCTCCTGCCCGAGACCAACCGTGCCGCGGCCGTCGCCATCGGCGAGAAGGTCCGTGCCAGCGTGATGGGCCGTGAACTGGTGAAGCGGACCACGGGAGAGTCCCTCGGCAAAGTGACGATCTCCCTCGGGGTCGCCACGTCGCGCCCGGGCGACACTGCCGTGTCCCTCCTCGAACGCGCCGACCAGTGCATGTTCATGGCCAAGCGCGACGGCCGCAACCGGACCGTGGACGATTCCCGCGTCGCGTTGGAGACGCTCACGGCCGTGGCGTGAGCGCCTCCGCGAGCTGGGACCGCTCTCGCTTCAGGCCGATGCGCGGAGCGTTTCGGGATTGGCCGGCGTGATCGCGACGGACTCGCCGCAGCCGCAGGACGAGGTCTGGTTCGGGTTGTTGAACACGAACTGGGACGACAGCTTCGTCGTCTTGAAGTCCATTTCCGTGCCGAGGAGGAACAGGAGCGCCTTCGGGTCGACGAACACCGTCACCCCGCGATCCTCCACCATATCCTCGCCGGGGTTGCGCCCTTCGGCATATTCCATCGTGTAGGACATGCCGGCGCAGCCGCCGTTCTTCACACCGACCCTCAGGCCGGCGATGGGCTTCTCGGCATCGGCGATGATGGCCTTGATCCGGTCCGCCGCTGCGTCGGTGAGGGACAGGACCTTGAAACTCTTGAGCATGGGTCTCTCCGGCAGCCGGGTTCAAGGCCCGGGCGGTTGAGGATGATGGTACGTCGTTAAGATAAGGATGGCGGAGGCCGCGGTCCACTGTCGTCATGAGGCACCAGCCGGCGGTCTTCGGATTATGCTATCATCCCGGGCGGCCGAGGACGGATTTCATGGCACAGACGGCACGACGCCTGATGAGCGTAGAAGAATTCTTTGATTGGCAGCAACGCCAGGATTTTCTCTACGAACTCGTCGATGGCGTGCCGGTCCCGCACGTGAAAATGATGACGGGTGCCAGTGCGCAGCACGACCGCGTCACCGTGAACATCATTGCCGCTCTCCACGGCCAGCTTCGCGGAACGGGGTGTCGGCCGACGACGGACGATATCGGCCTGCGCACGGGGATCTCGACCTTGCGCCGGCCTGACGTGACCGTGGAATGCGGCGATCTCATCTTGGACAGCTACGAGAGCCGGACACCCAGACTTGTCGTCGAGGTATTGTCACCCTCGACGAGCACCATCGATCGCTTCCGGAAGCTGGAGGAGTACAAGCGTCATCCGACGATCGCCTACATCCTGCTCGTGGAGACCCGGTGGCCCAGCGCGACCTTGTATCGGCGCGACGGCGAGGCATGGATGACACAAGCCTTCGAGGCGATCGACGACACCATCGATCTGCCGATCATCGCGGCAAGGCTGCGGATGACGGATGTCTACGACAGCATGACGTTTGCCCCGCACCGCGAGGCACCGATCAACTGAGGCGTGCTACCACATGTCGAGGGCGACGCGGGCTTCGTCCGACATCCGGCTCTGGTCCCACGGCGGATCGAATACCATCGTGACGCTGCAGGATTGGATGCCCGGCACGGCGGCGACCGCCGTCTCGACCCAGCCCGGCATCTCGCCGGCCACGGGACAGCCGGGCGCCGTCAGCGTCATGTCGATGGCGACCGTACGGTCGTCGGCGATGTCGACCTTGTAGATCAGGCCGAGCTCGTAGATGTCGGCCGGGATCTCGGGATCGTAGACGCTCTTCAAAGCGGCGACGATGGCGTCGGTCAGCCGGTCGAGCTCTTCGGGCGGGATCGCCGAATCGCTGGCGATGGCGGGGGTGTTGGCTCCGCCGGTGATGGTCGAGTCGCTCATGGTGTGGATCCTCAGGCGAACATCATCTCGGCCTTGGCCAGTGCCTCGGCGAGGGCGTCCACTTCCGCATGGGTATTATACAGGCCGAACGAGGCGCGACAGGTGGAGGTCGCACCAAATCGTGTGAGGAGCGGCATGGCGCAATGGGTGCCGGCCCGGATCGCGACGCCGTAGCGGTCGATCACGGTGGCGATGTCGTGGGCATGCGCGCCTTTCATCTCGAAGGCGATGACCCCGCCCTTGCCCTTCGCGGTGCCGATCATCCGCACGGAATTCATGGCTCCGAGGCGCTCCTGCGCGTAGGCGAGCAGCGAGGCCTCGTGCGCCGCGATTCTCTCGCGCCCGAGGGTCATCATGAATTCCAGCGCCGCGCCGAGGCCCACCGCCTCGATGATCGCCGGCGTTCCGGCCTCGAACCGGTGCGGCGGGTCGTTATAGGTGATCGTGTCCTGCGAGACGGTCCGGATCATTTCGCCGCCGCCCTGGTAGGGAGGCAGGCGCTCCAGCCATTCCTTCTTGCCGTAGAGCACGCCGATCCCGGTGGGGCCGTAGACCTTGTGGCCGGTGAAGACGAAGAAGTCGCAATCGAGCGCCTTCACGTCGATCTCCTGGTGGACCGCGCTCTGGGCGCCATCCAGAAGCACCGGCACGCCGTGAGCGTGGGCGATGCGGACGATCTCGGCCGCCGGCGTCACCGTGCCGAGCACGTTGGACATGTGGGTGATCGCCACCATCCTGGTGCGCGGCGTGAACAGTTTTTCGTACTCGTCGACGAGGAAATTGCCCGCGTCGTCCACCGGCGCCCACTTGATGACGGCTCCTCTGCGCTCACGCAAAAAGTGCCAGGGTACGATGTTGGAATGGTGCTCCATGATCGAGAGGATGATCTCGTCCCCCTCCCCGATCTGGCCGAGCAACCCCATGGACGAGGCCACGAGGTTGTAGGCCTCGGTGGCGTTGCGGGTGAAGATGATCTCGTCGGTGGACTCGGCGTTGAGGAACTGCCGCGTGGTCTCGCGCGCGCCCTCGAACCCCTCGGTCGCGGCATTCGCCATGAAATGCAGCCCGCGATGGACGTTGGCGTAGCCGGTCTCCATGCAGTTCACCATGGCGTCGATCACCGCGCGCGGCTTCTGCGACGAGGCCGCGTTGTCGAGATAGACCAGCGGCCGGCCATAGACCTTCTGGGCCAGGATCGGGAACTCGGCCCGGATCGCCTGGACGTCGTAGGGGGTGTTCGGGACGGGTGCGTTCATGGCGATACCTGTTGGGCGTTGGAGGCCCACGACCCTCCCCCCTCTGCGGGGGAGGGTGCCTCGCGGAGCGAGGCGGGAGAGGGGCAGCACTGCCGTTGGATGGCGTGTTCGACCGTGTCCATCACCAAACCGAGGTTGCTAAGGACGAGGTCTTTCGGGAAGCGAGGCGAGATTTCGTTCAGCTTCGGCGCCTGATCCATCGATCGTACCCCTTCAGCGTCTTACGCGGTCCTTCTCCCCTCTGCGGGAGAAGGTGGCCCGCGAAGCGGGTCGGATGACGGGAGCGCCCAATCTAGAAACGTCGTCCCCTCTCCCGGTCGCTCCGCGACCACCCTCCCCCGCAGAGGGGGGAGGGTTTTGTCAGGCCCGCGCCGCGAGCCACGCCTCGATCGTGCCGATCAGTGCCTCGCGGGCGCCCTCGTGGCTGACCGACTCGATGGCCGCCCCGAGGAAGGCCTGGACCAGCAGGCTCTCGGCCTGGGCCTTCGGCAGCCCGCGCTGCATCAGGTAGAACAGCAGGTCGTCGTCGAGTGCGCCGCAGGTAGCACCGTGGCCACAGGCGACGTCGTCGGCGAAGATCTCCAGTTCGGGCTTGTTCATCATCTGGCCCTCGTCGGACAGGATGAGACAGGCCGACATCATCTTGCCGTCGGTCTGCTGGGCCGCCTGCTGGACGATGATCTTGCCCTGGAACACGCCCGTGGCTTCGCCATCCACCACGGTCTTGAACAGCTCGCGGCTGACGCCGCCCGTGGCGGCATGGTCGGCCAGGAAGGTGGTGTCGGAGAGTTGCTTGCCGTTGAGCATGGCCGCGCCGTTCACCACCGCGCGGGCATCGGCCCCGGCGAAGTTCAGGTAGACCTGATGCCGGGAGAGCACCGCGCCCACCACCACGTTCACGGTCTCCACCGCAGCCTCGGCGCCAAGCTTGACGGACAGGGTCGACAAGGCCACCGCCTCGCGGCCCTCCGCGTTCAGGCGCGCATGCCGGAAGGTGGCGTTGTCGGCCACCACCACGTCCATGGCATCGTTCGGCTGGTAGGCGATGCCGTCCGGCCCTTCGTGACTCTCCAGGATCAGCGCTTCCGCGCCCTCCCCCAGCGTGACGAGCACGCGGGTGGCGGTGGAATAGGCCTCCGACCCGGTGCCGATGAAGCGCAAGTGCAAGGGCGTCTCGACCTTGGCCCCGGCCTCCACGCTGATCAGCGCGCCGTCCGCCAGGAAGGCGGTGTTGAGCTGGTAGATCGGGTTCTCGGAGGCCTGACGAACGGGGGTCAGTTTCTCCAGAAGCGCGTTCCCGGTGGTCAGCGCCTCGTTGAGCGGCGTCACGGTGATGCCGGCCGGGATGCGGCCGAGATCCGACTGGTCGGCGATCAGGTGACCGTTGACGAAGGTGAGGCGCACGGCGTCGATCCCCGCGAAGCCCTTCGCCTCTTCGACAGCCGCCTTGGCGGTGTCGGCGGAGGGCATCTCGGCCGGGTGGGCGGCATCGCGGAACGCGGAGCGCAGGTCGGTGTATTTGAACGCCTCGACGCGGCGGGTCGGCAGGCCCACCGCCTCGAAATAGCGGAAGGCCTCCTCACGGGCGATGGACACGCCCGTGGGGTACTTCATCTTCGTGGCTTCGAAGAGCTTCGACAGGCCGGTCTCGGCCGCCGTGCGCAAGGGGGTGATGTCGGCCATATTAGGCGGCCTCATTCGTGCGGTACTCGGCGTAGCCGGAAGCCTCGAGCGCCTTGGCGAGGTCCTTGTCGCCCGACTTCACGATCTGGCCCTGCGACATCACGTGGACCACGTCCGGCACGATGTAGTCGAGCAGGCGCTGGTAGTGGGTGATGACGAGGAACGAGCGGCCCTGCGCGCGGAGCGCGTTCACGCCGCCGGAGACGATGCGCAGGGCATCGATGTCGAGGCCAGAATCAGTCTCGTCGAGGACGCAGAACTTCGGCTCCAGCAGAGCCATCTGCAGGATCTCCATGCGCTTCTTCTCGCCGCCGGAGAACCCGACATTGAGGGCGCGCTTGAGCATCTCCTTGTTGATTTCCAGCTTCTCCGCCGCCCCATTCACCTTACGGATGAAGTCGGGTGTGGAAAGCTCACCCTCGCCGCGCGCCCGGCGCTGGGCATTGAGCGTCGCCTTGAGGAAGGTCATGGTGCCCACGCCCGGGATCTCCAGCGGGTACTGGAAGGCCAGGAACACGCCCGAGGCTGCGCGCTCGTCGGGGCTCATCTCCAGGATGTTCACACCGTCGAGCAGGATCTCGCCGTCGAGGACCTCATAATCCTCTTTGCCGGCGATGACGTAGGACAGGGTCGACTTGCCAGAGCCGTTCGGACCCATGATGGCGGCGACTTCGCCGTCCTTCACGGTGAGGTTGAGACCGTTGAGGATCTGCTTGTCCTCGATGGCGACGGTCAGGTTCTTGATTTCGATCATGCGTCGGTTCCGTCTAGTCAGTTATTCGTTGAGACGCCGAGGCGAAGCGCCATCGCCGGCCTTGTCTTGGTTGTCATGTTGCAACGGGCATCGCTGCCCTCAATCACCCATCCCGAGATAGCCGATCACCACCTGGATCATGCGCTTGCGCATGGCCGTCTTGGTGAGCGGATCGAACTCGCCGAGATCTACGCGTTGCATCGTGGCCCGCTGGCCGCCTGGCGCGAACAGCACCGAGAAATCGCCCCCGCCCGTGACCACGATGACGACTTCCGCCGGGCGGCCGGCCTTGGCGAAAGCAATCTGGTTGGGCTTGAATCCCGTTGATACGCCCCGCTGCTTGAGCGCCTTCGCGCTCTCCACGTCACTCTTGTAGAACGCGGCGAGAAACTCGCCCGCCGCGCGGTAGCGCATCCGCCGCTCCGCTTCCGCCCGCCGCTCCGCCGCTCCGAGTTCGCTGAGCGCCTGATCGAAGCCGGACGTCGTTGGCTCCTGACCCCACGCACTGTCCACATCGAGCGACTCGTGCGACGGAGGGTCTTCCTGGGTCATCGATCGTCGCTCCAAGCTCGCACCCAAGCCCTTCGCGTGCACAGGTGCCGGAATTGTTCCGACGCCTGTCGGTGCAAGATGCAGGCTTGTCACCCCACCGAGCCTTCGAGGCTGATCGAGATCAGCTTCTGGGCCTCGACGGCGAACTCCATCGGCAGCTGCTGCAGCACGTCGCGGACGAAGCCGTTGACGATGAGCGCGGTCGCCTCCTCGTTGGAGAGGCCGCGCTGCTGGCAATAGAACATCTGGTCTTCCGAGATCTTCGAGGTGGTGGCCTCGTGCTCGAACTGCGCCGACGAATTTTTGGACTCGATGTACGGCACCGTGTGCGCGCCGCACTGGTCGCCGATGAGCAGCGAATCGCAGTTCGTGAAGTTGCGCGCGCCCGTGGCCTTGCGGTGCGCGGACACCAGCCCGCGGTAGGTGTTCTGCGAACGCCCGGCGGAAATACCCTTCGAGATGATCCGGCTCGTCGTGTTCTTGCCGAGATGGATCATCTTGGTGCCGGAATCGACCTGCTGCATGCCGTTCGACACCGCGATCGAGTAGAACTCGCCGCGGGAATTGTCGCCGCGCAGGATACAGGACGGGTACTTCCAGGTGATCGCCGAGCCGGTCTCGACCTGGGTCCACGAGATCTTCGAGTTGGCGCCGCGGCAGTCGCCGCGCTTGGTGACGAAGTTGTAGATGCCGCCCTTGCCCTCGTTGTCTCCGGGGTACCAGTTCTGGACCGTCGAGTACTTGATCTCGGCGTCGTCGAGCGCGACGAGCTCGACCACGGCGGCATGGAGCTGGTTGTCGTCGCGCTTCGGGGCGGTGCAGCCCTCGAGATACGAGACGTAAGAGCCCTTGTCGGCGATGATCAGCGTGCGCTCGAACTGCCCCGTGTCGCGCTCGTTGATGCGGAAATAGGTCGACAGCTCCATCGGGCAGCGCACGCCCGGCGGGATATAGACGAACGAGCCGTCGGAGAAGACGGCGGAGTTCAGGGTCGCGAAGAAGTTGTCGGTCACGGGCACGACCGAGCCGAGATACTTCCGCACGAGGTCCGGGTATTCGCGGATGGCCTCGGAGATCGGCATGAAGATCACGCCGGCCTTCGACAGCTCAGCCTTGAACGTGGTGGCCACCGAGACCGAGTCGAACACCGCGTCGACGGCGACCCGACGCTCGGGGGCGATGCCCTCCAGCACTTCGACCTCGCGCAGGGGAATTCCGAGCTTCTCGTAGGTCTTCAGGATCTCGGGGTCGATCTCGTCGAGGGACATCGCCGCCGGGCGCTTGGGCGCCGCGTAGTAGTAGATGTCCTTGTAATCGACCTTGTCATACGAGACCCGCGCCCATTCGGGCTCCTTCATGGTCTGCCAGCGCTTGTAGGCGTCGAGGCGCCAGGCCAACATCCATTCGGGCTCGTCCTTCTTGGCCGAGATGAAGCGGATCACGTCCTCGGAGATGCCCTTGGCGGACTTCTCCATCTCGATCGTGGTCTCGAACCCGTACTTGTACTGGTCGAGGTCGATCGAGCGGACCCGGTCGATGGTTTCCTGCACTGCAGGCATTGCACGTCTCCTGACCTACACCGGCGTCAAGGGCCGGGGGTTTTCGCGAGAGGATGGCTTGGGTGGGCGGCGCTTCAGGCCGCCTGCCCTCGCCGTTGATATAGGGTCCCCACGTGCCGTTCGAAGGCCGTGAGGAAGCGTGAGCGGTCGCTTTCCGTGCTGTTCCAGCCGAAACTGACGCGCAGCGCCCCCGCAGCCAGCGCGGGGCTCACGCCCATGGCGGCCAGAACGGTCGAGCGGGCGACCTTGCCCGACGAGCAGGCCGATCCGGACGAGATCGCGATGCCGGCGAGATCCAGCGCCATCAGCGCGGTTGCCGCATCGAGGTCCGGCACGGAAAAGCACAGGGTGTTGGGAAGGCGCGGCGCGCCGCTCCCGAAGATGACGGCATCCGGTGCGATCCGAAGAAGAGCGCTTTCCATGGAGTCACGAAGACCGGCATCGATCGCCGAGAGGCCCGCCTGGGCGATCCGTGCCGCCTCGCTCAGCCCAACGAGGCCGGGCAGGTTCTCCGTACCGCAGCGCAGGCGAGATTCCTGGCCGCCGCCGCGCAGGAAAGCCTGCTCCAGGGTGACGCCTTCGGCCAGCACGATGGCGCCCGTGCCCTTTGGCGCGGCGAACTTGTGTCCGGACAGGGTAAGGGCATCGAGGCCGAGCCCCGCACAATCGAGAGGGATTTTCCCCACCGCCTGCACCGCGTCGCTATGGACGAGGGCGCGGCCATGCGCTTTGGCCAAGGCGACGATCTCGGCGAGGGGCTGGATCACGCCGGTCTCGTTGTTGGCCGCATGGATGGAGACCAGCACGGCCTCCTCGCGCGCGCGCTCCAAGCCTCGCTCCAAGGCGGTGAGGTCGATCAGCCCGGACGGCAGCACCGGCACGACCTCCACCGATTCCGGCGCGAAGCGGTGTCCCGCCAGAACGCAAGGATGCTCGGTGGCGCCCACCAGGAGGCGTGTGGGCGCGGGACGTCCGGCCTTGGTCAGTGCGCCGGACAGGACCGCATTGGCCGCTTCGGTGCCGCCGCTGGTGAAGACGACGCGGCCCCGGCCGGCCCCGACCAGGGCGGCGACATGCTCGCGTGCCGCTTCCAGCGCGGCCTTCGCCGTCCGGCCCTCGCGATGGATCGACGAGGGGTTGCCCGGCAATTCCAGCGCCCGCGCGACCGCCGCCGCCACCTCCGGGCGAACCGGCGATGTCGCGTTGTGGTCGAGATAGGCGCGCGAAACACTCATGCGTTGGTCAAGGTCCGAACCGACATTTCCTTGCTTTTGCCCCCCGTCATCATGCTAAGGCGCCGGAACGACACGTCTTCGCCAAGCGCCGAGCTTCGGGAGGCGACCGATCCGAGATCTCTCGAAACGATCTAGTTTAGAATGATTCTAATAACCTAGAATTATTCTAAGAGCGTTTTTAAGAGTGCGGCGCAGCGAGTCAAGGCGCGTTGGCCGACAAGGATGGGTTGCCCTCGCACTGCGGCGCCAGGAGTTTTGGAAAGACCATGCCCGAAGTCATCTTCACCGGACCCGCCGGCCGTCTCGAGGGGCGCTACCAGGCGCCCAAGAAGAAGGGCGCGCCGATCGCGATCGTGCTGCATCCGCACCCCCAGTTTGGGGGCACGATGAACAATCAGATCGTGTACAATCTTTTCTACACCTTCGCCAATCGCGGCTTCGCAGCGCTTCGCTTCAATTTCCGCGGCGTCGGCCGCAGCCAGGGCAATTTCGACCATGGCACGGGCGAATTGTCCGATGCGGCCTCGGCGCTCGACTGGGTGCAGTCGGTCAATCCCGAGGCGCGGGCCTGCTGGATCGCCGGCGTCTCGTTCGGTTCGTGGATCGGCATGCAGCTGCTCATGCGCCGCCCCGAGATCGAGGGTTTCATCTCCATCGCTGCCATGGCCAACCGCTACGACTTCACCTTCCTCGCCCCCTGCCCGTCTTCCGGCCTGTTCGTGCACGGCTCCGAGGACCGCGTGGCTCCCGCCCGCGAGGTGATGCCGGTGATCGAGAAGGTGAAGGTGCAGAAGGGCGTCATCATCGAGCATCAGGTGGTCGAGGGCGCCAACCACTTCTTCGACGGCAAGGTCGACGAGCTGACCCAGACGGTCGACACCTATCTCGACAAGCGTCTCGGCCCGAAAGATCAGGTGGGCTGAGACCAGCGAGGGGAATCGATCTGCCGTCCGCGATCCTCTTTCGAAAGCCGGCGTAGCGCCAAGCTCCGCCGGCTTTCATCGATTGGGAGGAAGTATGCCAGGCGATCGGCTGAGATAGCGCGAGCGCTGCCTAGCTCTTGATCAAGGCGGTGAAATCCGACCATTGCTCGACACGGAAGGCTCTGATGTCGCGTACCGATTGCTGGAACCAGCCCAGCCCCTTCAGAGCCGTGATGGCCGAGAACAGCTTGGCCAGATCCTCGTCCTTGCTGGTGTAGAGGCTGCCCTGCACCCAGTCGAAACCATGCCCAGAGAGGGTGGTGCGGATGTCGCTATAGGCTTGCGACACACCTTTGGGATGATGGGTCTGAGCCTCCGCCACCACCAGATCGAACGCGATGGCGAACATCACCGCTCTCTGGGATCGTCCAAAACGTCGGCGAGTCGATAATCGATCTCCTCACCGGTCTCCAGCACGCGAACCCGCATCAGCCACTCGCCATCCACAAGCGCATTGCCCACGCTGACGATCTCATAGACGGGGCCGACCTGGCCGAACCGCCGCCACGTCCCGACGAGGCCCTGCGGGTTTGGAAGTGAAACGGGTGCCATATCGTTCATGGCGCCATCCTACAGCTTTTTGCGGACCGTCCAACGGGAAGAGCAGGCCCCGCGTCAGGCCCCCGCCGCCTTGTGAATCACCGGCACCGCCGGCGCCCCCTCCCATTCCGAATGGCTCGGGATCGATTCGCCCTTCATCACGATGGTGAGCGGGCGAAGCCGCGCGTAGTCGCCGACCTTGGTGTCGTAGAGGACGGTGGAGAAGGCACCCACGGACACGCCCTCGCCCACCACCACCCGGCCGACCTTCATGATCCGGTCTTCGTAGAGATGGGTCTGGAGCGCCGAGGTCCGGTTGATCACCGAATAGTCGCCGATGGTGACGCAATCGAACTCGGTGATGTCGGTGGTGAGCATGCAGACGCCCCGGCCGACCTTGACCCCGAGCAGGCGCAGCATCCAGGGCAGGAACGGCGTCCCGACCAGATGCTCCAGCAGCACTTTGCCGGCCAGGCCCCAGTACAGCACGGCCACGGCCTCGGTGCGCATGGCCCACCACGACCACATCGGCCGCATGCCGGGCTGGTAGACTCCCATCAGCAGCCATTTCACCCCGATCACGGTAAAGGACTGGATGAAGGCGATGGCGACACTGACGACGACAAAGCTGATGGCCAGACCGGTCCAGTCCTGGGCGAGGATCGCGGGGTAGAAGTAGAAATCGATGGCCGAGATCGCCAGCGTGATGAACAGCATCGGCGAGAACGAGGTCGAGAACGCCTCGAAGATGCCGCGCCGCAGCTTCGGTCCCAGACCCGGCTCGTAGGTCTGCGCGCTGGAACCGAGATCGACCTTCTGGCGCGAGGGCAGCTTGATCGGAGGCGAGCCGAACCACGTATCCCCCGGCGCCATCAACTCGTTGGCGGGCGGCTTCGACTTGATGCCCACCAGCATGTCGTCGGGAATCACCGCCCCCGGCGGCACTACGGCGTCGTTGCCGACGAAGACGCGTGCGCCGGTGCTCACGGGATGCATGTGCATCCAGCCCCGGCGGATTTCCTCCTCCCCGAACACCACCTCGTCGGCGATGAAGTTGCGCGCGCCGACATCCGCCAGATCGTAGCGCCCGGCGAGGTTGGTGGAGATCTCCGCCCCCTGCCCCATCCGCGCGCCCATCAGCCGGTACCAGGCCCGCATGTAGACCGTGGCGAAGAGCGAGGAGAGCGTCTCCAGCGTCACCTCGGCGGCGAGCGCCACCGCCCATTTGCGCAGGTAGAAGCCGCTATGGATCGAGTAGGTGCCCGACGAGACCCGCGGGAGGACGAGCCAGCGGATGCCGGCGATGAGGAGCACCGTGCCCGCCGTCATCAGCATGGCGGTGGGCCAGGTCAGCAGCGGCAGGTACCAGTGGTAGTCGATGTCGGTGATGTCGCTGAGCGAGTCGCTGAGCTGGTCGAAGATGTAGAAGGCCGGGAAGATCGGCAGCAGGCCGACGGCCGGGATCGCCGCGAGCAGGAAGGCGTAGACGGCCAGGAACCCGGCGCGCCTACGGGGCGAGGCCTGGGCGGCCTCGGGTAGGTCCGCGGGATCGGCCGTGCCGACCTTGCGGCCGGGCGAGCCGTCCCATTGCTCGGCGCGTCCCACCACCGTGCCGGTGGGAATCGTCGTCAGATCAGCGATCTCGGCGAAATCGCCGATCGTCGTTTCGGGGCCGATGACGCAGGAAGTGCCGATGGCGACATCGGCGCCGATGCTGACGGGGCCGATGACGAGTTCGTTGCCCACCACCTCGGCATTGGCGATGACGAGGCGGCCGCCGAGCGAGGCTCCTTCCCCGACGGTGAGGAGGTCGGGCGCGCCGACCTCGATGTCCGAGATGAGGGCGTCCGCGCCGATCTTCGCGCCCAGCAGGCGCAGGTAGATGGCGATGGCGGGCGAGCCCTGGAGCCATTTCACGTGGACGAGCGGGGTCAACCGCTGCGTCAGCCACCAGCGGTAATAGTAGACGCCCCAGAGCGGGTAACGGCCGGGCTTGGTGCGCCCGAGGATCAGCCACTTGGCGGCCACCGCGATGGAGGCGGTGACGGCGTTGATGCCGATATAGACGAGGAGCAGCACCGCCATCTCGCCGAAGAATCCGAGCGAGCCGCCGGTGAGGAGCAGGTAGGTGACGAAGATGCCGAGCCATTGCGAGGTGGCCAGCGCGATGACGAAAGGCAGGGCGAGGGCCTGCGCGGTTCCGCAGAGGACGCGGCGGAGGAGCGGCGGCGCTACGAATCCGAGGTCGCGCACCGCCATCTGCGTGCCGACGCCGCCGGTGCGCTCGATCAGCGCCTCCGACATGGCCCGGAGGGTGCGCCTCGTATAGACGTCCTGCAGGGTGATGGCGGCCAGCGCGGGCGCCTCGCGCACCGCGCCGACGAAGCGGGCGGCCAGAAGCGAGTGCCCGCCGAGATCGGTGAAGAAGTCGGCCTCGAACGGGATCGGCTGGTTGCCGAACACCTGCTTGGCCGCGGCCAGCATCGCCGCCTCGGTCTCGTTGTCGGGCAGTTCCTGCTCGCCCGACAGGTCGGCGACCGTGAGGGTCGCGATGCGCAGGGCCTTGCGGTCGACCTTGCCTGAGGTGAGGCGGGGCAGCACCTCCACCACCTCGAAATGCCCCGGCACCATGTAGGGCGGCATCTGCTCGGCGAGGGTGTGGCGCAGGGCGGCCTTGTCGAATTCCGCTCCCCGCTCCGGGATCAGGAAGGCGACGAGCCGGTCGACGCCGTCGTCCTGGCGCAAAACCACCGCCGCCTGACTGATGCCGGCCTGCGCCTGGATGCGGGATTCGATTTCGCCGAGCTCCACTCGGAAGCCGCGGATCTTGACCTGGTCGTCGATGCGGCCGTGGAAGACGATCCGCCCCTGCGCATCGAGGGAGACCGCGTCGCCCGAGCGGTAGAGAACCGGATCGGTCCCATCGGAGGCAAACGGGTTGGCGACGAATTTCTCGGCGCTCAGTTCCGGACGCTGGAGATAGCCCTTGGCGACGCCCGGGCCGCCGATGAGGAGCTCGCCCTGCTGGCCGGGCCCGAGCAGTTCCAGTCCCTCGCTCGCGACATAGACGGAGTAGTTCGGGATCGGGCCGCCGATGGTGACGGGCTCGCCCGGCCGCATCTCGGCGGCGGTGGCCACCACCGTGGCCTCGGTCGGCCCGTAGGTATTGAACAATTGCCGGGAGGCCGTGGCCCAGCGGGCCACCAGGGGCTCGGGCAGGGCCTCGCCGCCCAGGAGCACGAGGCGGACGCTCGGCAGCGTCTGGGACAGCATGGCGAGCAGCGTCGGCACCGTGTCGAGGACGGTGACGCGGTTCTGCGTGAGGATGTCGGGCAGCGCCTCGACATCGCCCATCATCGCCGGGCTCGCGACGAACAGCGTCGCTCCGACGAGGTAGGGAACCCAGATCTCCTCCATGGAGAGATCGAACGCCACCGAGGCGCCCTGGAACACCACGTCGTCGGGCCGCATGCCGTAGAGGGCGTTCCCCGAGCGCAGGAAGTGACAGATATTGGCGTGACTGATGACGATGCCCTTGGGCAATCCCGTCGAGCCCGAGGTGTAGATCAGATAGGCCGGATGCGCGGGGGTGAGGCCGGCGCCGCGCGGATCGGGGCGCGGCGCATCCGCCGGCACCTCGGCGAGAAGCGCCTCCGTCGTGAGGGACGGGGTTCCCGTGGGCGCCTGGGGCGCGAGGGCGGGCGAGACCAGGAGCAGCTTGGCTTGCGCGTCATCGAGGCAGACCGCCACGCGGTCGGCGGGAGCCTCCGCATCGAAGGGGAGCCATGCGGCTCCCGACATCGTGATGCCGATCTGGGCGATCAGCAGGTCGGGGCCGCGCGCCATCCAGAGGCCGACGACGTCGCCGGGGCCGATGCCGCGATGATTCAGGCCACGGGCGATGGCGAGCGCGCGGGCCTCGACCTCCGCATAGGTGAACTTCGGATGACGGCCGGCCGCGTCCCGGCTCGCGCCGTCCACGATGGCCGGGTGGTCGGGGCGCAGGCGGGCGCTGTCGGAAAAGATCTCTCCCAGAACCTCGTCCCGGATGAGGTCCGGGCGGCTCTCTCCGCGCAGCACGGCCTTCCGCTCCGGCGCTCCGGCGCCGCTATGCGACCCGATCTCGCCCCGTTCGGCCTTGTCCACAAGCGACTCCGCCCGAGGCCGGGTCGTCTCGGCGAGACTGCTCATCCGATGCTCCGCTGCCGGCCCCGCCGCTGCGAGACCGTCCTTTTGGCCGGGTTAGGCGCCCGGATCGTGCCGAAATCGCGGCGCCCCACTGTGGTCGCGCCCGCTTAGCACGTTTGCCGAGCCGCCTAGAACCGGTCTTCGCGGAGAAAGCGGATCAGGCCCAGCGCCAGCGGGACTGGTCGAGGACGAGGACGCTGCCCTGGCGGATGCCCATCCGGGGGGCCTCGCGGATGCTGGTATAGCCGAGGATCACCAGGATGGCGCGGGCGACCCCGCCATGGGCGACGATGACCGCCGGCCGCTGCAAGTCCGCGATCGCCGGCCTGACCCGGTCCACCAGCATGGCATAGCTCTCGCCATGCTCGCCCGGCGGACGATAGCCCCAGCGGTCCCGGTCGCGTGCCAGGGCGCCCCGGCTGTCGCGCCGGCGGATCTCGGCCCAGGTCGAACCCTCCCAGGTGCCGAAGTTGATCTCCATGAGGCGAGTGTCGACGGCATAGGCCTTCGGCGCGAGATCGAGGCTGGCCCGGAGCACCTCCATCGTCTGTCGCGTGCGCGTGAGCGGGCTCGCGACGAACGCGGCCTCGGCAAGGCTGGCCCCCGCCACGGCCTTCAGCCGCTCGGCCACGCTTTCGGCCTGGCCCAGGCCCGTGGCATTGAGAGGCACGTCGCGCTGGCCCTGGAGGCGGCCCTCCGCGTTCCAGTCGGTCTGGCCGTGGCGGATGAAATACACCGTCATGCGCGCCGGCCGTTCGTGGCGGGGCGCCGCGCTTGTCCGGAACGGGCACAGCCGCGGATCGTTGTCGCGCTCAAGGTTGCTCCAGGCGTTACAGGCATCGGCACACTGCTTTCCCGGAGCGGCGGTGCCTTGGTGCGGTGCCCGCGGCATCGATTGAATATCGTATAAGGCGAAATGTGATCATGGCGAAGAAGCGCGGCAAGCGGCATTCGGGCCAATCGGACACCACGAGGGCGCGCAAGCCGAAACCGCTTAGCCCACGTCCGGAATCGGACAAGCCGCCCTCCTCCGCCGCCTGGGCCCGTTCGGCGATGCGCCATGCCAAGCGCGAAAGCCCGGTCGACACGGCCGCCCTCGCCTCCTGCGCGGCAGCCGGCATCGTCACCGTGCAGCCGGGCGAGGCGTTGGATCTGGCCGCGATCGACGCCGATGCCGATGGCGGGCTCGACAAGGAGGCGTCCAAACAGGCGCTCCTCGTGGAGCATGGCCGCATCCAGGCACTGCAGGAGCGGCTCTATGCCGAGCATCGGCGCAGCCTTCTCGTGGTGCTCCAGGCCATCGATACCGGCGGCAAGGACGGCACCATCCGGTCGGTCTTCGAGGGGGTGAACCCGCAAGGGTGTCGGGTGTGGTCGTTCAAGGTCCCGAGCGCGGAGGAGCGCGACCATGATTTCCTCTGGCGCTACCACGCCAAGGTGCCGGGGCGCGGCATGATCGGCGTGTTCAACCGCAGCCATTACGAGGATGTGCTCGTGGTGCGGGTGAAGTCCCTGGAGCCGGAGGGGGTATGGCGACCGCGCTACGACATCATCAACGATTTCGAGCGGATGCTGACCCTGTCGGGCGTCACCGTGCTGAAGTTCTTCCTGCACATCTCGAAGGACGAGCAGAAGGAGCGCCTGGAGGCGCGGATCGCCGATCCCGAGAAGCATTGGAAGTTCGATGCGGCCGACCTCGTCGAGCGCCAATCCTGGGACGCCTATCAGGGCGCCTTCACCGATGCCCTGAGCCGTTGCTCCACCCCGCACGCGCCCTGGCACGTGGTGCCGGCCAACCGCAAATGGTACCGCAACCTCCTCGTCGCCCGCACCATCGCCAACACCCTGGAAGCGATGGATCCGCGCTATCCGGACGCTCAGCCGGGCATCGCCAAGCTGACGGTGCCGGATTGACCTGATCCGACCGCGCGACAATGGTTCGTGCGTCGGGAGCCGGTGCTTGAGAATGCGCGCATGCTGACCGTCCGCGACGTGGCGGCCTCGGGATACCGCTCCCTGCGGTCCATCCGGTTTCCGGTGGAGGCCCTCTCGGTCTTCATCGGGGCCAATGCCGTCGGCAAGACCAACCTCTACCGGGCGCTCGAACGCCTGCAGGCCGCCGCCGCCGGCACGCTGGTGCGTGATCTCGCGGCGGAGGGCGGGATGGCCTCGGTCGTCTGGGCCGGACCACGCAGCGGCAAGGGGCCGGTGCGGGTGGGATGGTCCGTCGAGCTCGGCGACGAGGCTGCGTCCGTCGCCTACCGATACGAGATCGAGGTCGGTCTGGTGCCCCAGTCGGAGGACGGCCCCAGGGGGGCCGCCTTCCTGCTCGAACCGCAGATCAAGCGGGAGCGGCTCACCGTCCTGTCGGGCCGGCGGCCGGCGGTCATGCTCGAGCGTGACGGGCCTTCCGGCTTCGTGCGCGGCGATGACGGCCGCAAGCGCTCTCTCGGCTCGAGTCTCCTCGCCACGGAAACCGCGCTCGCGGCACTTCAGGACGCGGTCGCGTTTCCCGAACTGCATCTCGTCCGGCATGCGCTGCTGGATTGGCGCTTCCACCACGATTTCCGCACCGACGCGGCCTCGGCCCTGCGCCGGCCCTGCCTCGCCGTCACCACGCCGACCCTGTCGTCGGACGGATCCGACCTCGCCGCCGTGTTCGCCACCCTCCGGCACATCCGCGAGGACACCGTCGATCTCGATGGGGCCGTGGGCGATACCTTCCCCGGGGCGCGCCTCGTCATCCCGTCGCCCGGCCGCGAGGCGAGCTTCGGGATGGTCTTCCCCGATTACCCCAAGCGCGTGTTCGAGGCCGCCGAACTGTCGGACGGGACGCTTCGCTATCTCGCCCTCGCCGGGGCCCTCCTCGCCTACCGGCTCCCGCCCTTCATCGCCCTCAATGAGCCGGAGACGAGCCTCCACCCGGACCTGCTCGATCCCCTGGCACGGATGATCGTGACCGCGTCGCGTCGCACACAGGTCTGGCTGGTGACCCATTCGGAGCGGCTGGCCGACGCGATCGAGGAGCAGGGTGGCGTGTCGCCCCGCCGGGTGTTCAAGCGAGACGGGGCGACTTGGATCGACGGGCTCAAGCTTTCGGGAGAGTTTGCGGAAGCCGACGACGCTTGACGGGGGCTCTCATGGCTCAGCCGGTCATGCCCTGTCGCCGTGGTCGGGCCGCCAGCGCCGGAGAGATCCCGGCAGCGACCGCATCATCGCCCCGCCGATCCTGTCGGCATGGCGTTGGTAGAGGATGCCGAGGCCGATCAGGCCGAGACCGATGAGTGACAGGGTGAAGGGGAAGAGCAGCGAGTCCTTGAAGACGCGGTTCGCCAGATCGCCGAGATAGAGAGCCACGCCGATGGCGCCGAACACCGCGTAGATCCGCCGAGACAGGAAGATGGCGAGACCGATGAGCGCGACGTTCAACAGGGCATAGAGCGCCTTCGCCACCTCGCTGTCGGAGGATTGCCACGTCAGGGCGCCCCAGAAGGTGAGGATGCCGGAAAGATGGAGCCAGAACGCGTAATCCGTCCGCCTCTGGCGCAGGTCCACCGCCCAGGCGAAGGCGATGAGGGCGAGGCCGAACCAGAGCGAGATCGTCCGGCGGGTTTCCCAGTCGAGATCCGGCCCCGTGGCCCAGAGGCCGATATCCATGGACAGGAACCACAGGGCCACCGCCGCGATCAGGGTGATGAAGCCGAAGCGTGTGGCGCGCAGGGCGATGGCCGAGACCACGAGGGTCGCCGCTTCCATGGGCACCCAGCCGCCCTTGATCCAGGTGAAGACGTCGCGATAGGCGCCCGGCCGGCCCTGCTCGCCCCAGCCCCAGCTCTCCTGCAGGCCGTAGACGGCGAGCGGCGTCATGGCCACGGCGCAGGCGATGAGGAGACCGCCGGGGACCGGCAGGTCGTGCGCGATGCGAAGGTGCCGCCCGGCGGCGACGAAGGCCGCCGCGTAGATCAGGGCGGTGGCGGTGAGAGCCGGTCCGCCCATCATCCCGAAGGCGAGGGTCGAGAACAGGCCCATGGCGCCGATGACCACCAGGGCGCCGGCATACCAGAGCACGTGGGCGAGATCGAAGGAGACGGCCCGTCCCGGCCGTGTGGGATAGAAGGCGGAAAGCGCGCGTGCCTGTTCGGCGGTGATGATCCCGGCGGACGCCGCATCATCGAAAGCGGGACGGGTCTTCATGGCGAGAGAGCCTCGGCGGGACGCGGCCCCGGAGCGGGTCGGTCCCTCGCCTTATCCGCCGGGGCAGGCCGGCGCGGCGCGCTCCCGCACGCGGCCCGCCTCACTCCTTGCTGTCGAGCCTCAGATCCGGCGCGTCCGGGTTCTTCATGCCGACCACGTGGTAGCCGGCATCCACATGGAGGATCTCGCCGGTCATGCCGCGCGACATGTCCGATATCAGGTAGGAGGCGGTCTCGCCGACCTCCTCGATGGTCACCGTCCGCCGCAGGGGCGCGTTGTACTCGTTCCACTTGAGGATGTAGCGGAAGTCGCCGATGCCGGAGGCGGCCAGGGTCTTGATCGGGCCGGCCGAGATCGCGTTGACGCGGATCTTCGAGGGGCCGAGATCGGCGGCGAGATAGCGCACCGAGGCTTCCAGCGCCGCCTTGGCGACGCCCATGACGTTATAATGCGGCATCCACTTCTCGGCGCCGTAATAGGTCAGGGTGAGGAGCGAGCCGCCATTGGGCATCAGCTTCTCGGCGCGCTGGGCCACCGCCGTGAACGAGTAGCAGGAGATCATCAGCGACTTGGTGAAGTTCGCCTCCGAGGTCTCGACGTAGCGTCCCGTCAGCTCGTCCTTGTCGGAGAAGGCGATGCAATGGACGACGAAGTCGATCCCCTGCGGAAAGACGCGGCCGGCTTCCGCGAAGACGGCGTCGATGGAGGCGCCGTCGGTGACGTCGCAATGGCCAACCACATGGGCATCGAGCTCGCGCGCCAGGGGCTCGACCCGCTTCTTCAGGGCATCGCCCTGGTAGCTGAAGGCGAGCTTGGCGCCGTGGGCATGGGCGCTCTTGGCGATGCCCCAGGCGATGGACCGGTTGTTGGCGACACCGAGCACCAGACCGCATTTCCCGGCGAGCAAGCCGCCGACGTGATCGTGTACCGGGTTCGTGTCCGCCATGAGTCACCTGAGCCAGAGGCCGTCGCGCGCCGGAGCGCACCCGTCCGGACCTGGGGGGAAGCGCTCGCGCCGAGGCATCCTTAGCGGAGGTGCGCCGGGGACGGAAGTCCGCGCCTATGCCTGTCCAGAGGCGGTGCGCGCCGCCCGGCGCCCGTTGGCATAGGCGAGGAGGGTTTCGTCCTCGCTCGCCGGCAGCGAGATCGCCGTGGTGGCGAACAGGTCGCCGCGGGTGCCGTCCTTCTTCGGCAGACCCTTGCCCTTGAGGCGGAAGGTCCGGCCCGAACTCGTCATGGCCGGAACGCGCATCTCCACCGCGCCGGTGAGGGTGGGCACGCGGATCGGGC
This sequence comes from Methylobacterium sp. Leaf106, assembly GCF_001422895.1. Classification (NCBI taxonomy): domain Bacteria; kingdom Pseudomonadati; phylum Pseudomonadota; class Alphaproteobacteria; order Hyphomicrobiales; family Methylobacteriaceae; genus Methylobacterium; species Methylobacterium sp. Leaf106. The sequence goes on from NZ_LMNB01000002.1 coordinate 89,788, forward strand.
CGCCGAGGATCGCATCTTCGAGGGCCAGATCCACGGAGGTGCGCAGATCCGCCCCCTCCACGGTGAAGCGCGGATGCGGCAGGATGCGGATGGTCAGCAGGGCGTCGCCCGGCGAGGAGCGTGGACCGCCCGGGTTTCCGAGGCCACGCAGGCGGATGGTCTGCCCGTCCACGACGCCCTTGGGAATCACCACGTCCACGTCGCGTGAGCCCAGCGAGATCCGCAGCTTCTCCTCGCTCGCCACCTGCTCCAGGGTCACGGAGAGTTCGGCGGCGAGATCTTCACCCTTCATCGGTCCCCTGGCGCCGGGACCGCCACCGGCACCGCCCCGGAACGTGTCGCCGAACAGGTGCGAGAAGATGTCCTCGCCGATCCCGCCGCCGCCCGCCCGGCTGCGCGCGGCGCTCTCGAAGTCGAAGCCCGCGGAGCGGGCGCCGCCCGGGCCGCCACCGAAGCCGCCGAACCCATCGAAGCCGGATGGCGCACGAGGCCTGCCGTCGGAGTCGATCTCGCCACGGTCAAACTGGGCGCGCTTGGTCGCGTCGCCGAGGATCTCGTAGGCGCTGTTGGCCTCCGAGAAACGGTCCTTGGCCTTGGCATCGTTCTTGTTGGTGTCGGGGTGGTAGGCCTTGGCGAGCTTGCGATAGGCCTTCTTGATGTCGGCCTCGCTGGCGCCCTTGGCCACACCCAGCACGTCGTAGGGATTGCGCATCGTCTGTTATCGGTCTCGGTGCCGCACGGGGCCGGGCTCATGCCCGCCCCTGTCGAAGTCTTCCGCTATGTGGAATGGATGTTGCTTCTCTGCAACGGTCATCCGGCAGGATTCGACGGTTCGATCCACGCGTCAACCCGCCGCCACGCCGGACGATCCCAAAGGCGGCACGATCTTGCCAACAGCCGAGCCGTTCTCGGCGTCAGGCCTTGGCTTTGGCCGTGCGGATACGGGTCAATTCCCATTCGCCCCCCGAAGGCTTGCAGCCGGTACCGCGCACGAAACGACTGCGCGATGGCGCGATGACCGAGGCGAGGAAATCCCGGCAGATCAGGTCGTTGGCGACGTAGGGAAGGCCCGTCGGGTTGACGGAGCCGCGCAGGGACGAATCCGGGTTGTCCCACTTGACCGGACGGCCGTTGCCCTGCGGATCGAGGGCCACCGCCAGGGCCGCGTGCGCCCGGCGCCAATCCTCGTCGGACATCTCGCTGCCGAAGCTCTTCGGGCGCTTGTCGATGCTCCCCGTGACCAGGGGCTCGGGGACCGTCACGTCCGGTTCCGACTTGCTCTCGCTCTGGAAGGTGAGGATCGGAATGCCGCAGCCGGCGAGCGACAAGGCCAGGGCCACGCTCCCCGACGTCAGCACCGCCGCGCACCGGGCGCGGGCCAGACGGGGTGCGACGACGGCACGGATGGAGACGGGTTGGGCTTTACTCTCGCTCCGACGCATTACACCTGTTCTCACGACGTGACCCGAACGACGACAAATCGTGTCCCACGTCGGTGCCCCCGACCCGGATCTCACTCACAGGATTACGCCTTGGATCGGTTAAGGATCGATGAGCCGGCCACGCCCGGCAGTGTCTCACCCGCCGCCTCCCCCCTTGGGGCCGATGGAGACTTCACGCTGTCCACAGACCCCTGGGGACTGTTTTCCGCCTGGATGGGCGAGGCCGAGCGTGCGGAGCCCGAGGATCCCAACGCCATGGCGCTCGCCACGGCCGGCTCCGACGGCCTGCCGGACGTGCGCATGGTGCTGCTCAAGGGTGCCGATGAGCGGGGCTTCGTGTTCTATACCAATGTCGATTCCGCCAAGGGCGAGGAACTGGCGCAGAACCCGCAGGCGGCCCTCGTCCTGCATTGGAAGAGCCTGCGCCGTCAGGTCCGCGCGCGCGGACCCGTGAGCCATGTGTCGCTCGAGGAGGCGGATGCCTATTTCGCGAGCCGCCGCCGCGAGAGCCGGATCGGTGCCCATGCCAGCCGCCAGTCCCGGCCGCTGGCCGACCGCGCCACCCTGGAAGCGGAGGTCGCCGCCCTGTCGGCCCGCTACGAGGACCAGCCGGTGCCGCGCCCGGAGAACTGGACGGGGTTCCGCATCGCCCCGGTCTCCATCGAGTTCTGGCAGGATGGGCCGTTCCGGCTCCACGACCGCGTCCGCTTCACGAGGGATGGCGGCGGCTGGCAGGGGGCGAGACTCTATCCGTGAACCGCCATCGGCCGGGAATGGGCGTTGTCTCGATCGCTTCCAGCCTTGCTGCGCCGCGGGATCGACCCTGGATTTCCCGGCTGGCGCAGCTTAGACCTGGGCTGTCCACCGCCCCCGGACCCTGAAGGAACGGCTTTGGCCATATCGAGCAATGAACGCCGCCGCGTCATGCTGCTGACGGGCGGAAGCCGCGGAATCGGCCACGCCACGGTCAAGCGCTTCTCTGCGGCCGGGTGGCGGGTGATCACCTGTTCCCGTCATGCCTTCCCCGAGAATTGCCCCTGGGAGATGGGGCCGGAGGATCACCTCCAGGTCGATCTTTCGGACCCCGAGGATACGATGCGCGGTGTGGCTGAAGTCGCCGGCCGTCTCGCCGACGAGGGCGGCCTGCTCCATGCGCTGGTCAACAATGCCGGCATCTCGCCCAAGGGCTCGAACGGCGAGCGCCTCGGCGCCATCGCCACGGAATTCGGCGACTGGCGCAAGGTGTTCCAGGTCAACGTCTTCGCGCCCCTGCTCCTGGCGCGCGGCCTGTGCGAGGAACTGACCCGCGCCAAGGGCTCCATCGTCAACGTCACCTCGATCGCGGGGTCCCGCGTGCATCCCTTCGCGGGCGCGGCCTACGGCACGTCGAAGGCGGCGCTCGCCGGCCTCACCCGCGAGATGGCCAGCGATTTCGGCCCCCTCGGGGTGCGGGTGAACGCGATCTCGCCGGGCGAGATCGATACGGCGATCCTTTCGCCCGGCACCGACAAGATCGTGGCCGGCATCCCGCAGCGGCGCCTCGGCACGCCCGACGAGGTGGCCAAGGCGATCTACTTCCTCTGCACCGAGGCCTCCTCCTACGTGAACGGCGCCGAGTTGCACATCAACGGCGGCCAGCATGTCTGAACGAGGTGCGCTCTCGGCGCTCCTCGCGGTCTCCGTTCTCGTCGCCTCGCTTCTGAGCGCGCAGCCCGTCCGGGCCGATCCGGTCGTGACGATCCTCGACCTGCCGTTCAGGGCGCGCGCCATGCGCGGCCCGGGCAGCGAGGTCTCCCTGGCTGTGGCGACCTCGGGCCTCCTTCCGCTCGCCCGTCCCAAAGGGTTGAAGGGCGAGGTGGTGGAGGATGTGTCCCTGGCCGTCCTGTGGGGCGACGAGGGCGGTGCCGCCCTGACCCTCGCCGACGGCAAGGTCGCCACCACCCTTCTCGGTGCCGAGGCCATCGACGGGCTCGCGGTCTCCGAGACCCCACGCGGCGCCGTTGCCGGCACCCGGCGCGCGACACTCGGGCCGCTCAGTGCCCACCTGTCCGACCCCGTCCGCCCCAATGCCAGCGAGTTCGAGCGCGCCGGGACGCTCACCATCCGCGAGCGCCAGCCGGTGGGGATGAGCGCCGATCCGAAGCCCGTCCCCATCGTGACCACCGCGGTCACCGCCGGTCACGGCGGCGCCTTCGCCCTGCGCCGTCCCATCGCGATCCTCATCGACGGCCGGCCGGTCATCGTGGCGGTGACGGCGCAGGAGGGCGGATCGGCCCTGGTCGTGGTCGGCAAGCCTTCGGCAGGGTTGGGCAAGCCTTCGGCGGAGCCCGGCAAGCCTTCGGCGGAGTCCACCAAATCCCCGGCGGAGCCGGACAAGGCATGGGCCATTCTCGCCCGGAGCCCGGTCCAGGCGGCGGGGCCGGGTGGGCAGTCGCTGACACTCGCGGCGATCGGCGATGTCTCGAAAGCCGGACAACCCCGGATCGCCGCGGTGGCGGCGCCCGACGGGGCGGGCATCCTCCAGCTCTGGGCCTACGAGGCCGGAGCCCTGCGACTGGTCGGCGAGGCCACCGGCTACACCACCCTGTCTCCGGGCGAGGGCGGGGCCGACCTGTCGGCCGTTCTCGATGCCGATGGGGACGGTGTGGCCGAACTCGCCTTGCCGGTAGCGGATCGGAGCGCCCTGGCCATCCTGTCCCTGAAGGACGGCATCCGCGAGGTGAAGCGCATCCCCTTGCCCGGCCTTGCCGCCTTCGGCGTCGCGGCAATCGGCCACGGCCCTCGCACGCGCCTCCTCGTCGGCCTCGCCGACGGGCGGGTGGCGTTCATCTCTCCGTAACCGAGAAACGTCGAGCCCCATGAGCGAAGCAGCGAGCGAGGACGGCTCCGACGTCCGGCTCTTCCCGGCGCGCCCCTTCCTCGGCGCGTCCATCGCCGTCATCCGCGACGGGCGGGTGCTGCTGGCCGCCAGGGCCAACGAGCCCCTGCGCGGGGTCTGGACGCTTCCCGGCGGGCTGGTGGAGCCCGGCGAGACCCTGGCGCAGGCGGCGCTGCGGGAGCTCGGCGAGGAGGTCGGCGTCTCGGCCGTGGTCGTCCGCTCCCTGACCCCGACGGAGATCATCCTGCGGGCCGAGGATGGCCGGGTGCGCCACCATTACGTCGTCCATCCCCACGCCGCCCTCTGGACCGCCGGCGAGCCGGCCCCCGGCCCCGAGGCCCTGGACGTGCGCTGGGCTCTTCCCGACGAGCTCGCCGATCTCGCCACGACGCCCGGATTGCGGGAGACGGTGGACGAGGCCTTCGCGCAGGTCGCTGGCCAGGGTGGCGATACGGGATCCCGATGAGACCGACGGGCTCCTCGTCTCGACCGGGAAACGGTGTAAACCTGCCCGATGAGGTTCGCGGCGGAGGACGGGGCGTGGCTGTGACGTGGGTGAGGCGATGCCTGTCGCCCGTGCTGATGTTCGCCGCCCTCGCGGTGGGCATGCCCGATCTCGCTTCGGCTCAGCAGCGCGCCAACCCGGCGCGGCCCGCGCAGAAGGCCCCGGAGAAGGACAAGGAGCCCCCTGCCCCCGCCGAGCCGCCGCCCGCTCCCTACGACCGGGACCTGATGCGGCTCTCCGAGATCATCGGCTCCCTCTCCTTCCTGCGCAGCCTCTGCGCGGCGCCGGACGCCGCCGAATGGCCGACCCGGATGAAGGCGTTGATGGAGGCCGAAGGGGTGACGCCGGGGCGGCGGGACCGCCTCGCCGGGGCGTATAACCGCGGCTATCGCGGATATTCCCTCACCTACCGGGCCTGCACGCCATCGGCGACGGAGGCGGCGTCCCGCTATGTCGCGGAGGGAGAACGGCTGTCCCACGCCCTGGCCAGCCGTTTCGGGGGCTGAGGCGGCGATGTGTCTTTTGGGAGACAGGGCACAAGGCTGAAGGAAATTCGTCGCATTCGACCCCCGGCGTTAACCGCTTCGCAATTCTTGGCTTCCCGATGCGCGAAGCTCAGCCTATGTTTCGGTCATCCGCCGAGCCATTCTTCGGCGCAACCGATGTTATCGCCATGCAGATCGACACCGCCCCCGCGCCCTTCGAGGCCGATCTCGACGACAAGCGCGTAGCCCTCGGCTACGTCTCGGAAGCGTTCGCGGAAGGCTGTCTCGACGGGCTCGATGGCGATTGCATGGCGCAGGCCGCCCTGTTCGCCGCCTTCCAGGAACTGGTGATGACCTATGGCGAGGACGCCACCGCGCGTTACGCCGAGGGTTTTCCCGACCGCATCCGCGGGGGCGCCTTCACCACCGCCCCCCAGCATTGAGGCGCGGGACCGGGCCGCACCCGACCCGTTGACGTTTTGCGTGTGATCGATCGAGCCGCCCGGACAGGACCGGGCGGCTCGATGCGTTTCGGGGCCGGGATCGAGCTCTGCCGGTAAATCCGTTAACCCGGCGACAGCGCCTCGTCGAACACCACCGCCTCGCCGCTGGACGGGCCGACGAGGTCCCCTTGCCACATCACGCGCCTGCCGCGCACGATGGTGCCCACCGGCCAGCCGGTGACGGTGACGCCGTCATAGGGGGTCCAGCCGCATTTCGACGCGATCCATTCGTTGCGGATGGTCTCGCGGCGCTTGAGGTCCACCACCGTCACATCGGCGTCGTAGCCCACCGAGAGTCGGCCCTTGCGGCTGATGCCGAACAGGCGCTTCGGCCCGGCGCTGGTCATGTCGACGAAGCGGGCGAGAGACAGCCGTCCGTTGGCGACGTGATCGAGCATGATCGGCACCAGCGTCTGGACGCCGGTCATGCCGGAGGGGGAATCCGGATAGGGCTTGGCCTTCTCCTCCAGCAGGTGCGGCGCGTGGTCCGAGCCGAGGATGTCGGCAACGCCCTGCGTCATCCCGTGCCAGATCCCGTCGCGGTGCGCCGCGTCGCGCACCGGCGGGTTCATCTGCACCAGGGTACCGAGGCGGGCATAGGCCTCGGTCCCGTCGAGGGTGAGGTGGTGCGGCGTCACCTCGACGCTGGCCACGTCCTTATGGTCGGCGAGAAACACCATCTCCTCCGCCGTGGAGATGTGCAGGATGTGGATGCGGGCACCCGTCTCCTGCGCGATCCGCACGAGGCGCTGCGTCGCCTTCAGCGCGGCCTCGGGCGAGCGCCAGACCGGGTGCGAGGACGGATCGCCTGGCACCCGCAGGCCCTTGCGCTCGCGCAGCATGGGCTCGTCCTCGGCATGGAAGGCGGCCCGGCGCCGGGTGCGCTTCAGGATCTCCGTCACGCCTGCATCGTCCTCGACCAGGAGCGCGCCGGTGGAGGAGCCGACGAAGACCTTGATCCCCGCAGCACCCGGCAGGCGCTCGAGGATGGCGACCTCATGGGCGTTCTCGTGGGTGCCGCCGACCCAGAAGGCGAAGTCGCAATGCATGCGGTGGTGCCCGCGCGCCACCTTGTCGGCCAGGGTCTCGGCGCTGGTGGTCAGCGGGTTGGTGTTGGGCATCTCGAACACGGCGGTCACGCCGCCCATCACCGCCGCGCGGGAGCCCGATTCGAGGTCTTCCTTGTGGTCGAGACCCGGCTCGCGGAAATGGACCTGGGTGTCGATGACACCCGGCAGCAGGTGCAGGCCGGTGCAATCCTGGCGCTCGCCCTCGGCCCGGGACAGGTCGCCGATGGCGGCGATACGGCCGTTTCGAATGCCGAGATCGGCGGCGTGCTCGCCGTCGTGATTGACGATCCTGCCGCCGGTGAGGAGGAGATCGAAGGGCTGGTCCATCGGGGTCGCTCCTGAACGGCGTTGAGACGCGGGTGGCGGCGGCTTATGTCAGGCTCGCGCGGCGTGCAACGCCGTGGCCTGCCGACAGGCCCGCCGGCGCATCGCCACGATGCGCGCCGGAGGGGCCTTTGCAGGATGACCTTCGAGGAGTTGCCATGCCGATCGCCTTGCTGCCGGACCGCGCCGTCATCGTCATCGCGGGCGAGGAGGCCGCGAGTTTTCTCCAGGGCGTGGTGACCTGCAATATCGAGACCCTCGAACCGGGTGAGGCACGGCTCGGCGGGCTGCTGACCCCGCAGGGCAAGATCCTGTTCGATTTCCTGATCTGGCGCTCCGGCGACGGCTTCCGCCTGGATTGCCCGGCCGATCAGGCCCCGGCGCTCGCCAAGCGCCTCACGCTCTACCGCCTGCGCGCCAAGGTGACGATCGCCGTCGACCCGACCCTGGGGCTCGCCGCCGCCTGGGGCGGGGCGGAGGCCGCCGCCGCCACCGAGCGCCTCCGCGACGGGCGTCTCCCGGCGTTGGGCGAGCGCCTCGTCTTCGCCGAGGGCGCGTTCTCGGCCGATGCCACCGAGGCGGATTACCACGCCCACCGCATCGCCCTCGGCATCCCCGAGGGCGGACGTGACTTTGCCTATGGCGATGCCTTCCCGCACGAGGCGCTGATGGACCAACTCGCCGGCGTCGATTTCAGGAAGGGCTGCTATGTCGGCCAGGAGGTCGTGTCGCGCATGCAGCATCGCGGCACCGCGCGCACCCGCATCGTTCCGGTGATCTCCCGCGACGGGGAGGCCGTGACCTCCGGCGCGGACGTGACCGCCGGACCGCGCGGGCTCGGCACGATCGGCAGCGTATCGGGCGCGCGCGGCCTCGCCATGCTCCGCCTCGACCGCCTCGCCGATGCGGTCGCCGCCGGCGAGCCGGTGCGCGCCGGCGCGACGATCCTCGGTGTCGAGAAACCCTCCTTCGCCACCTTCGCCTTCCCGGAGGTGACGCCGGCCGGGTGATCGGTAGCGACAATGACACTCGGTGAGTGGAGGCGAAGCCGGAGCGACGGTGAGGGGGCGATTCCGGACGAGGCTCCTTGGGCCGAGCCCCCTCACCTTCGGCTGCCGCCTCGCCGCGCCGACGACGGGGTCGTCGCTGCCCTCTCCCCGCGTGCGGGGAGAGGGGATGCGCACCTGATCGCTCCTGGCGACGACCCGGCCTCCGGGCGTTCTCGGCCCATCTGGCGTTCTTGATCCGTTCCGATTATTCTCGATCCCATGCCGCACGATTCCACAGGCCTGATCCATCATTCCGACGGCTGCCCGCGCTGCTGGTGGGCCGGGCTCGATCCGGTCTACGTCGCCTATCACGACACCGAATGGGGCGTGCCCGAGCATGACGGCCGGGCGTTGTACGAGAAACTGATCCTCGACGGGTTCCAGGCCGGCCTGTCCTGGATCACCATCCTGCGGCGGCGCGAGGGGTTCCGCCGGGCGTTCGCCGGGTTCGACCCGGAGGCGATCGCGCGGTTCACGCAGGCCGATGTCGAGCGGCTGATGCAGGATACCGGGATCATCCGGAACCGCGCCAAGATCGTCGGCACCATCGCGGGCGCCCGCGCCTTCCTCGCCATCGAGGAGCGCGGCCCCGGCTTCTCGCGCTTCCTGTGGGACTTCGTCGAGGGCCAGCCGATCCAGGGCCGGGCGACTGACCGGGCCGGCATCGCCACCGAGACGGAGATCTCACGGGCCGTCTCCCGCGCCCTCAAGACGGAAGGGTTCAGCTTCTGCGGCCCCACCATCGTCCATGCCTTCATGCAGGCGGTGGGCATGGTGAACGACCACCTCGTCGGGTGCCATCGACACGCTCCCTGCGCCGCCATGGGGGCGGGCCGATGAGCGCCACCGCCCCCCGCGCCTGGCAGCGGATGCTGTCGGGCCGGCGTCTCGACCTCCTCGATCCCTCGCCGCAGGACATCGAGATCGCCGACATCGCCCACGGTCTCGCCCGCGTCGCTCGCTGGAACGGCCAGACCGCCGGGCCGCACGTCTTTTCCGTGGCCCAGCACGCGCTGCTGGTGGAGGCCATCGGCGCGGATCTGGCCCCCGGCCGGACCCGGATGCAGCGCCTCGAACTCCTGCTACACGATGCCCCGGAATACGTGATCGGCGACATCATCTCGCCGTTCAAGGCGGCGATCGGACCGTCCTACAAGGGTGTGGAACTGCGCCTGATGGCGGCGATCCGCCAGCGCTTCGGCCTGCCGGAGCCCGACGAGGACGAGGTTCGCCTGGTCAAGCGCGCCGATGCGATGGCGGCCCATCTCGAAGCCACCCGCCTCGCCGGCTTTTCGGCGGACGAGGCCAGCGCGGTCTTCGGGCATCTCCACCCGGCGGCCCCGGAGGCGCAGGCGCTGATCGAGCCCTGGCCGACCGCCGAGGCTCAATCGAGGTTCCTTTTACGTTTTCAGTTTCTTGCGAGCGTTTCCTGATGTCGGATATCCACGTCTGCCCCCTGTCGCAATTGCCCCGGATTCTGGAGCGCACCGGGGCGAGCCACCTGATGACGCTGATGAAGATCGGCACCGCCATCGCACGCCCGGAGGGCATCGCCGACGGGCGCCATTGCGTGGTCGAAGTCAGCGACATCGTCGCCCCCCTCGACGGGCATGTCCTGCCGAGCGAGGTTCATGTGCGTCGTATCCTCGATTTCGCCGCTTCTTGGGACCGGGATCGGCCGCTGCTGATCCATTGCTATGCCGGGATCAGCCGCTCCACAGCGGCGGCCTACATCGCCGCCTGCGCCCTTGCGCCGGAACGGGACGAGGCCGAGATCTCCCGCGCCCTGCGCGCCGCATCGCCTTCGGCGACGCCCAATGCCCTGTTCGTGGAGATCGCCGACCATCTGCTTGAGCGCGGAGGACGGATGTCCGCCGCCATCGCGGGGATCGGGCGGGGCGCCGACGCGTTCGAGGGAAACCCCTTCGCGCTCGCGCTGGGGTAAGGACCGAGGCCGCGATCAGCTTGTAATTGTGATGAATCGAGTGTGGCCGAAACGACGCCACCCTTGACGAAGTGCTTGCCGATGGAGCAGCCAACGCCCCCCTGGGCTTGTCGGGCAGGCAGCCGCAGGCTTAGACCGGCACAATGAGGGGTACCCTGGGATGACCGCAGCGCGATCCGCCGTGGCGGCGACAACCGATTCGAAAGCGTCCGACGAGGGACTCGACCTGCCGTTCGAGAAGGCGCTCGAACAGCTCGAAGAGATCGTTCGACGCCTGGAGAAGGGGGATGTGCCCCTCGACGAATCGGTAGCGATCTACGAGCGCGGCGAGATCTTGAAGCGGCATTGCGAAGGTCTGCTGCGCAAGGCCGAGGCGCGGATCCAGACGATCACGCTCGGGCCCGACGGGCGCGCGGCGGGTGTCGCTCCCCTCGATGTCGGCTGAACCCACGGGGTCGCAATGATCCGTGGTTTCATAAAAATTATTCATCTGCCGCAACAAGTTGCGCGCTTATCTTCCCTCCGGACGTGAGGTTGATTCGGTGTCACGGATAGAAACCTCGATCCTCGACGGGCTTGACGAGACGTCTGCTCTTCGCGCGCTTCCCGAGAGCCAGCTTCAGGCGGTGGCGGACGCTGTGNCGCTCTTCCGATCTTTATCTTCCCTCCGGACGTGAGGTTGATTCGGTGTCACGGATAGAAACCTCGATCCTCGACGGGCTTGACGAGACGTCTGCTCTTCGCGCGCTTCCCGAGAGCCAGCTTCAGGCGGTGGCGGACGCTGTGCGTCAGGAGATGATCGACGCGGTGTCGGTGACGGGCGGTCACCTCGGGTCGGGTCTGGGCGTGGTCGAGCTGACGGTGGCCCTGCATCACGTGTTCGAGACGCCCGACGACCGGATCGTGTGGGATGTCGGGCACCAGGCCTATCCGCACAAGATCCTCACGGGGCGKCGCGACCGGATCCGGACCYTGCGCCAGCCGGGCGGGCTGTCGGGCTTCACCAAGCGGTCGGAGAGCGTCTACGACCCGTTCGGGGCGGCGCATTCCTCGACCTCGATCTCGGCGGCGCTCGGCATGGCGGTGGCGCGCGACCTCGACGAGGCGTCGGCCAAGGCCAAGGGCGCASCCGCGCCCAGGCGCCGCAACATGATCGCGGTGATCGGCGACGGCTCGATGTCGGCGGGCATGGCCTACGAGGCGATGAACAATGCCGGGGCGCTGCATTCGCGCCTGATCGTGATCCTGAACGACAACGACATGTCGATCGCCCCGCCGGTGGGGGCGATGTCGGCCTATTTCGC
>NZ_LMNB01000003.1:0-204640 GCF_001422895.1 Methylobacterium sp. Leaf106
CCTTGAGGTTGCCGACGGCTTCGTTGGCGAGACCCTTCAGCTTGTCCGTGGTGCTGCTCATGGGATGGCTCCTTGGGTTCGGGGTGATCGTCGAAAGGAAAGGTCCGGCCGGTCGCGGTGACCGGCCGGCGATCCGGCTCAGACGCGGCGGGCGCCGTAGCTGTCGGTGAGGGTGGCGAGGGTCGGAGCGCCGAGGCGGCCGCCGAAGAAGCCGGCGAGCGCGCCGAGGATCAGGGCGAGCGCGCCGTAGAARGCGCCCTGRGTGGCGGCGGACTTGGCGGCCACGGCCGCGGCCTCGGCCTTCTGCTTGGCGCTGGCGACGGTCTCTTCGTACTGCTTCCTGTAGTCCTGGATCTGGGTCTTGGCCTGGTCGACCGGGATGCCCTGGGCCTTGGCCAGCGCGTCGGCGGCGCGGTTCTCGGCCTGGGCCTTCTGGGCGGGATCACCCGTGAACAGGGCGCGGATGGCGGCGACGGCGGCATCCTTGGCGGCCTGCGGGTCCTGGCCGGCCGCCTGCTGGCGGACGCTCTGCTCGATGCCGTCCAGCGGGTTGGTGATCTTGGACAGCGACGGGGCTGCGGCCTGCGCGGCGGTCTGCACGGTACCGCCGACGAGCGAACCGGCGCCGCCGAGCGTGCTGGTCACGCCCGAGAAGGCGCCGCCGATGAGGCCGCCGGCCGCGGAGGTGAGAAGATACAGGACGACGAGGGTGGTCACCGCCCAGGAGACCAGGCCGTGCAGGCCGGCCGCGCCCGTCACGGGCTTGCCCGACAGGCGYCCGGCGATGAAGCCGCCCGCGAGAGCGGCMACGATGCCCGAGACGATGAACCAGACACCGGCGCCGAGCGACAGGGTCGAGGCGGCCGGGTTGTCGGCGGCGTTCGCTCCGACGCTGGACAGGCCGATGCCGACGCCGACCATGTTGAGGACGACCTGGGTCACCAGGGCGGTGACCGCGCCGGCGAAGATCGCGCCCCACGAAACCTGGTTCAGCAGGACGGTGCGGGTATCNGCCGACCATGTTGAGGACGACCTGGGTCACCAGGGCGGTGACCGCGCCGGCGAAGATCGCGCCCCACGAAACCTGGTTCAGCAGGACGGTGCGGGTATCACCGGCGACGATCGGCGACGTCGGGATGCTGGAGGAAGAAGACACGTGGCAGAGCTCCGGGGTCGTCGGTAGTCCGAAGAATTCGGTAGTCCGAGCGGGGGAAGATGAAGGGGGAGGGGTGGCGCGGCGGACGTTCAGTCGCGGCCGTGGATGAGAAGACCGATGCCGTAGCCGAGGAGGCCAGCCACGAGCAGGGCGGCCACCGGGTGCTCGGCGACCTGATGGGTCACCTCGCGGCCACCCTGGCGCAGATACCGGCCACCGTTCTCGTAGGCGTCATCGGCGTAGTCGTAATCCTCGCGGCCGGCATTGCGGACGGATCGCTCCGCGCGCTCATAGGTGTCGCCCGCCGCGTCCTGCGCCTGGCGTGCGCGGGCCTTGATCTCGCGTCCGTCGGACCCGGCGACATCGTCGACGGTGTCGCGGATGCGTCCGCCGACATCGCGGGCAGCGTCGGCGGCGTAGTCTGCGGCGTCGCCAACGGCGTCCTTCGCCTGACCATAGAGGTTCTCGGCCGTGCCCTGGACTTCGCGAGCCCGGCCCTCGACCGAGTTGCGGTTCGAACCGGTCAGGTCGCCGACCGCGCCCTGGATCTTGCCGCCGAGTTCTTTCGCGGCCCCGGTGATCCGATTGGTATCGACCATGATGTTCACTCCTGTATCTGTAAAATCTCGACCGGACGATGTCCGGCGCCGTCAGCCTCACCCTAAGTCTCGGAAACGCTCTTGGGTTTCACTGTGGACCTCGGTAGTTTTTGCTGAGATCGTCCTTCGCTCACCGCGTTTTGATCACCGATCAGCTTGCCGACGGCTTCTTATACCGAGCCCTCGAGCGTTTCAGCCGCGCTTGCGGACTTGGAAACGCTCATGAATCGCTTCGAATACCTGATCGGCCTGACACCATGTCTTGCGGCTCAGCACCTCAGTTGGCGCCTGCCGACCACCGATCAATGATGCATTCGTACTGGTAGAGCGATTTTATTTAACCGGCAGAGCCCGCAGGAAAGCCATTGTTGCGCCCCCAGACGATGGCCTCGGATCGCTTGTGCACGCCCAGTTTCCGGTAGAGGGCGGCGGCATGATTCCGGACCGTGTTGCGCGACAGGGTCAGGCGCTTGGCGATGGCATCGTCACCGAGCCCCGAACAGATGAGATCGAGAATCTGCCGCTCGCGGACCGTCATGTTCGGCGAGACGGAATCCTTGTGCTCGCCACCCGGCCGACGCAGGTTGGCGAGCTTGTCGATGAGCCCCCGGCTGAACCAGGAGGTATCGGCCATGACGGTCTCGATGGCCTCGAACAGGTCACGCTCGCCGCGCTTGCGCTCGGTGATGTCCTGCAGGACGAGGAGTGCGTAGATGTCGTCCCCGATCTCGACCCGCTCGGCGGAGACGAGACAATCGAGGCTGGTCCCATCCTCGTGCTGCAGGCAGACTTCGAGCCCGAGGACGTAGCCGGTCATGGCCACGGCACTCTCGAACTTCTCGCGGGCCGCATCGTGGACCCAGAGCCCGAGTTCCGCCGGTGAGCGCCCGGCGACAGTCTCGGCGGAATGGCCGAAGACCCGGGTGAAGGCCTCGTTCACCCCGGTGATGGCGAAAGAGTTCGCCCGCGCGAGCACCGTCGGCACGGGGGTGAGGCTGAAGGCCTTCGCGAAGCGCTCCTCGCTCTGACGCAAGGCCATCTCGGCCTTCCGACGCAATTCGAGATCGGCGAAGGTGAAGAGCATGCACGGCTCTTCGCCGAACTCCATCGGCTGGCCGGCGACGATGACGTGGCGCACGCCGCCATCGGGAAGGTCGAGACAGGCTTCCATCTGCGGGATGGTGCCGCCTTCGTTCAGGCGCGAGATGGCCAGATCCCGGCTGCGGGCGCCCGCCAGGACATCGACCTCGTAGACGCTGCGGCCGATGACGGCATCGCGGGTGTACCCCGTCATCTCGAGGAAGCCGAGATTCACCTTGACGTGTCGCAGGTCCGCGAGCCGGCAGATCACCGCCGGGGCCGGATTCGCGTTGAACGTCTTCTCGAAGCGGTCCTCGGCCTCGAACTGATCCGAGACGTCCTTGAGAATCAGTGCGAGGCAACTGGGATTGCCGTCGCGATCGGTGGCCACGAGGCTGCGCAAGGAATGGACGAAGGTGACGTCCGGCTCGTCGGTGCGCGTGACCTCCACGACCACGTCGTGGAACGTCTCACCGGCAACGACGCGCTCGATCGGGTATTGATTGGGCGTGCGGTTGTTGCGGTAGCGCAGGGAGAAGCGCTCGCGATAGATGTCGACGGTCTCTCCGAGCTCGCTCACGGATTCCGCCCCGTGCATCGCCAGGGCCGCCTCGTTGGCATAGGCGATGGTCTGGTCCGGCTCGACCAGGATCACGCCCTCGCTGAGGCCGGCGATGATCTGCCGGAGTTCGTACCTGTCGACGCCGAGTGTCACTGTGGCTCCAATAGCTTCATGGACCGAGCCACGGCCCAGCCTTCAACCAATGCGTGGGCGGTCAGTTCCAGGTTCACTCGGGAAGAGCCTGGTATATCTGAATGGTCCACAGGACTGTCGGGGAGCGGACAGGGAAGTACCCATTCAAGGGGCACCCTTGGTGCGCCGGAGGCCTGTCTACTCTTGCAAAGATCGACATTTGTATTTTCGCATCGGAGCAGTCTCGTCGAACAGACGCATCGGCGGACAGGCATCGAAGAACCGGTCGTCCCCTCGTCTTTCCTCGACCTGACAAACCCATCGCTCCCGTCGGATTTCGGAGGTGCGTCGGCCAAATGATCGGATTCCGGTCCGGGACGCGTAACCGGGGGAGGGCGATCACCGAAATCCTTTGCATGGCCGCCGCAGAACCCGGTGCCACGACGAAGGACCGCGTCCCATGAGCTTTCTCGCCCACACCGTGTCCGTCGTCCCTTGCCGCCGATGCCACGGGCGCGGACTGGCGGGCGAAGGGCGGTGTGGCCAAGCCCGCGGCGACGACTTAGGGTCTCGTCCGTGAGCCTGGCGCAGGCGGCGCATTCGGGCCGCCTGTCCGTCCTGCAGGCTCGGCCTGCGGATTCCGGAAGCATCGCGACCATGCCCGCACGATCGATGGTATCGTCCGGCGAGGCCTCGCTGTCGGCCGCGATGCAGGCGGCTCAGAACGGCGATGCCGCAGCCTACCGTGCGCTCCTGCGCGACTGCGTTCCCGTGATTTCCGCGATGGCGAGGTCCAAGGGTGTCCGGGGCACGGGCGTCGACGACGTGGTTCAGGAGACCCTGCTGACGATCCACCGGGCGCGGGCGAGCTACGACCCCGCCCGGCCCTTCCTGCCCTGGCTCCGTGCCATCGCCCACCGGCGCGCCATCGATGCCCTGCGCCAGGGCAGCCGCCGGCCGCGCGAGGTCGACGACGCGATCGCCTACGAGACACGCGCCGACGATGGCCCCCTGCCGGGGCACGATCTGGAGGACCGAGACCGTCGCCGGGCCGTCGTCCAGGCCGTCGCTCATCTTCCCCCGGGGCAGCGCGAAGCGATCGAGCACATCGCCCTGCGCGAGCTCTCGCTCGACGAGGCGTCCGTTCTCACCGGGAGGACCAAGACGGCGCTGAAGGTCAATTTCCATCGAGCCCTCAAGGCCCTGCGTGCCTCTCTCTCATCCAGCAAGGAGGGTTCGGATGTCTGATCCCGCCAGACACGAACGTCTCGTCGAGGAGCTGGCCCGGTCGCTCACGCCGATCCGCCCGCTGCCCGGGCCGGGATGGCGGGCCTTCGCCTGGATCTCCGCCGTGCTCGGCCTGGGTATTGTCCTTCTGCCCCTGTCGGATGCCGCCGCCATGCAAGCGCGTCTCGGCGTTCCGGACCTTCGCTATGCCGCGCTCGGCGCGATCCTGACGAGCGTGGCTGCGGCCTTCGCCGCCTTCCAGAGCAGCGTGCCGGGCCGCAGCCGGGCCTGGGCCCTGCTGCCGATCCCGCCCCTCGTCCTGTGGCTCGGCGTCAGCGGGCTCGGCTGCCTGCGCGCCTGGCTCGCTCCGGCTTCGAATCTCGCCGAAGCCGGAGAGATGCGCGGCTGCTTCGTCTTTCTGATGGGCGTCTCGCTGCCGCTCTCGGTCCTGCTGGTCACGATGCTGCGCCGGGCCTGCCCGTTGAACCCCGGACTCACGGCGGCCTTGGGGGGGCTCGCGGTCGCGGCGGCCGCGGCGGCGCTTCTGGTGCCGTTCCATCCTCACGACGCCACCGCGACGGATCTCGCCGTGCATCTCGTGGCCGTCCTCATCGTGGTCGGCCTCAACGGGCTCTTCGGCGACCGCTTCCTCGAGGGAACGACCGACCGACGTTCCGCCGCCACGGCCGTGGATACCGATCCGTAGGCGGGCAGGCGGCGTCTCGCGCCGCCCGGTTAGAATGGCCTTAATCATGCGGGGCTAGACTTCCGCCGACCGGACCTTCCGTCCGCCGGCGACACGCATGACCGTGACATCTCCCTCGGCGCAGATCGGCACGCCGACCTACAGCCTCGTCGTTCCCGTCTTCAACGAGGAGGTCGTGCTGCCGGTGCTGCTGCACCGCCTCGACCAGCTCCTCGCCAAGCTCGACGGGCCGGCGGAGGTGATCATCGTCGATGACGGCAGCACCGACATGACGGGCATCGTCGCCGCCGGCCGCGCCAAGGACGATCCGCGCTATCGCTATCTCGCCCTGTCGCGGAACTTCGGTCATCAGGTCGCCATCACCGCCGGGATGGAGCGCGCCGCGGGCGCCGCCGTCGTGGTGATGGATGCCGACCTTCAGGACCCGCCGGAGGTCGTCCTCGAGCTCGCCGCCAAATGGCGCGAGGGCTACGAGATCGTCTATGCGAGGCGCCTGAGCCGGGAGGGCGAGAGCCGCTTCAAGCGCTGGACCGCCGGCCTGTTCTACCGCCTCATCCGGGCGCTCACCGCCATCGACATCCCGGCCGACGTGGGCGATTTCCGCCTCGTCGACCGCAAGGCCCTCGACGCCTTCCTCGCCATGCCCGAACGCGACCGGTTCGTGCGCGGCATGTTCAGCTGGATGGGCTTCCGCCAGACCGCCGTGCCGTTCCACCGTCTCTCGCGGACCCTGGGCCAGACCAAATACGGCTGGTCGAAGATGCTGCGGCTCGCCTTCGACGGCATCGTCGGCTTCTCCGACATCCCTCTCCGCTTCGCCCTCTGGGCCGGCACGGGGGTGTCCCTCTTCGCGCTGGCTTACGGATTCTACATCGCCGTGCGCGCCCTCTACGACCCGGCCCTGGTCAGTGGATGGGCCTCCATCGTCGTCCTCGTCTCGTTCCTGGCCGGCATGAACCTGCTGATGACCGGCATCGTCGGCCTCTATGTCGGACGCATCCATACCGAGGTGAAGAAGCGCCCCCTCTACGTGGTCGGCCGGGCGGTGGGGTTCCCGGAGGACGAGCAGGCCGCGACATCGAGGATTGCGGCATGACCAGCGCCTTCGACGCGTACCGCACGAGCTACGACGCGGTCGTCCAGGATTCCATCGCCTTTTCCGGGCTCGAACACGGCTTCTTCCTGGATGCGAAAGCCGATCTGCTCGCGGACGTATTCGGCCGGCATTTCGGGACCTCCCGCCCGTCGCTCCTCGATGTCGGCTGCGGCGTCGGCCTCCTCCATCGCCGCCTTGCCGGCATCGTCTCGGGGATGGCCGGCACCGATCCCTCGCCCGAATCCGTGGCCCGTGCGGAGAGCGAGAACCCCGGCAACCTGTACCGCCTCCAGCAGGACGGCAGAGTGCCGTTCGAAGATCGGGCATTCGACGCGACGCTGGCCGTCTGCGTCTTCCATCACGTCCCCGTCGCGGAGCGTTCCGGCCTGCTGGCCGACATGCGGCGCGTCACCCGCCCGGGCGGCCTGGTGGCGATCATCGAGCACAACCCGTGGAACCCGCTGACGCGCCTCGCGGTGTCGCGCTGTCCCTTCGATCACGACGCCGTGCTGCTCGGTGCCCGCGAGACCCGGGCGCTCCTCGCGGAACGAGGGCTGCGGGACATTCGCAGCCGACACTTCCTGGCCTTCCCGTTCCGGCGGGGATGGGTGCCCGGTGTCGAGAAGGCCATCGGCCGGATGCCGCTCGGCGCGCAGTTCCTGGCCTGCGGGACGGTTTGACCCCGCATCGAAGACGGGAGCCGGACCTTGGCCGGACGACCACGCCGCAGGCTCGATTCGGCCTCCACAATCATCATCCCTTGATCATCTGACGCCGAGCCTCTATCCGGGCGGCGTCTTTCGCCCGGCTCGACACCTCGAGCGCCGCCCTGGGCGACCGCTCATGTGACTTTGTTTTAGGAATGTGACGATGGCCAAAGAGAAGTTTGCCCGCACCAAGCCGCACTGCAACATCGGCACGATCGGTCACGTCGACCACGGCAAGACGTCGCTGACGGCGGCGATCACGAAGGCTACGATGGCCAAAGAGAAGTTTGCCCGCACCAAGCCGCACTGCAACATCGGCACGATCGGTCACGTCGACCACGGCAAGACGTCGCTGACGGCGGCGATCACGAAGGTYCTGGCGGAGTCGGGTGGCGCGACGTTCACGGCCTACGACCAGATCGACAAGGCCCCCGAGGAGAAGGCGCGCGGCATCACGATCTCGACGGCCCACGTCGAGTACGAGACSGCCAACCGTCACTACGCCCACGTCGATTGCCCCGGCCACGCCGATTACGTGAAGAACATGATCACCGGTGCCGCCCAGATGGACGGCGCGATCCTGGTCGTGTCGGCCGCCGACGGCCCGATGCCCCAGACCCGCGAGCACATCCTGCTCGCCCGCCAGGTCGGCGTGCCGGCCCTGGTGGTGTTCCTCAACAAGGTCGACCTCGTCGACGACGAGGAGCTCCTCGAGCTCGTCGAGATGGAGGTGCGCGAGCTCCTCTCCAAGTACGACTTCCCCGGCGACGACATCCCGATCACCAAGGGTTCGGCCAAGGTCGCCCTCGACAACGGCGACAAGGCSGTCGGCCACGACGCCGTGCTGAAGCTKATGGAGTCGGTGGACGCCTACATCCCGCAGCCGGAGCGTCCGATCGACAAGCCGTTCCTGATGCCGATCGAGGACGTGTTCTCGATCTCGGGCCGYGGCACCGTGGTGACGGGTCGCGTCGAGCGCGGCATCGTCAAGGTCGGCGAGACCGTGGAGATCGTCGGCATCCGCGACACCCAGACCACCACGGTCACGGGCGTCGAGATGTTCCGCAAGCTGCTCGACCAGGGCCAGGCCGGCGACAATGTCGGCGTGCTCCTGCGCGGCACCAAGCGCGAGGACGTCGAGCGCGGCCAGGTCGTGTGCAAGCCCGGCTCGGTCAAGCCCCACACCAAGTTCAAGGCCGAAGCCTACATCCTCACCAAGGAGGAGGGCGGTCGCCACACCCCGTTCTTCACCAACTACCGGCCCCAGTTCTACTTCCGCACCACCGACGTGACCGGTGTCTGCGAACTGCCCGAGGGCACCGAGATGGTGATGCCCGGTGACAGCGTCACCATGGACGTCACCCTCATCGTCCCCGTCGCCATGGAAGAGAAGCTCCGCTTCGCCATCCGTGAAGGCGGTCGCACCGTCGGNGCCCGGTGACAGCGTCACCATGGACGTCACCCTCATCGTCCCCGTCGCCATGGAAGAGAAGCTCCGCTTCGCCATCCGTGAAGGCGGTCGCACCGTCGGTGCAGGCGTCGTCGCAGCCATCAACGATTAAGTTCGGTACGCTCAGTCTGCTGGGATCGACAGAGGGGCGGGTCCTCGCGCCCGCCCCTTCTTAAGTCCCGCCAAGGTTTCAGGTCATGAACGGTCAGAATATCCGCATTCGCCTCAAGGCGTTCGATCATCGCATCCTCGATGCCTCGACCCGCGAGATCGTGTCGACGGCCAAGCGCACCGGCGCGACCATTCGTGGTCCGATCCCGCTTCCGACGCATATCGAGAAGTTCACCGTCAACCGCTCGCCGCACATCGACAAGAAGTCGCGCGAGCAGTTCGAGATGCGCACCCACAAGCGCGTGCTCGATATCGTCGATCCGACGCCGCAGACCGTGGACGCGCTGATGAAGCTCGACCTCGCCGCCGGCGTGGACGTGGAGATCAAGCTCTAAGTCCCGCGGGGATTTAGAGCTTACCGTAGAATCGCGCGAGGGAGACACCTATGCGCTCAGGCGTCATTGCACAGAAGGTCGGCATGACCCGCATCTTTACGGATGCTGGCGAACATGTCCCCGTGACAGTGCTTAAAATCGATCAATGCCAGGTGGTCGCCCACCGTACCGTCGAGAAGAACGGTTACGTCGCCCTTCAGGTCGGCGTCGGCAAGGCCAAGGTGAAGAACGTGTCGGCTGCCGAGCGCGGCCGGTTCGCGGTCGCCAAGGTCGAGCCCAAGCAGAAGCTGGCCGAGTTCCGCGTGTCCGAGGACGCGCTGATCCCGGTCGGTGCCGAGATCACCGCCGACCACTTCATCCCCGGTCAGTTCGTCGACGTGACGGGCACGACCACGGGTAAGGGCTTCGCCGGCGGTATGAAGCGCTGGAACTTCGGCGGTCTGCGCGCCACCCACGGCGTGTCCATCTCGCACCGTTCGATCGGCTCGACCGGTGGCCGCCAGGACCCGGGCAAGACCTTCAAGAACAAGAAGATGCCCGGTCACATGGGCGTCGACCGGGTCACGACCCAGAACCTGCGCGTCGTGCGCACGGATCCCGAGCGTGGCCTCATCCTCGTCGAAGGCGCCGTTCCCGGTGTCGCCGGCGGCTGGATCCAGATCCGCGACGCGGTGAAGCGCAAGCTCCCCGCCGACGTGCCGCAGCCGGGCAAGTTCCGTGAAAACGGTTCTTCCGCTGCTCCCGCCACCGAAGCTCCGGCTCCCGAGGCTCCCGCTTCCGAGGAGAACGCGTGATGAAGCTCGATATCACCACTCTCGACGGCGACGGCGCCGGGTCCATCGACCTGGACGAGACCATCTTCGGTCTCGAGCCCCGCGCCGACCTTCTCCAGCGCATGGTGCGCTGGCAGCTCGCCAAGCGTCAGGCCGGCACCCATGCGGTCAAGAACCGCTCGGACGTCAACCGTACGCGCAAGAAGCTGTACAAGCAGAAGGGCACCGGTAACGCTCGTCACGGCGCCGCCTCCGCTCCGCAGTTCCGCGGCGGTGGACGTGCCTTCGGTCCGGTCGTCCGCAGCCATGCTCACGACCTGCCCAAGAAGGTCCGTGCCCTGGCTCTCCGTCACGCCCTGTCCGCCAAGGTGAAGGCCGAGACCCTCATCATCGTGGACGACGTGACGCTCGCCGACGGCAAGACCCGTAACCTGGTCGAGCGCTTCGAGAAGATGGGCCTGTCCAGCGCGCTGATCATCAGCGGTGCCGAGGTCGACGTGAACTTCAGTCGCGCCGCCCGCAACATCCCGCAGATCGACGTCCTGCCGGTCCAGGGCATCAACGTCTACGACATCCTGCGTCGCGACAAGCTCGTGCTGACGCGCGCAGCGATCGATGCGCTGGAGGCGCGATTCAAATGAGTGCCGATCCGCGCCACTACGACATCATCGTCTCCCCGGTCATCACCGAGAAGGCGACGAACCTCACCGAGCAGAACAAGGTCGTCTTCCGGGTTTCCCCGAAGGCTACCAAGCCGCAGATCAAAGAGGCGGTCGAGAAGCTGTTCGACGTCAAGGTCACGGGCGTGAACACGCTCGTCACCAAGGGCAAGAAGAAGATTTTCCGCGGGCTTCGCGGACAGCGTTCGGACGTGAAGAAAGCGATCGTGACCCTCGCCGAGGGTGAAACGATCGACGTCACGACCGGGCTCTGACACGAAAAGCGTTAGGATCAAGCCGATGGCCTTGAAGACATTCAAACCGGTCACGCCGAGCCTTCGCCAGCTCGTGCTCGTCGACCGCCGTGAGCTCTACAAGGGCAAGCCGGTCAAGAAACTCACCGAGGGCAAGTCGTCGTCCGGCGGCCGCAACAACCTCGGTCGCATCACCGTCCGCTTCCGCGGCGGCGGACACAAGCGCACCCTGCGCAACGTCGATTTCAAGCGTCGCGAGCAGCTCGGCGTGGCGGCCACCGTGGAGCGGATCGAGTACGATCCCAACCGCACGGCGTTCATCGCGCTGATCACGTTCCCCGACGGCGTTCAGAGCTACATCCTGGCTCCCCAGCGTCTGTCGCCGGGCGACAAAGTGATCGCCGCCGAGCAGGTCGACATCAAGCCGGGCAATGCCGGCCCGGTCGGCAACATGCCGGTGGGCACGATCGTCCACAATGTCGAGCTGAAGATCGGTAAGGGCGGCGCGATCGCCCGCTCCGCCGGAAACTACGCTCAGATCGTCGGACGCGACCAGGGATACGTCACCCTGCGTCTGAACTCGGGTGAGCAGCGCCTGGTCCACGGCAATTGCTTCGCCAGTGTCGGTGCGGTGTCGAACCCGGACCACATGAACATCTCGCTCGGCAAGGCCGGCCGCAATCGCTGGCTCGGCAAGCGCCCGCACGTTCGCGGCGTTGCCATGAACCCGGTCGATCACCCGCACGGCGGCGGTGAGGGTCGTACCTCGGGCGGCCGTAACCCGGTCACGCCCTGGGGCGTGCCCACCAAGGGGAAGAAGACCCGCTCGAACAAGCGGACCGATGTCTTCATCCTCGCCAGCCGTCACAACCGCAAGAAGTAACCCTCATGGCACGCTCGCTCTGGAAGGGGCCGTTCATCGACGGCTACCTCCTCAAGAAGGCTGAGACCGCTCGCGGATCCAGCCGCAACGAAGTCATCAAGATCTGGAGCCGTCGCTCCACGATCCTGCCGCAGTTCGTCGGGCTCACCTTCGGTGTGCACAACGGACAGAAGCATATCCCGGTCTACGTGTCCGAGGAGATGGTCGGTCATAAGTTCGGCGAGTTCTCGCCGACCCGTACCTTCCACGGCCATGCAGCCGACAAGAAGGCGAAGAGGCGCTGAGATGGGCAAGCAAGCCACCCCCCGCGCGCTCCCCGAGAACGAGGCGAAGGCCGTCGCGCGCATGCTTCGCGTGAGCCCTCAGAAGCTCAATCTCGTTGCGCAACTCATCCGCGGTAAGAAGGTCGAGTCGGCTCTGGCCGACCTGGAATTCTCCCGCAAGCGGATCGCCCGCGAGGTCAAGAAGTGCCTCGAGAGCGCCATCGCCAATGCCGAGAACAACCATGACCTCGATGTCGACGATCTCGTCGTCTCCGAGGCCTTCGTCGGCAAGGCACTCGTGCTCAAGCGTTTCCATGCTCGTGCACGTGGCCGCGGCGCCCGCATCCTGAAGCCCTTCGCGAACCTCACCATCGTGGTGCGCGAAGTCCCGACCGCCGAAGCGGCGTGAGGAGGACCTGATGGGCCAGAAAGTCAATCCGATCGGTCTGCGGCTCGGTATCAACCGGACCTGGGACTCCCGCTGGTTCGCCCAGAAGGGTGAATACGCGAAACTCATGCACGAGGACGTCGCCATCCGCGCCGCCCTCATGAAGCAGCTGAAGCAGGCTGCCGTCTCCAAGATCGTCATCGAGCGTCCGCACCGGAAGTGCCGCGTCACCATCCACTCGGGCCGTCCGGGCGTGGTGATCGGCAAGAAGGGCGCGGATATCGAGAAGCTGCGCAAGCTCGTCGGCACCCTGACCAAGGCCGACGTGACGATCAACATCGTCGAGGTGCGCAAGCCCGAGATCGATGCCACCCTGGTGGCCGATTCGATCGCCCAGCAGCTCGAGCGCCGTGTCGCCTTCCGTCGTGCCATGAAGCGCGCCGTGCAGTCGGCCATGCGTCTCGGTGCCGAAGGCATCCGGATCAATTGCTCGGGTCGCCTCGGCGGCGCTGAGATCGCTCGTCAGGAATGGTACCGCGAAGGTCGCGTCCCGCTGCATACCCTCCGCGCGGATGTCGATTACGGCGTGGCGACCGCCTTCACGACCTACGGGACGTGCGGAATCAAGGTGTGGGTGTTCAAGGGCGAAATCCTCGAGCACGACCCGATGGCGCAGGACAAGCGCGCTCAGGAAGAAGGCGGCCGTTCGGGCGGACGTCGCGAGCGCGATGGCGAGGGTGGCCGCGAGCGCGGCCGGCGCGAACACGCCTGAGGCGTGATCGCGTACGCCCGTTAGCCATAGAAGGTGTTGAGAGGCTGCCATGTTGCAACCCAAGAAGACCAGGTTCCGTAAGCAGTTCAAGGGTCGCATCCACGGTGCGGCCAAGGGCGGCTTCGACCTCAATTTCGGGACGTTTGGCCTGAAGGCCATCGAGCCCGAGCGCGTCACCGCACGTCAGATCGAGGCGGCCCGCCGCGCGATCACCCGTGAGATGAAGCGCCAGGGCCGTGTCTGGATCCGGATCTTCCCGGACGTTCCGGTCACGGCGAAGCCCACCGAAGTCCGCATGGGCTCCGGTAAGGGTGCACCCGAGTTCTGGGCTGCCCGCGTGCATCCCGGACGTATCATGTTCGAAGTCGACGGCGTCGCCGAGGACATCGCCAAAGAGGCCCTGCGCCTCGGTGCGGCGAAGCTCCCGATCCGCACGCGCGTCGTTCAGCGCATCGCTGACTAAGGGGAGGGGATCATGAAGTCGTCACAGAGACAGTCGGATCTGGCCGCCCTGTCGCCCGATCAGTTGAACGATGAGCTGCTGAACCTGAAGAAGGAGCAGTTCAACCTGCGCTTCCAAGGCGCCACCGGCCAGCTCGAGAACGTCGCCCGCGTCCGTGAGGTCCGCCGCGATATCGCCCGCGTTCGCACTCTCCAGCGTCAGAAGACGCTGAAGTCCGCGCAGGCCTGAGGAGTACACCATGCCGAAGCGCGTATTGCAGGGCGTCGTCGTCAGCGACAAGGGCGAGAAGACCATCGTCGTGAAGGTGGAGCGTCGCTTCACCCATCCGGTGATGAAGAAGACCGTCCGTCGTTCGAAGAACTATCACGCCCACGACGAGACCAACATTGCCAAGGTCGGCCAGACCGTGTCGATCGAGGAATGCCGTCCGTTCTCGAAGACCAAGACCTGGAAGCTCATCGAAGGTGGCGCAGCCGCCGTGGAAGCGCCTTCCGCCGAAGCGTGAGACCGATGCAGTTTTGTTAAAGCGGGCGCAGCTTCTGCGCCCGCTTTTTTGCGTCTCGTGCCTACTTGTCGCGACCGAGCGACCCATGGAAGAGCATCGCCCTCTGTCGGTCGCCCCATCCGACCGATCGAGCGTACGCGAATCAGACGGCTTCGACCGCGAACAATCTTTCGGTTCCGACAGGCATTCAGTCCCTCCGGTCCACTCGCACCACCGACGGCACCCGTCATAATGGCCCTCGGTATCGGAAGCGACCGGCCAGGCCTTTCGACGAAGACCCGGCCTGCATGGCCGTCTGCGGTGCAGCTGCGCGTCTTTGCTCTTGCGCCGCGCTTTCCTCTCTAGTAATAGGCCGTCCTTCGCGACATGCATAAAGGGTGTTCGCACCCTTGGACCGCGGCGACCGCGCCGGCGTCGAAAAACGCCGAATGCGCGGTCCTTCTATATGAGCCGGGGACATCAGATCCCCATCAGACGTCGTCCGCCGGACAATACCGTCCGTGTGCGGAAACCCGTCTGAAACAAGGAAAGGTCACTCTCGTGATCCAGATGCAGACGAATCTGGACGTCGCCGACAATTCTGGTGCGCGTCGCGTGATGTGCATCAAGGTTCTCGGCGGGTCGAAGCGCAAGTATGCCGGTGTCGGCGATATCATCGTCGTCTCGGTGAAGGAGGCCATTCCCCGCGGCCGCGTGAAGAAGGGCGACGTCATGAAAGCCGTCGTCGTTCGCACCGCCAAGGAAGTGAAGCGCGCCGACGGATCCGTGATCCGGTTCGACAAGAACGCCGCTGTCCTGATCAACAATCAGAAAGAGCCGATCGGCACCCGTATCTTCGGACCCGTGCCGCGCGAGTTGCGCGCCCGGAACCACATGAAGATCATCTCGCTCGCTCCGGAGGTGCTGTGATGGCTGCCAAAGTCAAGAAGGGCGACAAGGTCGTCATTCTCACCGGGCGCGACAAGGGTCGTTCCGGCGAGGTCATCCAGGTGATGCCGAAGGAAGACCGTGCGCTCGTGCGCGGGGTCAATCTGGTCAAGAAGCACCAGAAGCAGACGCAGAACCAGGAAGGCGGCATCATCTCCAAGGAAGCCGCGATTCATCTGTCCAACATCGCGATCGCCGACCCCAAGGACGGTCAGCCGACGCGCGTTGGTTTCCGCATTCTCGACGACGGCCGCAAGGTCCGGTTCGCCAAGCGCTCGGGGGATCTGATCGATGGCTGAGAAGAACAACGACGCGTACACCCCTCGTCTGCGCAAGCATTACGATGAGGTCGTCCGCCAGAAGCTGATCGAAGAGTTCGGCTACAAGAACCCCATGCAGGTTCCGGTCATCGAGAAGATCGTGATCAACATGGGCGTCGGCGAGTCCACCGCCGATTCCAAGAAGGCCACCGTCGCCGCCGGCGACCTTGCTCTGATCGCCGGCCAGAAGCCGGTCATCACCAAGGCCCGCAAGGCCATCGCGACCTTCAAGGTCCGCGAAGGCATGCCGATCGGCTGCAAGGTCACCCTGCGCAAGCACCGGATGTACGAGTTCATGGACCGCCTGATCACCATCGCGCTCCCGCGCGTTCGTGACTTCCGCGGCCTGAACCCCCGTTCGTTCGACGGCAACGGCAACTACGCGTTGGGCCTCAAGGAGCACCTGGTGTTCCCGGAGATCTCCTACGACAAGGCCGATGCCACCTGGGGCATGGACATCGTGATCCAGACGTCGGCTCGCACCGATGCCGAGGCACGCGCGCTCCTCTCGCAATTCCGATTCCCGTTCCGGCAGTAAGTGCTGAAAAGCGCTTAGACGCGGACACTGGAGAGAGACATGGCAAAGAAAAGCTCAGTCGAGAAGAACAACCACCGCAAGGAACTCGTGAAGCGGTTCGCCGCCAAGCGTAAGGCCCTCCTTGCCACGGCCAACAACGAAGGCCTCGAGATGGAGGAGCGCTTCGAGGCGCGCCTCAAGCTCGCGGAACTGCCCCGCAACTCGTCGGCGACCCGGGTCCGCAACCGTTGCGGCATCACGGGACGTCCCCGCGCTTTCTACCGCAAGATGGGCATCTCGCGCGTGGCGCTTCGGGAACTTGGCAATCGGGGTCTCATCCCCGGTCTGGTCAAGTCCAGCTGGTAAGGAGCAGACACCATGGTCAACGATCCCGTGGGTGATATGCTCACCCGCATCCGCAACGGTCAGATGCGCCGCCGCAACGTCGTTCAGACGCCCGGCTCGCGTCTCCGTGCGAGCGTTCTCGACGTCCTCAAGGCCGAGGGCTACATCCGCGATTACGCCACGACCGATTTCGGCAACGGCCGCACCGAGTTCTCGATCGAGCTCAAGTACTATGACGGCCAGCCCGTCATCCGCTCGATCCAGCGCGTCTCGAAGCCCGGCCGCCGTGTCTATTCGGCCGTGACCGAACTTCCCCGCGTCGCCGATGGCCTCGGCGTCACCATCGTGTCCACCCCGCAGGGCGTCATGGCCGACCACGAGGCGCGTGAGCGCAACGTCGGCGGCGAAGTGCTCTGCAAGGTGTTCTGATCTCGGACTTGGAGGAAAGGCAATGTCTCGCGTAGGCAAGAAGCCCGTTCCCGTCCCGTCCGGTGTGACGGCCACGGTGACCGGTCAGACGGTAACGATGAAGGGCTCCAAGGGTGAGCTCAAATATGTCGTCCCCAATGTGGTGGACGTGAAGTTCGAGGACGGCGCCGTCTCGGTGCTGCCCAAGAACCAGACCAAGGAGGCCCGCTCGCTGTGGGGCACCTCCCGGGCTCAGGTGGCGAACCTCGTCGAGGGCGTCTCCAAGGGGTTCGAGAAGAAGCTCGAGATCACCGGCGTCGGCTATCGTGCCGCCATGGCCGGCAAGGCCCTCAAGCTCTCCCTCGGCTACAGCCACGACATCGAGTACGAGATCCCGGTCGGGATCACGATCGCGGTGCCCAAGCCCACCGAGATCGTCATCTCCGGTATCGACCGGCAGGTGGTGGGACAGGTGGCAGCCGAGATTCGCGATTATCGCGGTCCCGAGCCCTACAAGGGCAAGGGCGTGCGGTACGCGGGTGAGTTCATCTTCCGCAAGGAAGGCAAGAAGAAGTAAGGGCCGGCCATCATGTCACGCAAAATCGATGCACTCGACCGCCGCAAGGCGCGTGTGCGCCGCGCGCTGCGGGCGGCGGCGAATGGACGGCCCCGGCTCTCGGTGTTCCGTTCCTCCAAGCAGATCTACGTTCAGGTCATCGACGACGCCGAGGGCAAGACCCTCGCCGCCGCTTCGACCCTCGACAAGGATCTCCGCTCGGGCCTGAAGACCGGTGCCGATACGGCAGCGGCCGCGGCCGTCGGCAAGCTCGTTGCCGAGCGCGCCAAGGCCGCCGGAGTCACCAAGGTGATCTTCGACCGTTCGGGCTACATCTATCACGGGCGCGTCAAGGCGCTCGCCGACGCCGCCCGTGAGGGTGGCCTCGAGTTCTAAGACCAGGCGGGGAGGGGCGGCACAGGCCGTCCCTCGGACAAGCTATCAAGCGAGCGGGCTCCGCCGCCCGCGTCAGTGAGACAGGATTCAAACATGGCACGTGAACGGGAAGGCGGTGGCCGCGGCCGCCGCGATGAGCGCGAGGAGCGCGACAGCGAATTCGTGGACAAGCTCGTCCACATCAACCGCGTCGCCAAGGTGGTGAAGGGTGGCCGTCGCTTCGGTTTCGCCGCCCTCGTCGTCGTTGGCGATCAGAAGGGTCGCGTCGGCTTCGGCCACGGCAAGGCACGCGAAGTGCCGGAAGCCATCCGCAAGGCCACGGAAGCCGCCAAGCGCGGTCTCGTCCGTGTCGCCCTGCGCGAGGGCCGCACCCTCCACCACGACGTTTACGGACGTCACGGCGCCGGCAAGGTCATCCTGCGCGCCGCTCCGCAGGGTACCGGCATCATCGCCGGCGGCCCGATGCGCGCCGTCTTCGAGACGCTGGGCATGCAGGACGTCGTGGCCAAGTCGCTCGGCTCGTCGAACCCCTACAACCTCGTCCGCGCCACCTTCGAGGCGCTGAAGAACGAGGACAGCCCGCGCGCCGTCGCGGCCCGTCGGGGTCTCAAGGTGTCGACGCTTCAGGCTCGCCGTCGCGATGCCGATCCGTCCGACCTGTCCGAAGCCGCAGTCGCGTAAGGGGAGGGTGCAATGGCAACGAAGACTCTCCGCGTCGAGCAGATCGGCTCGCCGATCCGCCGCGAGGGCGACCAGCGTGCGACGCTGATCGGCCTCAAGCTCAACAAGCTGCACCGGGTGGCCACGCTGGAGGATACTCCCTCCGTGCGCGGAATGATCCGCAAGGTGCACCACCTCGTGCGCGTCCTCGACGACGCGGCCTGAGGGAGGGCATCATGAAACTGAACGAAATCCACGATAACGACGGCGCGACCAAAAACCGGATGCGCGTCGGCCGGGGCATCGGCTCCGGCAAGGGCAAGACCGCTGGTCGCGGCGTCAAGGGTCAGAAGGCCCGTACCGGCGTCTCGATCAAGGGCTTCGAGGGCGGCCAGATGCCGCTTCACCGTCGCCTGCCCAAGCGCGGCTTCAACAACCTGTATTCCACGGACCTGAACGAGGTGAACCTCGGTCGCGTCCAGCAGGCTGTCGATGCCGGCCGTCTCGACGCTTCGGCGGTCGTCACGGTTGAGTCCCTCGTCACCGCAGGAATCATCGCCCGTCCCCGCGACGGCGTGAAGCTGCTCGGCGTCGGCGAATTGACCGCGAAGCTCTCCTTCGAGGTTACCCGCGCGTCGAAGTCGGCAGTCGAGGCCGTCGAGAAGATCGGCGGCACGGTCAACGTCGCTTACGGTGCCGGCATCTCCACCCGCGGCAAGCCTGCCGCGGAATAAGTCTTCCGACGCCGCTGTTGCGTAGCGTCGGGGCAGACTTTAAGTCGAAGCTCTGAGCGGCGGCCCGTGCGACCTGCGCGTGGCCGCCGTTTCAGTTTGTTCGGGGGTGCTTCAACCCCCAATCTGGATCTATCTCAGGAACGGGTGCCATGGCCTCAGCCGCCGAGCAGCTTGCCGCGAACCTCAATTTCGGGGCCATCGCCAAGGCCGACGAGCTCAAGAAGCGCATCTGGTTCACGCTGGGTGCGCTCGTGGTGTTCCGCCTCGGCACCTACATCCCGATTCCCGGCATCGACCCCGAGCAGTTCGCGCGGAACTTCCAGCAGCAGGCCGGCGGCGTCCTCGGGCTGTTCAACATGTTCTCCGGCGGTGCCGTCGAGCGCATGGCGATCTTCGCCCTCAACATCATGCCGTACATCTCGGCCTCCATCATCATTCAGCTTCTCACCTCGGTGATCCCGAGCCTGGAGACGCTGAAGAAGGAGGGGGAATCCGGCCGGAAGGTCATCAACCAGTACACCCGCTATCTCACGGTGGTGCTGGCGCTGGTGCAGAGCTGGGGCATCGCCTTCGGCCTCCAGAGTTCGAGCGCCGCGATCGATCCCGGTCCGTTCTTCATCCTGTCCACCGTCATCACGCTCACGGGCGGAACCCTGTTCCTGATGTGGATCGGCGAGCAGATCACGTCGCGCGGCATCGGCAACGGCTCCTCCCTCATCATCTTCGCCGGCATCGTCGCCCATCTGCCCACCGCCATCGTGGGTGCGCTCGAACTGAGCCGGACCGGTGCGCTGTCCGCCGCCGTGATCCTGGGCGTCGGCCTGGCGGCCATCGTCCTCGTCTACTTCATCGTGTTCATGGAGCGGGCCCAGCGCCGGCTTCTCATCAACTACCCCAAGCGCCAGGTCGGCAACCGCATGTACGAGGGTCAGACTTCGTTCCTGCCGCTGAAGCTGAACACCGCCGGCGTCATCCCGCCGATCTTCGCCTCGTCGCTGCTCCTGTTGCCCGCCACCGTGGCGAGCTTCTCGGCCAATAACGGCGGCACCGGGGTGCTGGCGACGATCACGACCTATCTCGGCCATGGCCGGCCGCTCTACATGGTTCTCTACGCGGCGCTGATCATCTTCTTCGCGTTCTTCTACACGGCGGTCGTCTTCAATCCGCAGGAGACGGCGGACAACCTGAAGAAGCAGGGCGGCTTCATTCCCGGCATCCGTCCGGGCGAGCGCACCGCCACCTTCATCGACAAGGTGCTGACGCGCATCACGCTGATCGGCGCCCTGTATTTGACTTTCGTCTGCCTTGTGCCGGAGATCCTGGCCTCCTACGCATCGGCGAGCCTCGGATTCGGCGGCACCTCGCTTCTCATCGTCGTCTCGGTGACGATGGATACGGTGGCCCAGGTGCATGGACATCTGATGGCCCACCAGTATGAGGGCCTCGTGAAGAAGGCGAAGCTGCGCGGTGCCACCCGGCGCCGCTGAGGCGCCCCGGACGACGCCGAACGACCAGGACGATGCCGGCAGGCATCGTCTTCTCCGTGCCCTGAACGCCAGAACCCCAACGCCCGACGCGGCTACCGGACGAGGACAACGACGCTATGCGGATCATTCTGCTCGGACCACCTGGAGCCGGTAAGGGAACCCAGTCGGCCCGGATCGTCGAGCGTTTCGGCATTCCGCAGCTTTCCACGGGTGACATGCTGCGCGCGGCCGTGGCCGCCGGTACCCCCGTCGGTCTCGAAGCGAAGTCGATCATGGAGAGCGGTGGACTGGTTCCGGATTCCGTCGTGGTCGGGATCGTCGCCGACCGGATCGAGGAGGCGGATGCCCGGCCCGGCTTCATCCTCGACGGCTTCCCCCGCACGGTGGAGCAGGCCGCGGCCCTGGACAGGATGCTGGCCGAGAAGAACCTGCAACTGGATACGGTGGTCGAGTTCGCGGTGAACGAGGAGATCCTCGTCGGGCGCATCGCCAAGCGCGCCGCCGAGACCGCAGCACGCGGGGAACCCGTCCGCAAGGACGACACGCCCGAAGTGTTCAAGACGCGCCTTTCCGCCTTCCGCGCGCAGACGGCGCCGCTCTCGGCCTATTATGCGAGCCTCGGCATGCTTCGGACCGTCGACGGCATGAAGCCGGTGGACGAGGTGACGAACGAGGTGATGGCTCTCCTCGAACCTCTGGCCAGCACCACCGCATCCTGAAATCGTCGACTCGGTGGTCGTTGACAATATCGTCGGGTCGCGCTAGCAGGCCCCTATTCGTCCATGCGTGATGGGTCTGGAGTGCCTTCGTTCAAGAGGCACTGCGGGCCAATTTGTCGTTATGGGCGGCGCGCAGGGGCCGGCCTCCACCGGACGCGCGTGACACAGCAGGGCCGGACCGCAGCGTCCGAGCGCCCAATGGAGTGAGACCTTGGCCCGTATCGCAGGCGTCAACATCCCGACCAACAAGCGCGTCGTCATCGCGCTCCAGTACATCCACGGCATCGGCGCGAAGAAGGCCGAAGAGATCACCGGCAAGGTGGGCATCCCCGCCGAGCGCCGCGTGAACCAGCTGACCGACGCCGAAGTGCTGTCGATCCGCGAGACGATCGACCGCGACTACATCGTCGAGGGCGATCTGCGCCGTGAAGTGTCGATGAACATCAAGCGTCTGATGGATCTCGGCTGCTATCGTGGCCTGCGTCACCGCCGCAACCTGCCCGTCCGTGGTCAGCGTACGCATACCAATGCGCGCACCCGCAAGGGCAAGTCGAAGCCGATCGCCGGCAAGAAGAAGTAATTTCATAAGATTGGGAGGCAGCTTTTCGCTCCGCCTCCCGTCTGTCGCGCCGGGTGGCCCGCTATCGGCAGCCCGTATGGCGGCACGGCCGTCCAGAACCGCGCCGCCGACACCGCAAAAATCCCGAGCGCCTGGAATGACGGGCGCGCCTGAAGGACGAGACGAGAGACAATGGCCAAGGAAGCAACCCGCATTCGCCGCCGCGAACGCAAGAACATCGTGTCGGGCGTCGCCCATGTGAACGCCTCGTTCAACAACACGATGATCACCATCACCGATGCGCAGGGCAACACGATCTCCTGGTCGTCCGCCGGCGCCATGGGCTTCAAGGGCTCGCGCAAGTCGACCCCTTACGCCGCCCAGGTCGCCGCCGAGGACGCGGCCCGCAAGGCTTCCGAGCACGGCATGCGGACCCTCGAGGTCGAGGTGTCCGGTCCCGGTTCGGGCCGTGAATCGGCGCTCCGCGCGCTGCAGGCCGCCGGTTTCACCGTGACCTCGATCCGCGACGTGACGTCGATCCCGCATAACGGCTGCCGTCCGCGCAAGCGTCGTCGCGTCTGATATCGGTTCGTTGCTCGGCCCTCTGGTTTGAAAGCGGAGAAACGTGTGCCCGATGCCGTGAAGGCGCTCCCCGGCGTTCTACGCTGGAGCCTTGGCGATCTGACCGTCACCGTTCTGAATGACGGTTACCTTCAAGGCTCCCTCGATCTCGTCACCGGGATCGGGTCGGACGAGGCCGGTTCGCTTCAGGCGGCCGGCTTTCGTGCGCAGGCTCCTCGGATCACGCTCAACGCCTACCTGATCGAGGCGCCCGGCCGGAAGCCGATCCTCATCGATTCGGGCATGGGTCATTTCGGTGGCGACACGCTCGGTCACATTCCGGCAGCACTCGCTGCGACGGGGGTCAGCCCGAGCGATATCGAGACGGTTTTGCTCACGCATCTCCATCCCGATCATGCCGGTGGCTTGATCCATAAGGACGGTTCGGCAGCCTATCCCAATGCCGAACTCGTCCTGCATCAGGCCGAGACCGCTCATTGGCTGGCGGACGACGCGATCTCACGGGCTCCCGAGGGAGCCCGGCCGTATTTCGAGAACGCGCGGAAGTCGGTGGCCCCCTATGCCGGCCGCGTGCGGACGATGACCGATGGTGAGGTCCTTCCGGGCATCACGGCGGTTCCCTTGCCGGGGCATACGCCGGGTCATACCGGCTTTCGCATCGTGTCGGGCTCGGCGTCCCTCCTGATGTGGGCGGATATCGTCCATCTGCCGGCGATCCAGTTCAAGCGACCGGAGGCCACGATGGTCTTCGACGTGGATCCGGATCGGGCGAGAGCGGTGCGCAAGCGGATGCTGGATGAGGTCTCGAGCGAGAGAACCTTCGTCACCGGCGGCCATCTGGAATTTCCGGCGCTCGGCTACGTGGCGCGGGAGGGCGGGGCCTACAGCTTCGTCCCGGAACTCTGGGTCGCGGCCCACTAACCGCCCGCCACTTCGCGGGCACATGATTTTCGAGACCGAGCCGTGCAAGGCGATGCGCGGGAAGGGCTCAAGGACCGACCACTGCAGTGGCTCGTGTCGGAAGTGCGAGAGGTAGGACCGTGGTCATACAGAAGAACTGGCAAGAGCTCATCAAGCCGAACAAGCTGCAGGTTTCGACCGGGCATGACCCCAAGCGGGTCGCCACCGTCGTCGCCGAGCCCCTCGAGCGCGGCTTCGGCACCACCCTCGGCAACTCCCTGCGCCGAGTTCTCCTGTCGTCGCTCCAGGGCGCGGCCGTGACCTCGGTCCAGATCGACGGCGTGCTGCACGAGTTCTCGTCGATCCCCGGCGTGCGTGAGGACGTCACCGACATCGTCCTCAACATCAAGACCATCGCGATCCGCTCGCAGACCGAAGCGCCCAAGCGCCTCACCCTGCGCAAGACCGGTCCGGGCACCGTCACCGCCGGCGACATCGCCGCCGTCGGCGATATCCAGATCCTCAATCCCGAACTCGTCATCTGCACCCTCGACGACGGCGCCGAAATCCGGATGGAGTTCACCGTCGCCACCGGCAAGGGCTACGTCCCGGCCGAGCGCAACCGCCCCGAGGACGCGCCGATCGGCCTGATCCCGGTGGACGCCCTGTTCTCGCCGGTCACCAAGGTGTCCTACCGCATCGAGACCACCCGCGAGGGCCAGGATCTCGACAAGGACAAGCTGACGATGACGATCGAGACCAACGGCGCCGTGTCGCCGGAGGACGCGCTGGCCTACGCCGCGCGCATCCTCCAGGACCAGCTCCAGGTGTTCGTGAACTTCGAGGAGCCCCGCAAGGAAGAGGCGCAGCCGCTCGCGCCGCAGCTCCCCTTCAATCCGGCCCTGCTCAAGAAGGTCGACGAGCTCGAACTGTCGGTCCGTTCGGCGAACTGCCTGAAGAACGACAACATCGTCTATATCGGCGACCTCATCCAGAAGTCGGAGGGCGAGATGCTGCGCACCCCGAACTTCGGCCGTAAGTCGCTCAACGAGATCAAGGAAGTCCTGGCCGCGATGGGTCTCCACCTCGGCATGGACATCCCCGGCTGGCCGCCGGAGAACATCGAAGATCTCGCCAAGCGCTTCGAAGAGCACTACTGAGGCGGAGGCGAAGCCGCCTCGGGCTGAGCCTTACGGGCGCATCCCGGCGCCGTTTGTTCGGCCGACACGTCGGGGGTTCGCGCAAACGCGAACTCCCAAAGAATCCCGCCGCGGGGTCATGCGGAATGAACAGTCCCGATCATGGGGCGCTCGGCCGTACCGTGGCACGGCGGCCAGATAAGCAAGGAACAGCCAGATGCGTCATGGATTTCGCGGTCGTCGCTTCAACCGCACCACCGAACACCGCAAGGCGATGTTCGCCAACATGTCCGCCGCGCTGATCAAGCACGAGCAGATCATTACCACGCTTCCGAAGGCCAAGGATCTGCGTCCGGTCATCGAGAAGCTCATCACGCTGGGTAAGATCGACAGCCTGCACACGCGCCGCCTCGCCATGTCGCAGATCCGCGACGAGGCCATGGTCCGCAAGCTCTTCGCCGTCCTCGGCCCGCGCTACAACGCCCGTCCGGGTGGTTATTGCCGCATCATGAAGGCCGGCTTCCGCTACGGCGACAACGCGCCGCTCGCCGTGATCGAGTTCGTCGACCGCGACGTGGATGCCCGTGGCCTGGATTCGGGTCCGTCGCAGGTCTCCGACGCGGCGTAAGCCTCGGCTCCCCCCTATCCGACGGCAGAAAGGCGGCCCCTGGGCCGCCTTTTTTCTTGCCCGCGTCACCCGGACCATCGGCTCGGTCCTCGCACGAAACCTCCCGGGCGGAGGCACGGGGGCTCAGCCTGGGGAGACGAGCATCCCCGACACCAGAGCGGCGAGATCGGCTGATTCGAAGGGCTTGCGCAGAACCGGCAGGTCCTCGGGGATCGGGATCGCCTCGGCATGGCCGGTCACGATGAGAATCGGGACGGTCGACCAGCGCCGCCGCACGATCTCGGCGAGTTCGACGCCCGTCATTCCAGGCATGGCGAGGTCCGCCACGATGAGGTCGAAGGAGGAGCGCTCCAACAGGGCCACCGCCGCCGCCCCGTCCGTCGCTTCTGTCTCGGTGTAGCCGAAGGTGTTGAGGAAGGAGGCGGTGACGTGCCGGACTTCGGCATCGTCGTCCACCACGAGGATACGCGCCGGGCTCACGGCGCGTGGCGCCGTCGCGGCGGCGAGCGGCGGTCTCTCCTCGGCGAGGTCCGCGCGGGGGAGAAACACCTCGACCGTCGTGCCCTTCTCGACTTCGCTCGTGATGCGCAGCTTGCCCTGCGACTGCTGGGTGAGACCGAACACCATGGCGAGGCCTAGGCCCGTGCCTTGGCCCACCGACTTGGTGGTGAAGAACGGCTCGCAGACCCGCGCCAGGATCTCGGGCGGGATGCCCATGCCCGAATCGGTGATCGTCACGGTGACGTAGTCTCCGGCCGTCAGGTCGGGATCGTCGGTCACCGTCACCGCGCCAGTGGCGATGGCGATCGATCCGCCGTCCGGCATAGCGTCACGCGCATTGATGCAGAGGTTGAGGATGGCGAGTTCCAGCTGGTCGGGATCGACCCGGGCCGCCGGATGGGCGGCGTCGAGGTCGGTGGTCACGCTGACGAGGCCGCCGAGGCTCCCGCCGAGCAGCACGTCCATCCCGGCGACGAGGGCATTCACGTCGACCGACCGGGGGCGCAGATCGCGCGCCCGGCTGAAGCTGAGGAGGCGCTTCGTCAAAGACGCGCCGCGCTGCGCGGCCTGCGTCGCGTTGGTGACCAGGCGCTGGACCCGCGGCTGATCGACGATCTTGGGGCCGACGAGTTCGAGACTGCCCAGGATCGCGGTGAGAAGGTTGTTGAAGTCGTGGGCGATTCCGCCGGCGAGGGTGCCCAGAGCCTGCATCTTGTCCGACTGGCGCAGGCGCGCCTCCAGGTTCTTCTGCTCGGTGACGTCCCGCTCGATGGTGGCGAGGTGGGTGATGGCGCCGGCGGCACCGCGAATCGGCACGCGGGTGACGTGGCTCCAGCGCTCGGCGCCAACCGGTCCCTCGGCGGAGACCGTCTCGGAGATGCTTCCGCTCGCGATCGCGGCGCGGTCGGCTTCGCGCGCGGCGCTCTCACCGCTCGGCCCGCCTTCGATCTCTTCCCTGGTGCGTCCGAGGCACTCGGCGACGGTGTGGCCGAGTCGTCCGGCCTTGCGCGCGTTGAGGCGGACGAAGCGCCCGTCCTTGTCCTTGAACGCGATGGCGTCTTCCGCATTGTCGAGAAGCCCGAGCAGCAGAGCGCGCTCGGTGGCGAGCTCGCGGGCGAGGCTGTGGCGCTCGAAGGCCTGACGGACGGTGGAACGCAGCAGGACGGGGTCCCACGGCTTGGTGACGTAGCCGGTGATGCCACCCCGGTTGAGCGCGGCGACGACGGCGCTCATATCCGCATAGCCGGTGAGCAAGATCGTCTGCGCATCGTGGAACGCCCGCGCCTCGGCCAGCATGACGTCGCCGGTCATGCCGGGCATCCGCTGATCGGAGAGGATGACGGCGATGTCCGGGCTCGCCCTGAGGATCTCGAGGGCCTCGGACGGCTTCGTCGTGGTGATGACCGTGTAATCGTCCTCGAACAGGTCTTCGAGGGCGATCAGGATGTCCGGCTCGTCATCGACGGCGAGGATCGTGCCTTTGACCATGTCTACGCTGCCTGCCGCGGAATGCCGATCACGAAACAGGCTCCCCCCCCTTCGGCCGTCTCCACGCTGAGCGAGCCGCTATGCGCCTGTACCACGCTGTATGCAATCGCCAGCCCGAGACCCGTTCCCGCGCCCACGGGCTTCGTGGTGAAGAAGGGCTCGAATATCTTTTCCCGCAGGGTTTCGGGAATGCCGGGCCCGGTATCGCTGATACGGATCACGTCCGTCTCGGGCAATTCCTGGGTGACGATGGAGATGGTGCCGGATTCCGGCATGGCATCGGCGGCATTGCCGAGGATGTTCATGACGACCTGATTGAGAAGGGCGGGGGTGCAGTGGATCTCGGGCCGGCCCGAGAAGTCGCGTTCGACGGTGATCCGCGTCCCGAGCTTGTGCTGGATCAGGGCGAGCACCGTCTCGATCGATTCGGGAACGTTGACGAGGGTGCGCTCGCCTTCGTCGAGGCGCGAGAACTTGCGCAGGTTCAGGACGAGATCCTGGATGCGCGTGAGGCCCATACGCATGGAACCCACGCGGTCGCGGCACTTGGCGAGCGACCGGTGCGAGGCGAGTTCCGCCTCGGATTCCGCGATCTCGCCGAGCAGGCGCTCGACCGTGCCCTGATGCGCCAGGATGAAGGCGAGGGGATTGTTGATCTCGTGGGCGATGCCGGCGACGAGTTCGCCGAGGGACGCCATCTTGGCGGCCTGGACCAGCTTGGCCTGGGCATCCGTGAGCTTGCGGTTGGCGGTGGCGAGGTCCCGGTTGGCCTGTTCGAGGGCACCGGCCAGGGCGGCACGCGCCTCTGCCGCCTCGGCCTCGGCCCTTGCGCGTTCGAGCGCTCGCTCGCGGGCGCCGAACTCGCCGGCGATGCGGCGGTCGTCCTCCTCCAGCAGCTTGCGCCGGACGAGGCCCCTGACGCGGATGACGAGGACTTCGCCGTCGGCCTTCGAGACCACGTCGTCGGCCCCGGCCGCATAGGCTTCCACCAGGAAATCCTTGGCCGGGGCGCTGCCGGCGATGCCGACGAGGTGGAAGGTCGGCGCTCCCGCCTCCCGCGCCTCGATCCCCGCCGCCCGGCGCCGGTCGATGGCCCTGCACAACGCGAGGCCGTCATAGGCGGGGCCGAGGAGGTCGATGGTCACGCAATCGAAGGCGGCATCGGCCTCGTCGAGGGCGGCGAGGGCGGCGTCGTGGGTTGCGGCGGTACGGACCTCGTGGCCCTCATGGGCGAGAAGGCCGGCAAGGAAGGTCCGATAGGTGGCGCTGCCGTCGACCACGAGGACGCGGCCGCGCCGAAACGCCGAGACGCCCGGACCGTCGCCGGAGGCAGCGCCCCCCTGGCGCTCGCGCAGGAGGGCGCGGATGCGCAGGATCAGGATGTCCCGGTCGGCGGATTTCGCCACATAGGCGTCGGCGCCGCTCTCCAGCCCCTGGCGTTCGCCGTCGCGGGCGCCGGTGAGCATCAGCAGGGGCAAGGCGCGGGTGCGCAGGGACAGGCGAAGCTGGCGGGTGAACTCGTCGCCGTTCATGCCCGGCAGGTGGTGATCGGCCACGACGAGGTCGGGCAGGCGGGTGTTGAGATGGTCGAGGGCCATCTCCGCCGTTGGGCAGCGCTCCACCGAGAAACCGTGGCTCTCCAGGAGCAGGCGCAGTTCCAGCGCCTGCGTCTCGGAATCCTCGACGAGCAGGATCCGGGGCCGGGGGAGGGTACCGTCGGGACTGCCGATCCCGCTCATGCGAAGGGGTCCTTCGCCGCGAGGCCGGGCAGGGCGAGGCGGACGAGATGGGGAGCGACCTGGTCGAGGGGGAGGATCGCGGAGGCTCCCGAGAGGCGGATCGCCGCCGCCGGCATGCCGAACACCACGGCGGTGCTCTCGTGTTCGGCCACGGTCTGGGCACCGGCCTGGCGCATGGCGAGGAGGCCCGTGGCGCCATCCTCGCCCATGCCGGTGAGAAGGACGCCGATGCCGCGCGCCCCGGCATGGCGGGCCACCGAGGAGAACAGGACGGTGGCGGCCGGGCGCTGGCCGCCGACGGGCGCCGCATCGAGGAGGCGCAGGTGCCCGCCGGGCGCCCATTCGAGGTGCCGGTCGCCCGGCGCCACATAGACATGTCCGGCCTCGGCCCGCTCGCCATCGGCGGCGAGCCTGACCGGGAGGGAGACGACGCCGTTCAGCCAGGAGGCGAATCCCTCCATGAAGGCCGGCCCCATATGCTGGACCACGAGGACGGGAAGCGGGAACCCGTCGGGCAACCCGCCGATGACGCGGGCGAGGGCAGGCGGGCCGCCGGTGGAGGCGGCGATCGCCAGGACGCTGGCGGCGTTCGAGGCGGCCGGGGGCGCGGCGAGGTCGGACGGCGACAGGGGCGCGCCGCGGCGCCCGGCCCATTCCGACCCGATCGGCCGACGCCGGATCACCGGCACCTCGGCCATGATGCGCAGCTGCGTGCAGATTTCTGAAGAGACGGCAGCGTAGCCGGCATGCGTCGTCGCCACCGGCTTTTCCACCACGGAGAGTGCGCCGGCGCGTAGCGCGTTCATGGAGATGCGCAGGGAGGAATCCTCCACCGAATCCGCGATGACGACGATGGGCGTCGGCTGCTCGGCCATGATCCGGCGCGTGGTCTCCAGGCCATCGATGCCGGGGAGACGGATATCCATCGAGATGACGTCGGGACGGGTATTGGGGAGCACCGCGAGGGCCTCCTCGCCGGACGCGACGGCGGCCACCACTTCGAGGCGCGGGTCGCGGCCGACGATATGGCGCAGGAGCTCGCGGACCACGAGGGAATCCTCCACCAGCATCACGCGCACGGGGGGGCCCCGCCTCGCCGCCGGAGGGGTCTCGATGGGTGTCTGCTCGGCGTCACTCACAACAATTGCCCGATCGTGTCGAGAAGCTGGCGCTGGTCGAACGTCTGTTTCGTCAGATAGGCGTCGGCGCCGAGAGAGAGCCCCCGTGCGACATCGTCGGCATCCCCCCGTGAGGTCATCAGGATCAGGGGAAGGCGGGCGAAGGCCTCGTCCGCCCGCAAGGCCTTCAGCAGCCCGAACCCGTCGAGGCGCGGCATCTCCACGTCGGCCACGACCAGATCCACCCGTTCGATGCCGGCGCGCAGGCGGTCGAGGGCGTCCTGCCCGTCGACGCAGACGACGACGCGGTAGCCCGCCGATTCCAAGATGCCCTTCTCCAAGGTTCGCGTGGTGATGGAATCGTCGACCACCAGGATCGTCGAACGTCGCGGGAGCGCGGCTGTTCCGGAGGGTTCGTCGATGGGCTCCGGCGCCGCATGGCTCGTCTCGCCCGCCCGGGCGGCCAGACCGTCGGGATCGAGGACGAGGACCGGCGTGTCGCCCCCCAGGACTACGGTGCCCGAGATCAGGCGCGGATCGGCGCCGATGGGCGGTGCCGGCAGGACGAGAAGATTGCGGACATCGCGCAGGGCATCGATCCGCATCGCCCAGGACCGGCCGCCCGCGCGCATCAGCACCGCCGTCACCGGGCGGCCCTCGCTCGGGCGGTTGTCCTCGCTCGCCACCCCGATGATGCCCGCCAGATCCACCAGGGGCAGGGACAGATCCTCGCTGCCCTCCCTCGGCAGACGGACCATGGTCCGGCCCATCACAGAGGAGAGGCTCGACCGGTCGAGGCGCAGGAGGCGCTCCACGCTGGCGCTCGGCAGGGCGAAGATCGCGGCGCCGACATCCACCAGCAGCAGGGTCCGCCGCGCCGCCGACAGCGGGAGATGCATGATCAGCGACGTCCCGGCCGGGACACGCGGTTCGAGCCGGACACTGCCGCCGAGACGCCGGACCGTGTCGGCGACGACGGACAGGCCGATGCCCCGCCCAGACAGGGTGTCGATGGCGGAGGCGGTGGAGAAGCCGGGTTCGAACACCAGGGCGAGGAAGGAATCGGGATCGCCGTCGACGCCACCGATCAGGCCGCGCGCCCGCGCCGTCGCCTCGATGGCGCGCAGGTCGGGCCCGCGCCCGTCGTCATGGATGCCGATGACGAGGCGGCCGCCGCGCACGGCGACGTCGAGGGTGATCGAGAGTTCGGGCGGTTTGCCCCGGCGTTCACGCTGCTCGGGCGGCTCCGCGCCATGGCTCAGGGCATTGCGCAGGGCGTGGAGGACCGGGTCCTTCAGCGATTGAAGCATGGCGCGGTCGACGGGAAGGTCGAGACCGCGCGTCACGACGTCGATCTCCCGGCCGGCCTCGCGCGCCATGTCGCGCAGCGCCCGGGGGAACGCGCCGAACACGGTCTCCGCCGGCACGAGGGCCAGTCGCTCGGCCTCCCGTCCGATCCGGGCGGCGGCGGCGTCCGCCGCGGCGATGGCGCCGGTGCGGATCCGGCCGAGCAGCGCGGCGTCGCGGGCGAGGGCGAGGAGCGCCGTCTCGAAACCGCGCAACTCCGCCCTGATGGCGTCGAGGCCGGACGCGTCCGCTCCGGGCTCGGATCGGCCCTTGCCGCTACGGGCTTCGCCGCCGCGAAGGGTTTCGGCCCCGCGAAGAGTCTCGGCCCGGCGGCCGAGGGCGGCGGCATCCCGCTGGAGCTTCGCCAGCCCCTCCGCCACAACGGATTCCGCGCCGAGCGCACTGGTCAGTTCATGCGAGGCCCGCGTCATCGCCTCCACCGCGTCGGCGGGCACGCGCAGGAGCGCGCCCGCATCGGCGGTGGGTTCGGCCGGGATCGGTGGAGGCTTCTGCGGCGGCGATGGCGCCGGGATACCGCCCGCAGACGAATCCGGCCGGGCCGGCGGCGGCTCGGCGGGAACCGGGGACGGGCCGGCAAGGCAGCGATCGAGGGACGCGAGCGCATCGGCCGGCATGGCCGGGTCCGCTTCGCCCTTGAGGGCCGCGACATAGGCCTCGATCCGGTCCAGCGCGAGGTGGACGGCCCCCGTCGCCTCGCGGTCGAGGGCGGCATCGCCCGCGACGATCCGCTCGAACAGGGTCTCGAGGCGATGGGCCACGGCCTCGACCCTGGGCAGGTCCACCGCCCGCGAAGCCCCCTTCAGGCTGTGCGCCCGGCGGAAGACGTCG
This sequence comes from Methylobacterium sp. Leaf106, assembly GCF_001422895.1. Classification (NCBI taxonomy): domain Bacteria; kingdom Pseudomonadati; phylum Pseudomonadota; class Alphaproteobacteria; order Hyphomicrobiales; family Methylobacteriaceae; genus Methylobacterium; species Methylobacterium sp. Leaf106. The sequence continues at coordinate 32,101 of NZ_LMNB01000003.1, forward strand.
TTCCAGTCGGGAGGGACGTTCCCGGCCGCACCGGCCGAGGAGACGTGTGCCAAGGCGGCGCGGATCGCATCGATATGCTCGCGATGTTCGACCTCGAAGGCCGCGAGGAGCTGCTGGCGGATATCCATCGGTCGGTTGCGCCCGGCCTCTCCCGTCAGTGCCGGTATCGGTCGGCGAGTGTCAGGAGCGCCTGGGCGAGTTCGGTGAGATTGGCGGAGGCCGCCTCGACCTCGCGGGTACCGGCGGCGGTCTGCTGGCTCGCCTGCCGGATGTTCTGGAGGGCGCCCATCACCTGCTCGATGCCGAGCTGCTGTTGGTTGGTGGAGGCGACGATCTGCTGGAAGGTCTGGACGCTCTCCTCGACCTTGGCGGTGATCTCCTCGATGGTCCGCTGGGTCGTGTCCGAGCGGGCCTTGCCGGTCATGGTGCGCTTGACCGCCTCCTCGGTGAGCATGACCGAGGTGTTGATGCCCCGCTGGATCTCCGAGAGGATGGTGCGCACCTGCGCGGTGGCCGCCTTGGCCTGATCGGCGAGCAGCTTCATCTCCGAGGCGACGACGGCGAAGCTCCGGCCGCTCTCGCCCGCCGCCGCCGCCTCGATCGCCGCGTTGAGCGCCAGCAGGTGGGTGCGCTCCGAGATGTCGTTGACGGTGGTGATGATCTCGCCGATCGCCTGGGTCTTCTCGCTCAGAGAGACGATGTTGCCGGCCACCGCCTCCGCCTGCTCGCGGATGGCGTCCATGGCCTTGGCCGTATCGGCCACGGCCCGCAGGCCGGCCCGCGAGATCTGCGCGGTGGATTGGGCGGTGGCGATCACCTCGCTCGCCCGCTTGCCGATCTGGGCGCCGGAATGGGTGATCTCGTCGACCGTGGCGGCGGTCTCCTGCACGGCCGCGAACTGCTCCTCGACGCTGGCCGCCTGTTCCTGGGCGGAGGCGCGGATCTCGGCGGCGGCGGCATTGAGGTCGGAGGTGGCCGCCCGGTTGGTGCGGGCGAGGTCGGCGAGGCCGGAGACCATGGTGTTCAGGGTCGATGCCAGGCGGCCGATTTCGTCGGAGCCGGTGCGCCCGAGCGTCCGCGTCAGGTCGCCCGACCCCACATGCTCGGCGAAGGCCATGACCTCTTCGAGGGGCTTGACCACGCCCCGGCTGATGAGGCCCGTGACCAGGATGCTCAGGACGACGCAGAGCGCGAGGATGAGGCCGATGGAGACGAGGCTGCGCTCGTAGATGTCGCTGGAGCGGCGCTGGCCGGCATCGATTCCCTGGTCGAGCAGGTCGCGGGTGCGGTCGAGATCGCGCAGGAACTCGTCCTGGATGCGGTTGAGATCGTCGTTGCGGGCTTCCACCCCCTCGACGTCCTTGGCCAGGATGGCGGCGAGCTGCACCTCGCTGGCGGTGCGCAGCCTCCGGAAATCCGCCGCGGCGGCGCTGGCGGCCTCGCCGAGCCGCTTCCAGATCGCCGAGCGCTCGGGAGAGGGGGCCGTGGCGCCATAGCCGTCGGCGGTGCGGATGGTGTCGACCAGGATCGCTTCCGCCTCGGACGCCACGCGGCGCCAGGCATCGACGTTCGCGGCGATCTCGCCATCGGGACGGTTGCGCATCAAAGCCGCGATGACGCCGTTGCGGCGAAGGCTGCCGAGGTCGCGCGACTTGTTGCCGAGATCGTCGAGCTTGCGCGCGATGGTCAGGTCGCGCGTGACGATCGTCGCGGTGTTGTCGCGGACGGCTCCGATCTGGCCCAGCGCGTAGACGCCGAGCCCCACCATCACCAGGGTGATGGCGACGAAGCCGATGAGGATCCGTTTTCCGATCGAGATCGACACGCTGGGCGACGCTCCGAAACCGCTCGACGGGAAAGGCTCCGGGGGAGCCTTGCCGTCAGCCTTGAGGCAGGTATCGCCGCAGGAGACGCGGCAGATCGATGACGACGAAGCCGGCCTCTCCGCCCTGATGGGCGGCCTCCGGGCCGGGAGCCGGTGCATAGCCCGAAACCGCATCCGCACCAAAGCCGCCCGTGAGAACCGGTTCGGTCGTGAGCGCGCCATCCACGTCCGCGACGGCGAGAACCCGGTCGACGGCGAGGGCCACGGGGGCGATGCCGCCGCGCAGGACGAGGATGTGGCCCGTCGCCGTCGAGGACTCGGCCCGCGAAGAATCTGCCCGGGCAGAATCCGCCCGCGAGGGAAGCGGACGCGAGAGGGCGCCCGCGAGGCTGAGCACGCTGACGACGCGGCCGGAGAGGGCGATCAGGCCGAGGAGTTCCGGGGGCGCCCCCGGAACGGGCGTGTAGGTCCGCGCCGGCACCACCTGGACGACGGAGTCCAGGGGCAGCCCGTAGCGGTCGTCCCCGGCGGCGCAGACCAGGAACGGGCGAGTCGTCGCCCGATGGGCGATGTCGACGCCCCGGCGGGCGAGCGCGGCCGTGCGCTCGTCGAGCAGCCTCCGGATGCGCGGATCGTCTGAAGTGTCCCCTGCGGCCGGTGCGATCACGATACGGATGTCCTCATGCGCAGGCGGGCGTCCTCCACGCTTTCGACCAATCGTCCGGCGCTCAGCCCGTCGCCTTCGCGGAGCAGGGTGTCGGGCGGCTGGTCGCGGCCGAAGCGGACGGCGTTGTCGAACGCCCGGCGGGCCTCGGCCTCGCGTCCCTGGGCGCCGAGCAGCAGGCCGAGCTGGTAATGCGCCATCACGAAGGTGCGGTCGAGATAGAGCGCCCCGCGCAGGGCCCGCTCGGCCTCCGCCTCTCGGCCGAGGTCGTAGGCGAGAAGACCGTCGTAATAGTGCAGCCGCGCATCGGTGGGGGTGGTCAGGAGGGCCGCCTGAACCCTGCGCCACCCTTCCGCGATCTGCCCGGAATCGGCGAGCGCCCGGATCGCGTCCAGCACCGCCTCGACATCCTCCGGCCCGGCCCCGTCGAGCGAGGGCAAGGGCGGGGGCGGGGGCGGGTCCGCGATGGGAGCGGGCATCGGGGCGAAGGCGGGAGGCGGGTCGGCCTCGGGCGCCGGAGGTTCGGGAACCGGTCTCGCGAAGGCGGCCGCCACGGTCTCGGGTGGCGGCGGTGGCTCGACGGGGAAAGCGGTCGTCGGCAGGCGGTAGGCCACCGTACCGGGGAGGTTCACCGGCTGCAGGGTGGCCGCGAAAGCCGGGTTCGGTTCGGCATGGCCGATCAGGAGCCAGCCGTCCGGAACGAGGCGATGGCCGAGGCCGCGCACGATGCCGACCACGGCATCGGCCTGGAAATAGATCAGCACGTTGCGGCAGAGGATGAGGTCGAAGCCGGCGAAATGCGACGGCGCCGTACCGTCGAGCAGACTCATCAGGTTCTGGTGCTCGAACCGCACCATCCGCCGGAATTCCGGCCGCAGGGTGAAACTGCCCTCGCGGGCGATCCCCGGCAGCGAGGGGCCGAGGACGAAGTAGCGCGCGTGTTCCTCGGGCGGCAGGGTGCGCAGGGCCCAGCGCCCGAACACCGCCGCGCGGGCCGTCCCGAGAGCCTCGTGGCTGATGTCGGTGCCGGTGATGGCGATCCGCCATCGGGGCAGGTCGTCGCCGAGGAGCTCGTGGAGCAGGATCGCGATGGAGTAGGGCTCCGCCCCCGTCGAGCATCCGGCGCTCCAGATCCGCAGGGACTTCGTCTCTGCGCGCGCCGCGATCAGGCCGGGCAGGATCGTCCCGCGCAGGGCCGCGAACTGCTCGGCGTAACGGAAGAAGAACGTCTCGCCGATGGTGATCTCCGCCTCGAGGGCGGCCCATTCCGCCGGACCGGTGGCCTCGGCGTCGAGATGGGCGAGATAGGCGGCGGAATCGGCGAGCCGGCACGCCTTGAAGCGCTTGCGCAGACGGTCGAAGAGCAGGTCGTCCTTGTCGGCGTAATAATGGTGCCCGGTCCGGGCGATCACCTTTGCCTTGAGGGCGGCGAAGGTCGGATCGCGTTCGGGGCCAGCCTTGGCCGGACGGATCATCGTGCGGCCGATCCGCTCATGAGGCGGTCGCGGCGTCGAGCCCGGACAGCCGCTCGGCCGCCGCGCGGGTGAGGGCATCGAGGCGGATGCGCTCCTCCTGCGTGAGGAGGCGGGCCAAGCTCAGCACGTCGACGCGGCCGTGCCCCCGCTCGAACCCGGCGATCACACAACCGTTGAGGCTGCGCGTCTCGTCCGCCGGCTGGATCTCGGAATCGGGAACGACGACGAGGGCCTCGGCACGGTCGACGAGGAAAGCGGTGGAACGGGCCGCATCGAGGACGAGATGACGATCCACGTCATCGGGATCGGCCGCCGCCTCGCTCAGCCCGAGGAGGCGTGCGAGGTCGATCACCGGAACCGTGGCACCGCCGAGGTTGAGGAAGCCCGCGAGCATGCCCGCCGTGGCGGATTGCCGGTGCAGCCGGGGCAACGGCAGCACCTCGCTCACGCAGGTCCGGGCCAGGGCGCAGGCGGTGCCAGCCACGTCGAGGATCAGGAAGGCCGTCGTCGCGGTCGGGGGCATCGGTCCCGGAAGGCATGATGGGAGGTTCGCCCCAGATAGGACGATGCCGGAGAACCACGCAAACGGATTCGGTTTTCAGGGACCGGAGTTTTCGCTCCGCCACCGGTCCTACCGAGCCGGATCAGTCAGCGATACCATGTGGCGCGGCCGGGGGATGCGCGGCACTTTCCGGGTCGGCGCAGCAGGTCCGGTTCCGGCCGGCGGCCTTGGCCGCATAGAGGGCGGCATCGGCCCGCCGGTAGAGGTCGAACGGGTCCGTGGAGCCGCCCGCAGAGGGCAGGGCGCTGGCCACGCCGACGCTCACGGTGATCGCGCCCGCTTCGATCTCCGCCGACGGAACCGACAGGGTCGACATCCGCGCATGAACGCGCTCGGCCGCGCCGAGGGCGGCGGCCCCATCGGCATTCGGCAGCAGCAGGACGAACTCTTCGCCACCGACCCGGCAGACGATGTCCCCGTCACGACGCAGGCTGGCGGACAGGCAGCGGCCGATGCCCTGAAGCACCCTGTCACCGACGGCGTGGCCATAGCGGTCGTTGTAGCGCTTGAAGTGGTCCGCATCGACCACGAGGAGCGAGAGCGGCGTTCCCTGAATGCTGGCGCTCGTCCACAGCCGGGCGACCATCTCCTCGAACGCGCGGCGGTTGGGCAATCCGGTGAGCATGTCGGTTCGAGACAGGCGCTCCAGTTCCGCCTGGATCGCGGCGCGGCGGCGCAGCTCCCGCCAGAACAGGAGGGAGAGGCCGATGGTCAGGCCGCACAGCAGAACGACGATGACGCTGATGACGAGGGCCTTCCCGCGCCACTCCGCCTCGATCTCGTAAGCCGACAGGGTGACGTTGAGGATGAAGGGAAGGTCGCCGATGCGGGTGAAGGCGAAATGCCGCTCGCTGCCGTCGCGGGGCGATGTCCCCACGAAGCTGCCGCTGCCCTCGCGCCGGAACCGTTCGAATGTCGGGGTCCCGGCGATGGAGCTGCCGATATCACTCTCCAGATAAGGATGGCGGACGATGCGCATGCCGTCGGAACGATACAGGTTGATCGCGCCATACGGGCCGAGACCGATGCGATCGAACAGCCTGTGGAAGTAGGACAGGCTCAGCGAGCCCAGCACGATGCCGCCGAAGGATCCGTCCGGCTTGTTGATGCGGCGGCTCAGGACCAGCACCGGCGTCCTCAACAGGCGCGAGACGACGGGAGGACTGATGTAGAGGCCGAGATCGGCCCGGGCCTTCTGCGCCTTGAAGTAGTCGCGATCGGAATTGTTGAGCTTGCGTGGCGTCACCGACGCGGCGTCGATGACGGTGTCTCCGTTCTCGTCGAGGACGAGCATCACCCCCATGTCCCGGGCGCTGGCGGCGCGGTCGAAGAGGATCAGCTGCCGCAATTCGGGGCTGACGTCTCGTACGCCCGGCACGTTCAGGCCGTCGACGACGCCCTGAATCGAGAGGTCGATGATCTCGAAATTGCGGGCGATGTCGCGCTCGATGACCCGAAGCAGGTTTCGCGAGGTCTGCTCGGCCTTGTCCCAGGCGTCGCGCCGCATGTCGAGCAGCATCACCCCGGAGGTGATCAGCATGCCGATCGGCGCGAGAACACCGAGCACGATCCAGGTCCGGGCGGACCATGTGAACCGGCCGAGGCGAAGCTTGAGGCCCATGAACAGCCTGCGGCACGAACGTCTTCAGGTAGTCCGGGGTCTCGTGCGCTAGCCCCCGACCCTCAGTGCCTCAGCACCTAGTGCGCGATCCATAGGCAAGCAAACGCTCAGGGTTTGAATCCGGGTGGACTGTCATCACGAGGATCGACGGCGTGACCTCATTGTGGCCGTGCGAGGCATTATCTTGCCTCGAACGGCGTTGACCGGACCCTCGGACCTGTTTAAACAGGCCGGCACGAGTTTACGATTCGTCAGACCGACGAACGACGAGGTTTCGGTTTTCCCATGCGGGTCATCCTTATCGTAACGGAAGCGCCACCGACCGGGCGGCCCTGATACAGGGGCCGTGATCCGGATGGTGGCGCATGCAGGGTCCTTCGGGACCCTTTTTTGTTGCCGCGACGAGACGTTTGACACTGGGTTCAATCAGGTTTTGAGGAGCAGGACGATGAGCGGCGAGGTCATGACCGGGGCCGAAATGGTCATCCGGGCGTTCCGGGATCAGGGTGTCGATACGCTGTTCGGGTATCCGGGCGGTGCGGTGCTGCCGATCTACGATGCCCTCTTCCACCAGGAAGAACTGAAGCACGTCCTCGTCCGGCACGAGCAGGGCGCGGTCCATGCGGCCGAGGGCTATGCCCGCTCGTCGGGCAAGGTCGGCTGCGTCCTCGTCACGTCCGGCCCCGGCGCCACCAACATCGTCACCGGCCTCACCGACGCGATGCTGGATTCGATCCCCCTCGTCTGCATCACCGGCCAGGTCCCGACGCACCTGATCGGCACCGATGCGTTCCAGGAATGCGACACGGTCGGCATCACCCGCCACTGCACGAAGCACAATTACCTGGTCAAATCGATCGACGACCTGCCGCGCATCCTGCACGAGGCCTTCTTCGTCGCCTCGAACGGCCGGCCGGGGCCCGTCGTGGTCGATCTGCCGAAAGACATCCAGTTCGCGAGCGGGATCTACGAGCGCCCCACCCATAACGGCCACAAGACCTACCGCCCCGCCTTCAAGGGCGACGCGCAGGCGATCCAGTCCGCCGTCGAGCTGATGGCGAATGCCCGCCGTCCGGTCCTCTATACCGGCGGCGGCGTCATCAATTCCGGCCCGCACGCCTCGGCGCTCCTGCGCCAGTTGGCGGAGGTCACCGGCTTTCCCGTCACCTCGACCCTGATGGGTCTGGGCGCCTTCCCGGCCTCCAACCCGCAGTTCCTGGGCATGCTCGGCATGCACGGGACCTACGAGGCCAACCTCGCCATGCACGAATGCGACGTGATGGTCTGTATCGGCGCGCGGTTCGACGACCGCATCACCGGCCGTCTCGACGCGTTCTCGCCCTTCTCCAAGAAGATCCACATCGACGTCGACGCCTCCTCGATCAACAAGGTGGTCAAGGTCGATATCGGCATCGTCGGCGATTGCGGCTCGGTGCTCGAAGACATGCTCGCGGCCTGGAAGGCCCTGCCCAAGCGTCCCGACCAGGGCCGCTTCGACGAGTGGATGGCCAAGATCCGCACCTGGAAGGCGCGGGACTGCCTCGCCTATTGGCCGTCGGGCACGATCATCAAGCCGCAATACGCGGTGCAGCGCCTCTATGAGGCCTGCAAGGACCGGAAGACCTTCATCACCACGGAGGTCGGCCAGCACCAGATGTGGGCGGCGCAGTACTTCAAGTTCGACGAGCCGAACCGCTGGATGACCTCGGGCGGCCTCGGCACCATGGGCTACGGCCTGCCCGCGGCCATCGGCACCCAGTTGGCCAATCCGGACGGTCTCGTCATCGACATCGCCGGCGAGGCCTCGATCCTGATGAACATCCAGGAGATGTCGACCGCCGTGCAGTATCGCCTGCCGGTCAAGATCTTCATCCTGAACAACGAGTATATGGGCATGGTGCGGCAGTGGCAGGAGCTGCTGCACGGCTCGCGCTATTCGCAGAGCTATTCGGAAAGCCTGCCGGACTTCGTCAAGCTGGCGGAGGCCTACGGCGCCAAGGGCATGCGCTGCGACAAGCCGGGCGAGCTCGACGGGGCGATCGCCGAGATGCTGGCCCATGACGGCCCGGTCATCTTCGATTGCATCGTCGACAAGAAAGAGAACTGCTTCCCGATGATCCCGTCGGGCAAGGCGCACAACGAGATGCTGCTCTCCGACTACCTCGGCGAGACCGGAATGGACCTCGGCGACGTGATCTCCGAGGAAGGCAAGATGCTGGTCTGACCGACGGCACGGAGGAGAGACGTCATGAACGCCATGAACACGCACTACCCCGATGCCGGTCGGGTCGAGCCGATCAACCGGCACACCCTCGCGGTCATCGTGGACAACGAGCCGGGCGTCCTCGCGCGGATCGCGGGGATGTTCTCGGGACGCGGCTACAACATCGAGAGCCTGACGGTGTCGGAGACCGAGGTGGCGCGCCACATCTCGCGCATCACCATCGTCACCGCCGGCACCGATGCGGTGATCCAGCAGATCAAGGCTCAGCTCGACCGGCTCGTGCCCGTGCACCGGGTCGTCGACCTCACGCTCCAGGGCAAGGCCCTCGAGCGTGAGCTCTGCCTCGTCAAGGTGGCGGGTACCGGTGAGCACCGCACCGAATCGCTGACCCTCGCCGCCGCCTTCGGCGCCAAGACCCTGGACGCGACCCTGAACTCCTTCGTTTTCGAGGTCACCGGGACCACCGAGGAGATCGACCGCTTCATCGGCCTGATGACGGTGATCGGCCTCGTGGAAATCTCCCGCACGGGCATCGCGGCCATGGGGCGTGGTTCGGAAGCGATGTGAGGCTTTTTCGCCGACGGTGATAAGGTGCCGGGGATGTGCCGGGGATGATGCGATGAGAGCGAGGCTGGAACGGAGTGGGGACGATTTCGTCCTCTCAGTGACCCGAGAGGACGTGCGGAAGCTCGGTCTCGTCGAGGGGCAGGAAGTGGACATCGATCCGGTGCCTGCCCCCCTCGCGCCTCCGCCCGCCCGCCGTTACGTCAACGGGTTCCCCGTCTTCACGATGGCGGAAATGGCTGCGGAGATGAGGAGACTCGGGCCTGATTTCGAGCCTCCGACCGTCGATTGGGGACCGGATGTCGGTTCCGAAATCATCAATGATGACGATCCCCGCTGATCGGCCGCATGAGCCGGGTGACCTGATCCTCGTCGATCTCGACCCCGTTCTCGGAACCGAGCAACGCGGAAAGCGACCGGTCCTCATTATCTCGACCCTGGAGATGAACACGCTGACCCGGCGGATCATCATCTGCCCGGTCACCCGCAATCGCGATCCCTGGCCGACGAAAGTCTTTTTGCCGGAGGGGTTAGGCGCTGACGGCGCAGTCCTCGCCGATCAGGTCCGCTCGATCGACCGCAGAGCGCGCATCCTCCGCTCCCTCGGGAGAGTCCCCGAACCCATACTCGCGGAAGTCCGCGCTAAGGTGGCAGCGTTGATCGGCTTGCAATTCGATAGTGAGACCGAGGAAAGCTCAGCTTCATGACCACCCTCTACTACGCCCCCGGCGCCTGCTCGCTCGCCTCCCACATCGCCCTCGAGGAAACGGGAGCGCCCTACGAGACCGTGCGGCTCGACCTCGCCAAAGGCGACCAGCGGGCGGCCGAGTATCTCGCCGTCAACGAGCGCGGCCGCGTACCCGCGCTGGTCGAGGAGGAGTGGGTGCTCACCGAGAACACCGCCATCCTGCGCCACATCGCGCGCAGTCATCCGCAGGCCGGCCTGTGGCCGCAGGCGCTCCGCGATCAGGCGCGGGTCGACGAATGGCTGGGCTGGCTCTCCACCGGCCATCACATCGCCTACGCGCATATCCGCCGGGCCGAACGCTACACGAGCGATGAGACGGCCTTTCCGGGCATCCAGGCCAAGGGGGTCGAGACCTGCGGCGACCTCTTCACCATGACCGAGGTCAACCTCTCCAATGGCGGCTGGGCCGTCGGCGAAGCCTACAGCGTGGCCGATCCTTACCTGCTGCTGTTCTGGACCTGGGGCCGCGGCCCGGCGCTCGGCTTCGACATGGCGGAGCGTTTTCCCCATTGGACCGCGCATGCCCGCGCCATGGCGGCGCGGCCCGCCGTGCAGGCCGTGTTCGCCCGAGAAGGCCTCAAACTGCCCGAATAAGGTGCGGCAAGGGTCACGCCGCCTCTTGTTCGGGACGCAAAACCGGACTATGCCGCCGCGTACCGTACGGTACGGTACTGGTTGTCTGGAAGCATGAGCGCGACGGTCGCACGCGACGAGACGGGGCAGGAGGCCCCCTCGGCCCGCCAACAGGCGGTGCTCGATGCCGTGCTCGCTCTCCTGGTCGAGGAGGGCGACCAGCTCACCATGGACGCGGTAGCGCGCCGGGCGAGCTGCTCGAAGGAAACCCTGTACAAATGGTTCGGGGACCGTGACGGTCTCCTCACCGCTACGGTGCGCTGGCAGGCCTCGCGCGTCCATGCGGGGCGCGACGCGGCGGGCGTGCTCGATGCGGCGACCCTGCGGGAGCGCCTGCTCGATTTCGCCGTGACCTGGCTCGACGTCATCGCGGGCCGTACCTCGGTGGTGCTGAACCGCATCGCCATCGCCCATGCCGGCTCGCGCAAGGGCAACCTCGGCGCCATCGTGCTGGCGAACGGGCGGCTGGCCATCGGCGGGCGGGTCAAGCCCGTGCTGGACGCGGGCCGCGCGGCCGGGCTCCTCGTCTTCGAGGACAGCGAGACCGCCTTCCGGACCTTCTTCGGTCTGGTCGGGCGCGACATCCAGATCAGACTTCTCCTCGGCGACGCGCTCGATCTCGACGCCGCCGAGATCCGACGCGACGCGGCCCGCGCCGTCGACCAGTTCCTGGCCCTCTACGGCCAGGCCCGACCCTGACACCCCACGCGAAGAGGACATTCAACCATGCGGGTCTATTACGATCGTGACGCCGACCTCAACCTGATCAAGGGCAAGAAGGTCGTCATCGTCGGCTACGGCAGCCAGGGCCATGCCCACGCCCTCAACCTGCGCGATTCCGGCGTGAAGGGCATCGTCATCGCACTCCGCGAAGGCTCGGCCACCGCCAAGAAGGCGGAGCACGAGGGCTTCACGGTGATGAACGTCGCCGACGCCGCCCGCCAAGCCGACGTCGTCATGATGCTGACCCCGGACGAACTGCAGGGCGACATCTACAAGGAGTCGCTCGAGCCGAACATGAAGCAGGGCGCCGCCCTCCTGTTCGCCCACGGCCTCAACGTCCACTTCAACCTCATCGAGCCCCGCAAGGATCTCGACGTGCTCATGGTCGCCCCCAAGGGCCCCGGCCACACCGTGCGCGGCGAGTACCTCAAGGGCGGCGGCGTGCCGACCCTGATCGCCATCGCGCAGGACGCTTCCGGCAACGCGCACGATCTCGGCCTGTCCTACGCTTCGGCCAATGGCGGCGGCCGCGCCGGCATCATCGAGACCACCTTCAAGGAAGAGTGCGAGACCGACCTGTTCGGCGAGCAGGCCGTGCTGTGCGGCGGCCTCGTCGAGCTCATCAAGGCCGGCTTCGAGACCCTGGTCGAGGGCGGCTACGCTCCCGAGATGGCCTATTTCGAGTGCCTCCACGAGGTGAAGCTCATCGTCGACCTCATCTACGAGGGCGGCATCGCCAACATGAACTACTCGATCTCCAACACCGCCGAGTACGGCGAGTACGTCACCGGCCCGCGCATCGTCACGAGCGAGACCAAGGCCGAGATGAAGCGCGTGCTGGACGACATCCAGTCGGGCAAGTTCACCCGCGACTGGATGCTGGAGAACAAGGTCGGCCAGACCTCGTTCAAGGCCACCCGCGCCAAGCTCGCCCGTCACCCGATCGAGGAAGTCGGCTCGAAGCTCCGTGGCATGATGCCGTGGATCTCCGAGAAGGCCCTGGTCGACAAGTCCAAGAACTGATTTTTTGTGATGGGCGGCCGGGCTTCGCTCGGCTGCCCCCCATCGCGGAGAAAGCCGGCCTCGTGCGAGCGGGACCGGCTTTTTGTTTGGGTCGACCCTCCCCCCATTGCGGGGGAGGGTGGTCGCGGAGCGACCGGGAGAGGGGACGACGCTTCCGGAGATGGCGCTCCCCTCATCCGACTTGGCTCGCGGGCCATCGTCTCCCGCGGAGGGGAGAAGGACGAGCTGCCCCCGTTGTACTCTCAGGAAAATCCGGCGATCATGCTCCCTAACGGTCGCCCATTTGAGAGCGGCCGAAGGTTGGAGGACACCCATGGCTTCGCTCTATTACGACGAGCATCGCGCGCTTCAGGAAGAGTACAACACCGTCAAGCTCGCCGAGCGCCTCGACACCGGCTGGGTGCATGACGAGATCGGCCCCGACGAGGCGGCGTTCATCGGCAGCCGAGACATGTTCTTCCTGTCCACGGTCGATCCCGACGGCATGCCCACCGTCTCGTACAAGGGCGGCAGCACCGGCTTCGTGAAGGTGCTCGACGCCAACACGCTGGTCTTCCCCGGGCTGGACGGGAACGGCATGTGGTACTCGATGGGCAACATCGAGGGTCAGTCCAAGGTCGGGCTGCTGTTCATCGATTTCGAGACCCCGCACCGTGTCCGCGTCCAGGGCCACGCCCGGATGCTGCGCGACGATCCGCTGATGGCCGAGTACACCGAGGCCAAGTACCTCGTGAAGATCGAGGTGACGAAGGCCTGGGTCAATTGCCCGCGCTACATCCACAAGTACCAGAAGGTGTCCCAGAACAAATACGTGCCGCGCCCCGACAAGGAGACGCCGCTCGCCCTTTGGAAGCGTCTCGACATGGTCGGCGACGTGATCTCGGACGAGGACAAGGCGCGGGTCGAAAAGGAAGGCCAGCTCGCCCTGCCGGAATACGAGGCACGGGTGGCGCGCGGCGAGAGCTGAAGCCCGGCCGAGCACCGTCCCGGCCATCGCATCCGGGGCGGTGCGCCAAGCAGGTTCGCGTCGGCAAGCCAACACTTCACCTCGCTTAGGCCGTTGAAGTATCGCAGGTTTTAGGACGCAAAACCGGTGACCACTTTTGCGAACCTGCTTAGTCCTCCCGGCGGGCGACGATGAAGACCCGCGGGAAGGCGAGCAGGCGTCGCCCGTCGCTGCGCGGCGGATAAGCCTCATCGATCGCCGTCGCATAGGCAGCGAGGAACCCGGCTGTGTCCTCGGGGTCCAGCGGGTCGAGGAAGGGCCGGAGCCCGGTCGCCCTGACCCATTCGACGATGGCGGCGGCATCCGCCATCGGGTGGTGATAGGCGGTGCGCCAGACATCGACCTCGGCCGCGAGCGGCGCCAGCAGGTCGTAATAGCCGGCCGGCTCCAGCATCCGCCCGAGCCGCCCGGCCACGGCTGGATCGCCGATGGCCCCGGCCCAGGGACCGGCACCCGCCACCTCGCGCATCAGGCGGTGCGAGGGCTCGGCGAGGTTGTCGGGCATCTGCACGGCGAGCACGCCGCCGGGTGCCAGGAGGCCGAGGAGCCGGGGCAGGAGCACCGGGTGGTCGGGCAGCCATTGCAGCACGGCGTTGGCGTAGATCAGGTCCGGCGCCCGCTCGGGGATCCAGGTCGCCGCATCGGCCAGCGCGAAGGCAAGGCCGGGCAGGCGGCTCCTCGCCCGCTCCAGCATCGCCGGTGAGGTATCGAGGCCGATCACCTCCGCTTCGGGAAAGCGTGCGGTGATGAGCGCTGTGGAATTGCCGGGGCCGCAGCCGAGATCGTAGACGAGGCGGGGGGCTTCGAGCGGCACGCGGGCCAGGAGCTCGGCCGCCGGACGGGTGCGCTGGTCCTCGAAGCGGGTGTAGAGGGCTGGGTTCCAATCGGCCATCGTGGGTTTCCCCTATCCTGGGGGACGGGCGAATGATCGCCCCGGCGTCCTATCAGTCATCGTCGATCCGCACGCGTCTCGCCGACGCGCGCGGAGTTGCTCAGGAAACGGCCCGCAACCGCGGCCCGCGGCGGACGAAGCCGACGATGTCCTTCACCGCATCCAGCGTCGGGGCCGCGATGGCCTCGGCGCGCTCGGAGCCGTCGGCGAGGACGGAGTCGATATAGTCGGTATCGGCCACGAGGCGCTTCATCTCGGAGGCGATCGGCGCCAGCGTCTCCACCGCGAGCTCCACGAGCGCCCCCTTGAAGGCGGAGAACTGCGCGCCGCCGTAATCGGCCAGCACCTCGTCGCGAGTGACGCCCTTCAGCGCCGCGAAGATGCCCACGAGGTTGTCGGCCTCTGGCCGCGCGGCGAGACCGGCCGTCTCGGAGGGCAGGGGCTCCGGATCGGTCTTGGCCTTGCGCACCTTGGTGGCGATGGTGTCCGCCTCGTCGGTGAGGTTGATGCGCGAATTGTCGGAGGGGTCCGACTTCGACATCTTCTTGGTGCCGTCCCGCAGGGACATGACGCGGGCGGCCGGGCCGCCGATCAACGGCTCGGTGATCGGGAAGAAACCCGCACCCGCATCGTGCCCGTGGGCGGAGATCGACTCCGAAAAGTCGTTGTTGAATTTCTGGGCGATGTCGCGGGTCAGTTCGAGATGCTGCTTCTGGTCCTCGCCCACCGGCACGTGGGTGGCGCGGTAGGCCAGGATGTCGGCGGCCATCAGCACCGGATAGGCGTAGAGCCCGACGCTCGCGTTCTCCCGGTCCTTGCCGGCCTTGTCCTTGAACTGGGTCATGCGGTTCAGCCAGCCGAGGCGGGCGACGCAGTTGAAGATCCAGGCGAGCTCGGCATGGGCCGGCACCTGGCTCTGGTTGAAGACGATGCTGCGCGTCGGATCGATGCCGGCGGCGAGGAAGGCGGCCGTGACTTCGCGGATCTGGCCCTTCAGGGCGGCGGGGTCCTGCCACAGGGTGATCGCGTGCATGTCGACGACGCAGTAGAGGCACTGCGCCTCGCGCTCCTGCATCTCCACGAAGCGCTTGATGGCACCGAGGTAGTTGCCGAGATGCAGGTTGCCCGTGGGCTGGACGCCCGAGAACACGAGCTCTGTGAACGCGGTCATCGCGCGTGGTTCCTATGGCGTGATGGCGAGGGAGAAGCCGACGCTCGGATCAGGGCACCGACGTTTGCGTTCTGAACGGCTCACCATGGGTGGTCAAGGTGCACGGCTTGGCGGCACTCGGCGCACCGAACCCAAAAATGGTCGAACTTTCGTACGCAATTTGGTATCGAAGCTAGATCGCCTGGGACATTCCAGCGAGGCGGCAGGTGGTGAGGTGGCGAATGGAAGCTCAGCTGCAGAGTGTCATGGCCGATGTGGCGGTGAGTGTGTCGGAGCTGAAGAAGAGTCCGACATCGGTGATGAACCGCGCCGACGGAGCACCGGTGGCGATCCTGAACCACAACCGCGTCATGGGCTACATGGTCCCGCCGGAGACCTTCGAGGCCATGATGGACGCCATCGACGACGACGTGCTGGCGGCCATCGTGAAAGCCCGCTCCGGCGAAGTGCCCGTGCGGGTCACCCTGGATGCCCTTTGAAATCCAGTTTCTGCCGTCCGCGCTCAAGGAATGGCACAAGCTCGGCGAGACGCTCCGGGGCCAGTTCAAGAAGAAGCTGGCGGAGCGTCTGCTCAACCCGAGGGTCGAAGCGGACAAGCTTCGCGATGCCGACCTGAAGGATTGCTACAAGATCAAGCTGAGGTCGGCGGGTTATCGGATGGTCTACCGGGTGGATGATACCACGGTCACCGTGACGGTGGTGGCGGTGGGAAAGCGGGAGCGAAGCGCCGTGTACGGAGCCGCCAAGCGGTAGCGCCGCCGCTACCGCCTAACTCCGCTCCCGCGTCTGCCCGGTCGGGCAGATGTCCAGCAGCACGCACCTCCCACACGCCGGATTGCGGTGGTGGCACACGGCCTGCCCGTGGAGCATCAGGATCTCGTGGTTGTCGTAGAGATCCTGCGCGCTCCACTCCGCCGGAAGTTGCGCCCGCAGGATCGGATGCGAGGGACCGACATCGATTTTTGGGCCGATGAGGCCGGTGCGTTGCGCCACCCGGTGGTGGTGGCTGTCCACCGGCAGGGCCGGCATCCGCAGCAGGCTGAACGAGAGCACCGCCGCGCTGGTCTTCGGGCCGACGCCCGGAATCGCTTCGAGCCACGAGCGCGCCGCGTCGACCTCCATCTCCTTCAGGAAATCGAGCGAGAGGGCGCCGTGACGCTCGGCCACCGCCGCCAGGACGGCGCGGATGCGGGGGGCCTTCAGTTCCGGCCAGGTCACGCCGGAGATCGTCGCCTCGATCTCCGCCACGGGCGCGTCCACGAGGTCGGACCAATCCGGGTAGCGTGCTCGTAAAGCCTTGAAGGCGCGACCGGAATCGGCGTTCCGGGTCCGGTGGGAGAGAAGCGAGGAGACGAGCTCGCTCAGCGGGTCGAGGCTGTGGAAATACGGAATCGGGCAGCCGTAGACGGGGCAGAGCCGGCGGTGGATCTCCAGCGCCTTGTCACTGAGGCTCGCGTCGGCGAGGTCAACGGAGCGCCTGGTCTGCCGGGGGCGGGGGCCGGCGAGGTCGTGCCCGGATGCGATGGCCATGACAGGCGAATCCCCGGCGAGTCCCGCAGGTTCCGCCGAGCCCAAGCCCTGCCGGGTGCGACACAGAATCGTGCCTTTGAAACCCGCGGCCTTGCGCCACCCCCGCCGACATGACACGTTCGACCCGTCAGCGAATGACGCAGCGGGAGAGCCCAGGCCGGTACGAACCGGTCATGGCGCCGACGGAGCAACCACCCCCGGAAACTCTCAGGCACAATCACCGCTTCGTTTTGACAATCTGGAGAGAGGCGCCTTCGCGGGCGTCCACCGAAGGAGAAATCCTGGTCCCTCGCGGGTCGGGAGAAGCTCTCAGGTAACCGTGACAGATGGGGGCAACCGGACCACTCGATCGAGTGTCCGGGGACGTTCTGTCATGGGATGACCAGATGCCGCTCGACGCTTCCAGCACACCGCTTCACGCGCTCCACCTCCGCCACGGCGCCCGCATGGTGCCTTTTGCGGGCTATGCGCTGCCGCTCCATTATCCGGCCGGCCTGATCGCCGAACATCTGCACACCCGCAGGGCGGCCGGCCTGTTCGACGTGTCGCATATGGGCCAGATCCGGCTGAATCCGGGTCCGGGCGGCATGGCGGACCTCGCCCGCGCCCTCGAAACCCTCCTTCCTATCGACGTGCTGGGCCTGGCACCGGGCCGGCAGCGCTACGGCTTCCTCACCGACGAGACCGGCGGCATCCTCGACGACCTCATGGTCGCGCGCCTCGACGACAGCCTGATCCTGGTCGTCAACGCCGCCAACAAACTCGCCGACGAGGCCTATCTCCGCGCCCATCTCACCGGCCTGTGCGAGATCGCGGTGCTGCCCCGCGCGCTCCTCGCCCTCCAGGGGCCGCTGGCGGAAAAGGCCCTGGCACGGCTCGCCCCCGAGACCGCCGCCATGCGCTTCCTCGACGTGAAGTGGGTGGACCTCCTCGGCGCGTCCGCCCTCGTCAGCCGCTCCGGCTATACCGGGGAGGACGGGTTCGAGATTTCTCTCCCCGAAGAGGCGGCGGATGCCGTGGCCGAAGCCCTGCTGCAGGACGAGGATGTGGAGCCGGTGGGGCTCGGCGCCCGCGATTCCCTGCGCCTGGAAGCCGGCCTGTGCCTGCACGGAGCCGATATCGATGCCGGCATTGATCCGGTCGAGGCCGGACTGTCCTGGGCAATTCCTTCCGTGAGGCGTCTCGACGGAGCTCGCGCCGGCGGCTTCCCCGGCGCCCCGTTGATCCTCGATCCCGTGGCGCACGGCCCGGCACGGCGGCGCGTCGGTTTGCGCCCCGAGGGACCAACGCCCGTGCGAGGCGGTGCCCTGCTCTTCTCCGAGGAGGCCGGAGCAGGAATCGGGATGGTCACCTCCGGCGGCTTCAGCCCCGTCCTCAAGGCGCCCATCGCCATGGGCTACGTCCCGGCCGCCCTGGCGGCGCCGGGCACACGCCTCTTCGCGGAAGTGCGCGGCCGGCGACTGCCGGTCTCGGTCGTGGCGCTTCCCTTCGTGCCGGCGCGCTTCAAGCGCAGCTGAATCCCGGCCCCCGGCCGTCTTCCCCCATCACCTGTTCACGGAGCGCATCATGCTGAAATTCACGGACGAGCACGAGTGGCTGGCCATCGAGGGCGATGTCGCCACCATCGGCATCACCACCCATGCGGCGGAGCAGCTCGGAGACCTCGTCTTCGTCGAACTCCCCAAGGTCGGCGCCAAGCTCGTCAAGGGCGAGGCCGCGGCGGTGGTGGAATCGGTCAAGGCCGCGTCCGACGTGTTCGCCCCGGTCTCGGGCGAGGTGACCGAGATCAACGAGGCCGCCGTGTCGGACCCGGCCAGCATCGGCACCGACCCGCAGGGCGCGGGCTGGCTCTACCGCCTCCGCCTCGACGACGTCGCCTCCCTCGACGGATTGATGGACGAGGCCGCCTACGCCGAGTTCGCGAAGTAGCGCTCAATCCACCCTCCCCCCTCTGCGGGGGAGGGTGCCTGCGGAGCAGGCGGGAGAGGGGACGACCTCTCCGGACAACGCGCTCCCCTCTCCCGACCCGCATCCGCGGGCCACCCTCTCCCGCAGAGGGGAGAGGGACGCGCACAGCCGTCAATTGCACCTCCGAGGCCCATCATGCCCAACGATCGCTACGACCCTTACGATTTCGCCAACCGCCGCCATATCGGTCCGACCACCGCCGAGATCGCGGCGATGCTGGCCGTGATCGGCTCCGAGAGCCTTCACGGCCTCGTGGACGAGACCCTGCCGCCGGACATCCGCCAGGAAGAGCGAATCGATTTCGGCACGTCGCTCACCGAGCGCCGGGTGCTCGAACACATGCGCGGCATCGCCGACAAGAACCGGCTTCTCGTCTCGCTCATCGGCCAGGGCTATCACGGCACCACGATGCCGCCGGTGATCCAGCGCAACATCTTCGAGAACCCGGCCTGGTACACGGCCTATTCGCCCTACCAGCCGGAGATCAGCCAGGGCCGGCTCGAGGCGCTGCTGAACTTCCAGACCCTGGTCTGCGACCTCACCGGCCTCGACATCGCCAATGCCTCGCTCCTCGACGAGGCCACGGCGGCGGCGGAGGCCATGGGCATGGCCTCGCGCATCGCCGGCAACGGCAAAGGCAACGGCAAGTCCGCGTTCTTCGTCGATGCCGAGTGCCTGCCCCAGACCATCGCCGTGCTGAAGACCCGCGCCGCGCCGCTGGGCTGGGAGATCGTCGTCGGCGATCCCGCCACCGACCTCGACCCCGCGCAGGTCTTCGGCGCCATCTTTCAGTATCCCGGCGTCTGCGGCGCCATCCACGACTTTTCGGAGGTCATCGCCCGGCTGCACGAAGCCGGCGCGGTCGCCGTGATGGCCGCCGATCCCCTGGCCCTGACCCTGCTGAAGCCGCCGGGCGAGATGGGTGCCGACATCGCCATCGGCTCCATGCAGCGCTACGGCGTGCCCATGGGCTATGGCGGGCCGCACGCCGCCTACCTGTCGACGCGCGAGGCGCACAAGCGCACCCTGCCGGGCCGGCTCGTGGGCGTCTCCGTCGATGCGCGGGGAAACCGCGCCTATCGCCTCGCCCTGCAGACCCGCGAGCAGCATATCCGCCGCGAGAAGGCGACGTCGAACATCTGCACCGCGCAGGTGCTGCTGGCGGTCATCGCCGGCATGTACGCGGTGTTCCACGGCCCGCGCGGATTGAAGGCCATCGCCGCCAGGGTCCATCGCGACGCGGTGCGTCTCGCCGAAGGGCTGGAGAGTCTCGGCTTCACCGTGGAGCCGAAGGGTTTCTTCGACACGATCACCGTGGAGGTCGGCGCCTTCCAGGGGCTGATCCTGCAGAACGCGGTGAAGAACGGCGTCAACCTGCGGACAGTGGGCGCGGACCGCATTGGCATCACCGTCGACGAGCGCACCCGGCCCGACATCGTCCAGGCGGTGTGGCGCGCCTTCGGCGGCGAGCATCTCACCTACGACGAGGCCTGGCCCAACCAGCGCCTGCCGAAGGCGAATCTGCGCACCTCCGCCTATCTCACCCACCCGATCTTCCACATGAACCGGGCCGAGAGCGAGATGACGCGCTACATGCGCCGCCTCGCGGACCGCGACCTGGCGCTGGACCGGGCGATGATCCCGCTCGGCTCCTGCACGATGAAGCTCAACGCCACCGCCGAGATGCTGCCGATCTCCTGGCCGGAATTCTCGGAGATCCACCCCTTCGTCCCGGCGGATCAGGCGGAGGGCTACCGGGAACTCCTGCGCGACTTCTCCGACAAGCTCTGCGCCATCACCGGCTACGACGCGATCTCGATGCAGCCGAATTCCGGCGCGCAGGGGGAATATGCCGGCTTGCTCGCCATCCGGGCCTACCACCTCTCGCGCGGGGAGGGGCACCGCAAGGTCTGCCTGATCCCGTCCTCGGCGCACGGCACCAACCCGGCCTCGGCGCAGATGTGCGGCATGAGCGTCGTGGTGGTCGGCGCCGACCAGCACGGCAACATCGACGTGGAGGATTTTCGCCGGAAGGCCGAGCTGCATTCCGAAAACCTCGCCGCCTGCATGATCACCTATCCGTCGACCCACGGGGTGTTCGAGGTGCGGGTCCGCGAGATCTGCGACATCGTCCATGCCCATGGCGGCCAGGTCTATCTCGACGGGGCCAACCTCAACGCCATGGTGGGCCTCGCCCGCCCCGGCGACATCGGCGCCGATGTCAGCCACCTCAATCTGCACAAGACCTTCTGCATCCCCCATGGCGGCGGCGGCCCCGGCATGGGACCGATCGGCGTCAAGGCGCATCTCATCCCGTTCCTGCCCTCCGACCCGCGCAGCGGTGAGGAGGGTGCGGTCTCTGCCGCCCCCTACGGCTCGGCCTCGATCCTGCCGATCTCGTGGAGCTACTGCCTGCTGATGGGCGGGCGCGGCCTCACCCAGGCCACCCGCATCGCGATCCTCAACGCCAATTACATCGCGAGCCGCCTGAAGGGCGCCTACCCGGTGCTCTATGCCGGGGCGCAGGGCCGGGTGGCGCATGAATGCATCATCGACGTGCGGCCGTTCCAGAAATCGGCCGGGATCGGCGTCGAGGACATCGCCAAGCGGCTGATCGATTGCGGCTTCCACCCGCCGACCATGAGCTGGCCGGTGGCCGGCACCCTGATGATCGAACCGACCGAATCCGAGACCAAGGGTGAGATCGACCGGTTCTGCGACGCCATGCTGGCGATCCGGGAAGAGATCCGTGCCATCGAGGAGGGGCGGATGGACAAGGCAAACAACCCGCTGAAACACGCGCCGCACACGGTGGCGGACCTGATCGGCCCGTGGGAGCGGCCCTATTCCCGCGAGGCGGCGTGTTTCCCCTCGGGGAGCCTGCGGATGGACAAGTACTGGCCGCCGATCAACCGCGTCGACAACGCCTATGGCGACCGCAACCTCGTCTGCTCCTGCCCACCGGTGGACGCCTATAGCGAGGCGGCGGAGTAGGGGGCTTCGGTGGCTCCCGTCCCGAGCGGGGCGGGAGCGGGCGCGCGACCGAACGCTTGGTCGCATCAAGAGGGGGCTGCTCGCGACCCAACCGTGCCGCAGCAGCGAATTTTTAGAATCCTTGAGAGCGGACGCTTTGAGTTCCCATTTGAAACCATTAAAGTATTGAACGAAGCCAATACAATATTTTGTGTTGAAAGAGATCGTCGACACGAACGTATGTAGATTGGCCGGAACGCGGCGAGTTCCTGGATGTCTGCAGCTGGGCTATAAGCCGAGAAGCCAACGCACTAAGCGAGATGTTCAATGCCTTTCCCACAAGCTATCGCTGCCGTCATTTTCGATATGGACGGCCTGCTATTCGACACTGAACGGCTATATTTCGAAGCGATGAGAATGGCGGCCGATGAACTAGGTACTTCACTCACTCCAGAGATCATTTATCACACGATTGGGCTTCCTGTAGCGAACTGTAACGTCATATGGGCGGAGCATTTTGGTCCTAATTTCGAAGCGGCCTCTTTCTGGGCAGTAACATCAAGAAATTTCAAGATGCTGGCTGAAAATGATTTGAGATTAAAGGCAGGTGCGATTGAATTACTCGACCTTCTAGACCGTTTGAAACTGCCGCGAGCTATCGCAACATCGACCGACCGAATGACTGTTGATCACCATCTCGCTAAGGTAGGATTATCCGAGCGCTTTGACGCGATCGTCGCCTACGGCGATTACGATCATGGAAAACCTCATCCCGCGCCATATACTACAGCAGCAGAGCGACTTGGAGTTGCTCCTATGCATTGCCTTGCACTTGAAGACTCGCACAATGGCGTCCGCTCAGCCGCTGCCGCAGGTATGACTACCATCATGGTGCCCGACCTGATTGGAGCCACGGAAGAGATGAGAGAGTTGACCCTCCGAGTTGCCCGCGATTTGCATGAGGTCTACGTGTTGTTCGATCTTCGTAGCAAGAAAAGGCAAATTTCGGCCACGTTGGCTGCTGGTGGAAGGTGCTAGAAGGAAGCAAATAATGATCGGCAGCATCCATCCTCTCACGTCGCCTATTGCTTCAACCTTATGTTTGGGAGAGCGAGGTCGGCTTCAAAGCGTTCTCACCTGAGAACGGACCAAGCAAAATCCACCCATCGCAGACGTTCAAGGCTCCCGCCAACCCTCAGGCGTCAACACCCATCGGATGCCATGCCCGAGACGCGCTACACGATCCTGCCCAGCCCCATCGGTCCCCTCCTGCTCGCGGGAGCGGACGAGCGCCTGCGCTGCATCGGTTTTCCCACCGGCAGGGGCGCGGTGACACCCCGGGCGGACTGGCACCGGGACGACGCGGCCTTCGCCGAGGCCCGGCGGCAATTGAGCGCCTATTTCCAAGGCCGGCTGACCCGATTCGATCTCGCACTCGATCCGCGCGGCACGCCGTTCCAGAGGCAGGTCTGGACCGCGCTCATGGGCATCCCGCCGGGGGAGACGATCAGCTACGGCGCGCTGGCCAGGCGAATCGGCCGCCCCACCGCCAGCCGGGCCGTGGGTGCCGCCAACGGCGCCAACCCGCTCCCCATCGTGGTTCCGTGCCACCGCGTCATCGGCGCGGCGGGCAGCCTCACGGGGTTCGCCGGCGGCCTCGACACGAAGAAGTGGCTGCTCGCGCTGGAGCGCGGGGCGACCTCTCGTGTCTCGGCACAGCTCAGCCTGCTCTGAGCCCGTACGGCGCGATCCGGGAAGCCGCTCGGCCGGGCGAGCCGGCCTGAGCGGCGATCCGCCTATTTCGGCAGGGCGTAGATGTTCACGTCGAGCTTCTCGTCCGCCTTGTCGTTCAGGTCGGTGACGTATTCCTCGATGAACCGGTCCTGGACCACCACGTCCTTGGCGTCGAGATAGGCGGTGAGGGTCTCGTAGGTGCCGTCGATCTCGTCGTAGGAGCCCTTGTGCGGGAAGCGCAGGGCCTTGCCGCTGGGGGTCGTGCCGAAGCGCAGGCCGCCGGTCTCGGCGGGCTTCGGGTTCGGCATCGAGGCGATGGGGATCATCGCCTCGAACTGGAACCCGTCATCGTCGGTCTTGGCGAAGACCGCGAGCGGCCGGCCGGCGGGGGTGATCCCGTCCTTGGCCAGCGCCTCCTCGATCTTCACGAAGGCCGCCTTCAGGGCCGGCACCGCCTCCTCCCAGCTCGCCCGCCCCGCCAGGATCGCGGCGGGTTTGGGCGGCAGGGAGACCTCGTCCACGTCGTTGGCGTCGCCGGGGGTCTCCACCAGGGTCGGGCGCGAGGGACCCGGCGTGAGTGCCGGCGCGGCGGGGAGGGCCTGGGTCGGCACCGGACGGGACGGCGCGTCGGGATTGACCGGATCGGGCGCCGTCGTGGTCGGCAGCGGAGAGGAGGTCGCGGGCGAGGCCGGCTGCTGCGCGAGCGCGGAGGAGACGGCCAAAGCGGCGGCGAGGCTGACGAGCGGCAATAGACGATGACGGGTCAAGGCAACGCTCCGGAGATCGCACGCCGCGACGAATCGTACGGCTGAATCGCGAAGCCCTAAAATAGGGAGGAAGCCGCCCGCCTGCGAGGCGCCAACCCGCATCGGGCGCAGGAACGTGACGGGCGCGTCCCTTGTGCAACGCTCCCCCGAGCGGACCCCGCGTGCGCGGCCCGGCGCTTTGGCCTATATGCGGGGGCCGCGCATGCGGGATGCCCCGTTCGGACAACGAAACCAAAGACGCTCATGACGAGGCTCGAGAACCGTCGGTTCCTGAAGATGCACGGGGCGGGCAACGCCATCGTGGTGCTGGACCTGCGCGGCACGGAGCTGGTCGTGCGCGCCGAGGAGGCCCGCGCCATCGCCGGCCACCCGCGCTCCGGCTTCGACCAGCTCATGGTCATCCACGATCCGCGCAAGCCCGGCACGGATGCTTATCTGCGGATCTACAATACCGACGGGTCGGAATCCGGCGCCTGCGGCAACGGCACCCGCTGCGTCGCCTACGCCATGCTGGACGACCCCGCCATGGCGCGCCCCGCCGAGAGCGGCCGCCTCACCCTGGAGACCAAGGCCGGGCTCGTCGGCGTGAAGCGCGAGGCGCAGACCTCCTTCACCGTCGACATGGGCCGCCCCCGCTTGAAGTGGGACGAGATTCCGCTGGCCGAGCCGTTCCCCGACACGCGGC
This sequence comes from Methylobacterium sp. Leaf106, assembly GCF_001422895.1. Lineage (NCBI taxonomy): Bacteria > Pseudomonadati > Pseudomonadota > Alphaproteobacteria > Hyphomicrobiales > Methylobacteriaceae > Methylobacterium > Methylobacterium sp. Leaf106. Next base: position 56,889 of record NZ_LMNB01000003.1, read on the forward strand.
GGATCGAACTGCAGATCGGTCCCATCGACGCGCCCGTCCTGCATTCGCCGGGGGCGGTGAACATGGGCAACCCCCATGCGGTGTTCTTCATCGAAAGCGATCCCGACGGCTACGACCTCGGCCGCTTCGGCCCGATGCTGGAGAACCACCCGATCTTTCCCGAGCGCGCCAACATCTCGCTGGCGCAGGTGACGGGACCGGAGACGATCAAGCTCCGGGTCTGGGAGCGCGGCGCCGGGTTGACGCTGGCCTGCGGCACCGCCGCCTGCGCTACCCTGGTGGCGGCCTCGCGCCTGCGCATGATCGGCCGCCACGCCACGGTGAGCCTCCCCGGCGGCGACCTCGTCATCGAGTGGCGCGCCGACGACCACGTGCTGATGACCGGCCCCGTGGCCCTCGAATGGGAGGGGTTCCTGTCCCCCGAGCTCTTCGCGCGGGTGGACTGAGTGGCGGTGGAGACCCTGACCTTCGGCTGCCGCCTCAACACGGTGGAATCCGAGGTGATGCGCCGCCACGCCGAGGCGGCCGGGACGGGCGGCGACCTCGTCCTCGTCAATACCTGCGCCGTCACGACGGAGGCCGGGCGCCAGGCCCGCAAGGCGATCCGCAAGCTCGCCCGCGAGCGGCCGGGGGCCGAGATCGTCGTCACCGGCTGCGGCGCTCAGGTGGAAACGAACGCCTATTCGGCGATGCCGGAAGTGGCGCGCATCGTCGGCAACGACGCCAAGACCAGGGCCGAGACCTGGCTCCCCGCCACGCATGTCAGACCGCGCCTCGCCATCGACGACATCATGGCCGCGCGCGACGCCGCTCCGACGCGGATCGCCTCGGTGGCCGGGCATACCCGCGCCTTCGTACCGGTCCAGAACGGCTGCGACCATCGCTGCACCTTCTGCATCATCCCCTTCGGCCGGGGGAATTCCCGCTCCGTCACGCCGGACGACGCGGTCGATCAGGTCCGCCGCATCGTCGACCATGGCGGGCGCGAGGTCGTGCTCACCGGCGTCGACCTCACCGCCTACGGCCGGGATCTGTCGCCGTCATCCAGCCTGGGACGGCTGGTCCAGGCGATCCTGCGCCACGTGCCGGATCTCGCGCGCCTGCGCCTGTCCTCCATCGATTCCATCGAGGCCGACGCGGCTCTCTGGGAGGCGATTGCCGGCGAGAACCGGCTGATGCCGCATTTCCACCTCTCGCTGCAGGCCGGCGACGACCTCATTCTCAAGCGCATGAAGCGCCGGCACGGCCGCGACGACGCGATCCGGTTCTGTGAGGCCGTGCGCCGTCTTCGGCCGGACGCCGTCTTCGGGGCCGACCTCATCGCCGGCTTTCCCACCGAGACCGAGGCGCAGTTCACCCGCTCCCTCGATCTCGTGGCCGAATGCGGGCTGACGCATCTCCACGTGTTTCCCTATTCCCCGCGCCCCGGCACGCCCGCCGCGCGCATGCCTCCCGTCGCCGGAGACGTGATCCGCGAGCGCGCCGCCCGCCTTCGTGACGCGGGAGCGGCAGCCTTGACGGCGCATCTCGCGGGAGAGGTCGGCCGGACCCACCGCGTGCTCACCGAGCGCGGCGGGATGGGACGCACGGAAGGGTTCACGCCGGTCCGGCTGGCAGTCGACACGCCTCCGGGCGAGCTGCGCGACGTGACGATCGCGGGGCATGACGGCCGGGTGCTGATCGGGGCAGAGTGATCCGGCGCGACGGCGACCGCCTCTCCCCGCACGCGGGGAGAGGATCGCGGACACCTTGTCGTGTCCGCGATGAGCGAGAGGCGAAGCCGAAGCGAGGGTGAGGGGGCGCGTCCGACAGTGGCTTACCCGGACGCGCCCCCTCACCCTCGGCTGCCGCCTCGCCACGCGCGGGGGGAGGGGATGTGCGCCCGCCGTCCAGCCAGTCCATTTCGCGGGTCATGTCCCGGCGCCCGCGCCTCGACCGTAAGGGCCGGGCTTGTCGAATAGAGCGGCAGGGTCCGGCAGCGCCCGCCTCTCCCCGCGCGCGGGGAGAGGATCGCGGACACCTTGTCGTGTCCGCGATGAGCGAGAGGCGAAGCCGAAGCGAGGGTGAGGGGGCGCATCCGATAGGGGCTCACCCGGACGCGCCCCCTCACCTTCGGCTGCCGCCTCGCCGCGACGACGACGAGGTCGTCGCGGCCCTCTCCCCGCGTGCGGGGAGAGGGGATGTGCTCCTCTAGCTCAGCCAATCCATTGCGCGCGTCATGCGCCGGCCCGATACCCGCACATCTCCATCCGCTCCCGCATGTGCCCGGGTGCCGGGGCCTCGACCACGATCGGCGGCTTCTTGGGGTAGAGCGGCAGGGTCAGCGCGCGGGCGTGGAGCTGGAGCCCCGGCCCGCCCGAGCGGGGGGCGGTGCCGTAGATCGTGTCCCCGAGGATGGGCCAGCCCATGGCGGCGCAATGGACGCGCAGTTGATGCGTGCGGCCGGTGACCGGGCTGAGGGCGAGCCAGGCGAGGCTCCGGTCCGGCGAGCGGCCGAGGACGCGCCATGTGGTCAGCGAGGGGTCTCCGGCCGGGTCCGTCTTCATCCACCACGAGCGCGGGTCGTCCGAGCGGCGGGCGAGGGGGAGGTCGATGCGGCCCTCGTCTTCCGAGGGATCGCCCTCCACGATGGCCCAGTAGGTCTTCCCCACCGTGCCGCTCGCGGAAAACAGCTTGTTCAGGCGGGCCAGAGCCTTGGCGTGACGGCCGAGAGCCAGGCAGCCGGACGTGTCGCGGTCGAGCCGATGGGCGGCCTCCGGACGACGCGGCAGGCCGAAGCGCAGGGCATCGAGGTGGTCGGTCAGGGTCTCGCCGCCCTTGGGGCCGGGATGGACGGGCAAGCCAGCCGGCTTGTCGATGACGAGGACAAGGGCATCGCGGTAGAGGAGGCGCGCGCCTATGTCTGTTATGCGGTGTTCCACTGGGGCATCGGCTGACGGCATCGCCCTGCGCTACTCATGCGGGGTCGAGGGAGCAAGTGGGAATGAGCGAAGACAAGAGGCCGGGCTGGTTGCTGCGGCGGATGTTCGGGAAGAAGGAGGAGGCCTGGCCGCCCGAGCCGGTGCCGGTCCAGCCGCCCGATCCCAAATCCGAGTCCAAGTCCGAGTCCAAGTCCGAGCCGAAACCCGAAACGCCGATCGAGCCGGCTTCACCTCCCATCGCGTCTCCCGCCTCGGCATCGGAAGGCCAGCCCGACTTCGCCACGGGTGCGGACGACATCTCGGCGATCCCGCTGCCCCCCAGCGAGCCCGCGCCCGCCGACCCGGACAAGAACACGATCCCCGACGAGATCGAGGGGGCGGACCTGCAGCCCATCGCGGGCGCCGACGAGCGCCCGCCGGCAGGCACCGCGGGCGACGATCCCGCGCGCGGAGCGGAGAAGGCCGACACCACGACGGTCGCCTTCGCACCAAAGCCCGCCCCGGTCCCGGCCCCCACGCCCGAGCCGGTCTCCGAAGCCGAACCGGCCTCCGAGAAGCGCGGCTGGTGGAGCCGCCTCACCGGGGGCATGAAGCGCACCTCGTCGGCTTTGTCCGAGCGGGTGACCGGCCTCTTCACCAAGCGCAAGCTCGACGCGGACACGCTGGAGGAGCTGGAAGACGCCCTGATCCAGGCCGATTTCGGCATCGACACCGCCATGCGGATCTCGGAGGCCGTGGGCAAGGGCCGCTACGAGAAGGGCATTTCCCCGGATGAGGTCCGGGCCATCCTCGCCGCCGAGGTGGAGCGGGCGCTGACACCCGTCGCCATTCCCCTCAGCATCGACACGACGAAGAAGCCGTTCGTGATCCTGATGATCGGCGTCAACGGGGCGGGCAAGACCACCACCATCGGCAAGCTCGCCCTGAAGCTGAAAGGGGAGGGGCACAGCCTGATGCTCGCGGCGGGCGACACATTCCGCGCCGCGGCCATCGAGCAGCTCAAGGTCTGGGGTACGCGCACCGGGGTTCCGGTGGTGGCGGGAGCCCAAGGGGCGGATGCCGCCGGCCTCGCCTTCGAGGCCTTCCAGCGGGCCAGGACCGAGGGCACCGACGTGCTCCTGATCGACACCGCCGGCCGGCTCCAGAACAAGACGGGGCTGATGGCGGAGCTCGAGAAGATCCTGCGCGTCATCCGCAAGATCGACGCCGAGGCGCCCCATGCCGTCCTCCTCGTCCTCGACGCCACCGTGGGCCAGAACGCGCTGAGCCAGGTCGAGCTGTTCTCGAAGGCGGCCAACGTCACCGGTCTCGTCATGACCAAGCTCGACGGCACCGCGCGAGGCGGCATCCTCGTGGCGCTGGCCGCGAAGTTCGGCCTGCCGGTGCATTTCATCGGCGTCGGAGAAGGCGTCGAGGATCTCGAACCCTTTGCCGCGCGGGATTTCGCGCGGGCCATCGCGGGGTTGGACAAGGACTAGATTCATGGACAGGCGCTCCGGAGACCTGCGCGAAAAGCGCTCGCGCTAGGAAAGCCGGGGCGACTGTCCTACATCCGGCGTCCCGCCCGGCGCCGCTCTGCGTCCGGGCGTGCCGAACCACGAGCCGCTCACGATCATGACCCTGCCCATCGAATCCGTGCCGCCGCGCCGCCATCTCGATCCGGTGCCGAAGCTCGCCCTGGAAATGGGGCCGCTGGTGCTGTTCTTCCTGCTGAACTCGTTCGGCACGCGGTTCGGCTTGAGCGAGGACAGCAGCACCTTCCTGGCCATCGGGGTGTTCGTGGTGGCGACGGCGGTGGCCTTGGCCATCCACTTCGCGCTGCTGCGGCGGCTGCCGATCATGCCGCTGGTCTCCGGCATCGTGGTGCTGGTCTTCGGCGGCATGGCGCTGGCGCTGCACGACAAGACGTTCTTCGTGATCAAGCCGACGATCGTGAACGCCCTGTTCGGCACCATCCTCCTCGGCGGTCTGCTGTTCGGGAAGTCCCTGCTGTCGGTGGTGCTCGATTCGGTCTTCGACCTGACCGAGGAGGGCTGGCGCAAGCTCACCTTCCGCTGGGGATTGTTCTTCCTGGCGCTCGCCGCCATCAACGAGGTGGTGTGGCGGACGCAGACCTACGCCTTCTGGGCCAATTTCAAGGTGGTCGGCATCATGCCCCTGACCATCCTGTTCGCCCTGTCGCAGACCCCGCTTCTCATGCGCTACGACCGCAAGGCCGAGGCGAAGCCCGACGTCTAGTCAGGCGCGTCGGCGAATCAGGGCTTCGCGGCCGTCATCGTCTCCGCCGCCCGGATCTTCTGCAGCACCGCGGCATAGTTCTCCGCCGTGACGATCCCCACGAGCTTGTCGCGGATCACGCCGTCGGGGCCGATGATGAAGGTTTCCGGCACGCCGTAGACGCCGAAATCGATGCCGGTGCGGCCGGTGGAATCCATCCCCACCGCACGGAACGGGACGCCGCTGCGCGACAGGAAGCGGCGGCCGTTCTCCGGCGCGTCCTTGTAGTCGATGCCGACGAGGTTCACGCCCGGCTCGCGCGCCAGCCGCATCAGTTGCGGATGCTCGATCTGGCACGGGGCGCACCACGACGCCCAGAAATTGACCACCGTCACCCGGCCCTTGAGGTCGGCGCTCGACAGGCCGGGAATGGCCTGGCCTTCGCCGCCGACGAGGTTGGGCAACGGTCCCAGGGCGAAGGCCGGCACCGGACGCCCGATCAGCGCCGAGGGGATCGCGGCCGGGTCGGCGCCGGACCGAAGGCGGATGAAGAACACCAGGGCCAGCGCCGCGAAGATCACCAGCGGCGCGATGACGAGGAGCGACCGGCGCACCGGCGCCGACGAGGATGCGGCGCTCACGCCCGCTCTCCCGCATCGCCCTGGAGGGCCGCGAGCGCCTGTTTCTGCGCCCGGTGATCGCTGAGCGAGCGCCAGACCAGGGCGCCGATGACGAGGGCTGTGAAGGCGTAGGCGCCGAGGATGAAGCCGGCATGCGGCCCGAGGGAAGCCATCGGTCAGACTCCCCGGATCGCCTGGCCGAGGGGCCGGGCCGGACGCGGATCGGCATCCAGGCGCTCGGCCTCGCGGATGGTAAGCGCCCGGACCCGGCGGCGCAGGATCTCCGTGCGCATGGCGTAGAGATGCAGCGTGATCCCGAGCAGGGTGAAGGCGAGGATCATCTCGAGCAGGGGGTAGAGCATCGAGGGATCGATGCTGGAGCCGCCCATCCGCATGATCGAGGCCGGCTGATGCAGCGTCGACCACCAGTTCACCGAGAACTTGATGATCGGTAGGTTCACGGCCCCTACCAGCGTCAGGATCGCGATGGCGCGCGCGGCCCGGTTCGGATCCTCGATGGTGCGCCACAGGGCGATGATGCCGCAATAGATCAGGAACAGGATCAGCATCGAGGTCAGCCGCGCGTCCCAGACCCAGTAGGTCCCCCACATCGGCTTGCCCCAGAGCGAGCCGGTGACGAGGCAGATCAGGGTGAAGGCCGCCCCGATCGGCGCGGCGGCGCGCTGCGCCACGTCCGCGAGGGGGTGGCGCCAGACCAGGGTGCCGATGGCGGAGAGCGCCATCGACCCGTAGAAGAACACGCCGAGCCAAGCCGCCGGCACGTGGATGTACATGATCCGCACGGTCTCGCCCTGCTGGTAGTCGGGCGGGACCACGAACCAGGTGAGATACAGGCCGATTGCGAGCAGCACGGCCGAGAGCCCCGCGAGCCAGGGCATCACGGGGCCGGTCCAGCGCAGGAAGTGACCGGGATGGGCAAGACGTGTCCACATGGTCCGTGGACCTAGCCCAAGGTGCGGTGCAGCATCAATGCGGGCGTTACGCGCAGTCCGGCCGCGTCGATCATTTCTTCGCGCACGCCCTCGATCTGGGCTATGCCGATGCCGCCCATTTCACCCGCGCGTTCCGTGGCTGGACCGGCCCGCCGCCGACGGAATGGCGGCGACTGGCGGCGAGCCAGGAAACAGGGTCGCCGATGGGGCGTTGACGCCGCGCCATGCTCGACAAAGCCCTCTACTACGCCCTGACCTTCGCGGAATCGGTCCTGTCCGTGGTCGGCATCCGTGCCACCTACGAGCAGCCGCGCTACGAGGTGGTGGAGCACTTACCCCGCAACGTCGAGATCCGCCGGTATGAACCGCGTGTCGCGGTCGAGACCGACATGGCGGGACCGGGCGATAAGGAAGCGTTTCGGCGGCTGTTCCGGTACATCACCGGCGCCAATGGGGGAGGCGACCGCATCGCGATGACGGTGCCGGTGGAACAGGGCACCCTGATTGCCATGACCGTGCCGGTGGAGCAGGGCGGCGATCTGCGCGTCATGCGCTTCTTCCTGCCCGCCGCCATCGCGAAGGCCAGACCGCCGGTTCCCACCGACCCGGCGGTCCGTATCGCCCGGCTGCCCGCCGCGACCTACGCGGCGCTCCGCTTCTCCGGCACACTCGACGCCAGGGCGCGCGAAAAACGCGAGGCGGTTCTCCGGCAGGTCCTGGCGAAGATGGCCCGCGAGACGACGGGTCCGTCGAGCGTGCTGAGCTACGATCCGCCCTTCGCGATCCCTTTCCTGCGGCGCAACGAGATCGTCGTCCTGGTCGCCGAGGGGCGTTGATCATTCCGACCAGCGCAGGGCCGCGGCCGCCGCGAAGGTGCCGATCACCGCCGCGATCAGGCTGAGGGCCGACAGGATCAGCAGGGGCGTCGTGAAGGGCACCGTGCCGCCGGAGGCCGCCTCGGTCGCCGAGACGCCGAAGATCAGCGTCGGGATCATCAGCGGCAACACCAGGACGGCGAGGATCAGGCCGCCCCGGCGGATCGATGCGGTGAGCGCCGCACCGACCGCGCCGATGAAGGTCAGGGCCGGCGTCCCCACCAGCAGGGTGAGGGCGGTGGCGCCCATGGCGGTGCCGTCGAGGGCCACGAGCAGCCCGAAGAGCGGCGAGGCCAGTGCCAACGGCAGGCCGGTGGTGAGCCAATGGGCGATCACCTTGGCGAGCACCACCATCTCCATCGGAGCCGGAGCACCGGTCATCAGGTCGAGGGAGCCGTCCTCCTCGTCGGCCTGGAACAGGCGGTCGAGGCCGATCAGGGTGGCGAGCACGGCGGCGAGCCAGAGGATGGCCGGACCGATCCGCGAGAGCAGGTTGAGGTCGGGTCCGAGCGCGAAGGGCACCAGGGCGACGATCATCAGGAAGAACACCAGCGACAGGGCGCCAGAGCCGCCGACACGGGCCGCGAGCTGCAGGTCGCGGGCGATGAGGGCGCGCATCACGCCGATCACCACCACACCTCCGAATCGGCCGCATTCGCGCCGGCCGAGGCGGGTGCGGGTTTCAACGCCTCGTCGATGCGCAATTCGCGGGCATCCTCCAGGCCGAGGGATTGGTGGGTGGCCGCCACGATGAGGCCGCCCTCGGCCCGGTGGCGCGCCATCAATCCGGCGAGCACGGCCTGAGAGGCGGTGTCGAGGGCCGCGGTCGGCTCGTCGAGCAGCCAGAGCGGACGCCGACAGACGAGAAGCCGGGCGAGGGCGACGCGGCGGCGCTGGCCGGCGGAGAGGTAGGCCACCGGCAGCCGCAGGGCATGGCCGAGGCCGAGTTCGTTCAGCGCTTCGGCCGGGCTCGCGGTGGGCGCGCCGAGGAGGTCGCGGGCGAAGGTGAGGTTCTCCTCCGCCGTCAGCGGGCTCTTCAACCCGTCGCGATGGCCGACCACGTGGAGACATTCGGCCAGCGTCGCCTCGCCGACGTCGGCGACCGCGATGGTGCCGGCATCCGGCTTCAACCGGCCGGCGAGAAGGCTGAGCAGGGTGGATTTTCCCGCGCCGTTGCGCCCCGTCACCATCAAGGCCTCGCCGGGGCCGAGCGCGAAGGACAGACCCGAGAAGATGCGGCGGCCGGAGCGGCGGGCGGCGAGGTTCGTGGCGGTCAGCCGCACGGATAAGTCCATCCGTCGGCAGGGCCTTGGTTCAGGCCCCCGTCGTGAGACGAGTTGGGTCTTTTCACCATGCCCCTACCGATAGACCTCGCGACGATTGCCAATCCTGACCACGAGGATGCGAACGGCACTGTCTTCGATCGACGCGATCACGCGATAATCGCCGACCCGATACTTCCAGAATTCGCCGAGTTTTGAGCCCTTCAGGGCTTCGCCGATCATTCGAGGGTCGTCCAGAGACGAGACTCTGTGGCGCAGGAAGGTCAGAATACGCTTGGCTGCACTATCATCGAGCTTGGCGAGATCCTTTTCTGCAGTCCGCGTGAAATCAATGGTCCACGCCATAACGCGCCATCAGGTCGGACAGCGGGATCGTTTCGCTCTCGCCACGACGATGCTCTTCGAGGCGTCGCTCGGCCAATTCGAGATCCTCGAGGTTCTCGAGATGATCCAAGATCGCATCGCTCGCATGGTCGTGTGCGCTGCGGCCAGTACGGCGGGCGAGTGCCTCCAGGCGCTCCTCTATATCCGGGGGTAGGCGAAGGGCGATCATGGCGGTCTCCGGCTCTTCGATCTGCTTAACCCGCATGTGCCCCAACGTCCACGTTCTCCCGACACTCCCGCGCTCGTGTCACGGCAGGGCGTAGCGGCCAGTTTCGAAGTGTTCTATACGGGGCCCAGGCTGCGCCGCGCGAGTCCCGAGCGTCCAAATCGCTCGTCGCGCAACATCCTGTCCGGGCACCCCCGGAGCGGCGCGCGCTTTTTTTAGAAGCGCTCCAGCCGAACACGACTTCGTGGCGCGGGTCATGCCTGCGCGTGTTCGACAACCGCTCGTGAGGAAGAAACAAGCCGTGGCATCACTCGACAGCTTTCACTCCCGCCAGACCCTCACCGTCGGCGACAAATCCTACACCTACTACTCCATCCCCCATGCCGAGCAGGCCGGCCTCGCCGATGCGACGGCTTTGCCCTTCTCGATGAAGGTCATCCTCGAGAACCTGCTGCGGTTCGAGGACGACCGCTCGGTGAAGAAGGACGACATCTCCGCCACCGTCGCGTGGCTCGGCAACCTCGGCAAGGTCGAGACCGAGATCGCCTTCCGTCCCTCCCGCGTGCTGATGCAGGATTTCACCGGTGTGCCCGCCGTGGTGGATCTCGCGGCCATGCGCGACGCCATGGTGGCGCTGGGCGGCGATCCCCAGAAGATCAACCCTCTGGTGCCCGTCGACCTCGTCATCGACCACTCGGTCATCGTAGACGAGTTCGGCACCCCGAAGGCCCTGGCCGACAACGTGGCGCTGGAATACGAGCGCAACGGCGAGCGCTACACCTTCCTGAAATGGGGCCAGTCGGCCTTCGACAACTTCTCCGTCGTCCCCCCCGGCACCGGCATCTGCCACCAGGTGAACCTCGAGTTCCTGTCGCAGACGGTGTGGACCAAGACCGAAGACGGTACCGAGCTCGCCTATCCCGACAGCCTCGTCGGCACCGATTCGCACACCACCATGGTCAACGGTCTGGCCGTGCTCGGCTGGGGCGTGGGTGGCATCGAGGCCGAGGCTGCCATGCTCGGCCAGCCGCTCTCCATGCTGATCCCGGAAGTCGTCGGCTTCAAACTGTCGGGCAAGCTGCCCGAGGGCACCACCGCCACCGATCTCGTGCTCACCGTGACCCAGATGCTGCGCAAGAAGGGCGTGGTCGGCAAGTTCGTGGAATTCTACGGCCCCGGCCTCGACGACATGGCGGTGGCCGACCGCGCCACGATCTCCAACATGGCCCCCGAATACGGCGCCACCTGCGGCTTCTTCCCCATCGACCAGAAGACCATCGACTTCCTCAAGGTGACCGGCCGCGCCGACGACCGGATCGCGCTGGTGGAGGCCTATGCCAAGGCCCAGGGCATGTGGCGCGACGCGCAGACCCCGGACCCCGTCTTCACCGATTCCCTCGCCCTCGACATGGGTGACGTGCGTCCGTCGCTGGCCGGCCCCAAGCGGCCGCAGGACCGGGTGCTGCTGGACGGCGCCAAGCCGGGCTTTGCCCAGTCCATGGAGACCGAGTTCAAGAAGGCTGCCGACATCGCCAAGCGCTACCCCGTCGAGGGCGCGAATTACGATATCGGCCACGGTGACGTGGTGATCGCGGCGATCACGAGTTGCACCAACACCTCGAATCCGAGCGTCATGATCGGCGCGGGGCTGCTGGCCCGCAACGCCGTCGCCAAGGGCCTGCGTTCCAAGCCCTGGGTGAAGACCTCCCTGGCGCCGGGCTCGCAGGTGGTCGCCGAGTATCTGGAGAGCGCGGGCCTGCAGGCTCCCCTCGACGCCCTCGGCTTCAACCTCGTCGGCTTCGGCTGCACCACCTGCATCGGCAATTCCGGCCCGCTGCCGGCGCCGATCTCGAAAGCGATCAACGACAACGACGTGGTCGCGGCGGCCGTGCTTTCCGGCAACCGCAATTTCGAAGGCCGCGTGAACCCCGACGTGCGCGCCAACTACCTGGCCTCGCCGCCGCTGGTCGTCGCCTACGCGCTCGCCGGCTCGATGCAGATCGACATCACCACCGAGCCGCTGGGCATCGGCTCAGACGGTCAGCCGGTCTATCTCGCCGACATCTGGCCCTCCACGGCAGAGGTCGCCGAGTTCATCGAGGCCAACATCACCTCCACCCTGTTCAAGTCGCGCTACGCCGACGTGTTCAGCGGCGACCATTACTGGAAGGCCGTGGAGGTCACCGAGGCCGAGACCTTCAAGTGGGATTCGACCTCCACCTACGTGCAGAACCCGCCCTATTTCGAGGGCATGACCAAGACGCCGGCGCCGATCACCGACATCGTCGATGCCCGCATCCTCGGCCTGTTCCAGGATTCCATCACCACCGACCACATCTCTCCGGCGGGCAACATCCGCGCGGCCTCGCCGGCCGGCGCCTACCTGCAGGAGCATCAGGTCCGGGTGCAGGACTTCAACCAGTACGGCACCCGCCGCGGCAACCATCAGGTCATGATGCGGGGCACCTTCGCCAACATCCGCATCAAGAACCAGATGGTCCGGGACGAGAACGGCAATGTGGTCGAGGGTGGCTGGACCCTGTTCCAGCCCTCGGGCGAGCGCATGTACATCTACGACGCCGCCCAGAAATACGCCGAATCGGGCACGCCCCTCGTCGTCTTCGCCGGCAAGGAATACGGCACCGGCTCGTCGCGCGATTGGGCGGCCAAGGGCACGAAGCTCCTCGGCGTCCGCGCCGTGGTGGCGGAGAGCTTCGAGCGCATCCACCGCTCGAACCTCGTGGGCATGGGCATCGTGCCGCTCGTGTTCCAGGGCGAGACGTCCTGGGCGTCGCTCGGCCTCAAGGGTGACGAGACCGTCAGCCTTCTCGGCCTCTCGGGCGACATCAAGCCGCGCCAGACCATGATCGCCGAGATCACCTCCGCCGACGGCACCAAGACAGAGGTGCCGCTCACCTGCCGGATCGATACGCTCGACGAGCTGGAATATTTCCGCAACGGCGGGATTCTTCCCTACGTCCTGCGCTCCCTCGCAGCGTAAGCCTACGATGCGAGGAAGGCCCTTCCCGGTCAGGGGAGGGCCTTTCGGCTCGGACATTCCACCGGAATCTGAGCCGGCTTTGCAATTCCTCGAAACACCGTCCCATGGCGGTCGTTTCGGCCGTCCCATGGCGGTTGCGGGCGGGGCTCGAATTACGGTCCGCGCGGGCCTCGGGATGCGTCCTGCGCAACGTCTCCATCGGTGAATTCCCGCCACAGCAGTACCAGCGCCGCCATTACCGCCGGGCCGAGGAAAAGCCCGAGCAGGCCGAACGTCTCGACCCCGCCGAGGATGCCGAGCAGCACCCAGAGGAAGGGCAGGCGGGTGGTGCCGCCGATCAGGACCGGCCTCACGAAATGGTCGGCGACGAAGGTGACGACGAAGCCCGCCGCCACCACCATCACCGCCGGGATCACCGCCCCGCCGGCGAGAAGAATCAGCGCGGCGATGCCGAAGACCAGCGGCGCCCCGAAGGGGATCATCGCCGCCACCGCCGTCAGCGCGCCGAGCAGGACCGGATGCGGCACGCCCGCAAAATAGTAAACGATTCCAAGGATTACGCCTTCGCCGAGGCCGACCAGGACGAGCCCATCGACGGTGCCGTGGACGGAGGCCACCATCTGGCGCGCCACCCGCTCGCCACGCGGGCCGAACAGGCGGCCGCTCGCGGTCAGCGACTGCTTAATGACAGTCCGCCCGTCGCGAAACAGGAAAAACAACGTCAGCAGGGTGAAGCCGAATAGCACAACCCGGCGAACCACTTGAGCCCCGAGGCTCTTGGTCAGGCCGATCGTGGTCGAGTTGTCGAGCTTGTGCAGGATTTCGGAGCCGGCGGACGGGTGGCTGAGATTCTCGTTCCACCAGGCACCGGCCCTGGCCGCGCCGTAGGGCAGATGGGACAGGAATTCGGGGGCTGGAATCCCGCTCTGCTCCACCGACTTCACCCAGGCCATCGCATCATGGGCCTCCCGCGCCGCCTGGACGCCGAGGATCACCAGGGGCGCCAGGAAGACCAGCGCCACAGCCAGGGTGAACAGGCTCGGCAGCAGGATGTTATGCCCCCCGGGCGGCCAGCGCCGCTCCGCCTTCGCGTAGAGGGGCCAGAGCGCGATGGCGAGGATCACGGCCCAGGCCAGGGCCGGAAGGAAGGGGTGGAGAACCCACAGGCCGAGGGCGGACAGCGCCAGGACCAGGGCGATGCGTGCCCCTCCTTGGGCGCGGCTGCGATGGTCCGTCGGCGGCTCCGCGGCATCGACAGAAATAGATTGTTCCATTCTCGTCACCTCTGCCGCCCCGTGGCACGCCGCACGCTCAAGGAATTTCGGGCAAGGAGCCGGATGGACCCACGTCGAACAGGCGCGCGTCCGCATGTAGGTCAAGGCATCGCAGTGCGGAATGGTCCGGCGAGGCCCGCAGCCGCACGAAGACGCGAGCCTGGCCTGAGCTTCTGCCAAGGTTGCCCGCCACCACCCCCTCGTGTAAGGGACCGCCTTCGATCGGAAGCGGCGCGACGCCGCTTCGGGGGCATGCTGCGCGACCCGGGGGGCGCCGGGTTCACGCGCCAGCCTCGGACCGGCCGCGCCCGCCACGGGATCCGATACCGGATCCACCACGGCGCGCCATAGAGAAGAAAACGGCGAGAACGCATGTCTGACCAGCCGACCACCGCTACGTTCGACCGCGTCGCGGACATCATCGCCGACACCGCCGACATCCCGCGCGACACCATCTCGCCCGAGAGCCACGCCATCGAGGATCTCGGCATCGATTCGCTCGCTTTCCTCGACATCGCCTTCGCGGTGGATAAGGCCTTTGGAATCAAGCTGCCGCTGGAGCGTTGGACCCAGGAGGTCAACGAGGGCAAGGTACCGGCCGAAGAGTATTTCGTGCTGAAGAACCTCTGCGCCCGCATCGACGCGCTGGTGGCCGAGAAGGCCGCCAAGGCCTGAATGGCAAGCCCGGCCGGGCCGAGCCTTTGAGTGTCCAGCGGAGCCTCTAGTCCCCAGCGGAGCCTTTGACGCCATGCGCCTCGAATATTTCGAGATGATCGACACGGTGACGAGTCTCGACAAGGCCGCCGGCCGGATCGAGGCGCTGGCTCACGTGCCGATGGAGAGCCCGGTCTTCGAGGGTCACTTTCCCGGCCATCCCCTGGTGCCCGGGGTGCTGCTCACCGAGACCATGGCACAGGCGTCCGGTTACCTGCTCCTCGCCCATCTCGATTTCGTGCAGATGCCGTTCCTGATGGCGGTGGACAAGGCGCGGTTCCGCTCCTTCGTCGGCCCCGGCGCGACGCTCGTCGTACAGGCGAGCCTGGAGCATGATGGCTCCGGCTACGCGGTGACAAAGGCCTCGATCCGCCACGAGGGCAAACCGCTGGCCGATGCGGAGCTGCGGTTCCGGACGATGCCGTTTCCCGAAGGGCTCGATGCTCCCATGCGCGAGCGCGCCCGGCGGATCGGCCTGATGGATCGCGCCATAGCATCGGGGGCGCCCCCCGGCGGGGCGGTTCCGGCATGAGCAAGACCAGCATGAGTCAGCGCGACGTCGTCGTCACTGGTATCGGCCTCGTCTCCTGCGCCGGCGAGGGGATCGCCGCCCACCTCGAAGCCTTCGCAGCGGGCAGTCCAAAGGCCACGGATACGGAGCGCTTTGCGCCCTATCCGGTCCATCCCGCCCCGGCGCTGGTCCTCGACGGACAGATCCCCAAGAAGTCGGACCAGCGGCAGATGGAGGCGTGGCAGCGCCTGGGCGTCTACGCGGCCGGGCTTGCCCTCGACTCGGCTGGGGTGAAACAGGACGCCGCCTTCAAGGCAGCGATGCACCTCGTCGTCGCCTGCGGCGGCGGCGAGCGCGATACGGCGGTGGACGGTGCTATCCTGACCGGCCTGCGCGACGCGGCCGATCCGGGCGCCTATCTCAACGAGCACCTGCAGAACGACCTGCGCCCGACCCTCTTCCTGGCACAGCTCTCGAACCTGCTCGCCGGCAACATCGCCATCGTCCATGGGGTCACGGGCGCCTCGCGCACGTTCATGGGTGAGGAGGCTTCGGGCGTCGACGCCTTGCGCAATGCTCAGAGCCGTATCGCTTCAGGCCAGATCGACACGATGGTGGTGGGCGGTTCCTACAGCGCGGAACGTCCCGACGTCCTGGTCGTCCACGAGCTGGGCAGATATCTGCGGAAAGGCAACTTCCGGCCGGTCTTCGAGCGTCAGGGTGAAGGCGAGGCCGGCTTCATCCTTGGGAGTACCGCCGCCTTCCTCGTGCTGGAAGCCGCCGAAACCGCCGCCGCGCGCAAGGCGACGATCTTTGCCCGCCTGCTTCAGGTGGAGAGCGATCGTCCCAGGCGCGAGACCGGCAGCGTAGAACTCAGCCTCTCCGCCTTGTGGAAAAAGGCCGGCGCCAAGCCGGACCTGCTAATTTCGGGCGCTACCGGCGTCGAGGGAATCACAGCCGAGGAGAGCACGGCACTGGGCGAACTTGCGCCCGGTGTGCCCGTCACGGCCCTCGGGGACATCACCGGCCACTCGCTCGAAGTCACGGCGCCGTTGGGGGCCGCACTCGCCGCCGCGCTCATCTCGGAGGGCAGGGCACGCGAGGTCGCGATCACCACCGTTGGCCATCGCCGCGGTGAGGGCTTGGTCCGCTTGAGCGCGATGTCGTGACCCGCGGGGATACGGCTGTCAGCTCACCGAAATTCCGCTAAGACCGGTTCAACCGTGATCGATCGGCCCGAATGTTCGGGGCGGGGCAACTTCAAGGCCGTTCGGTCGGAACGATAGCAAGACGGCGCTATGACGAACCTCTCTCCCCGCGATTCACGAAGCTTCCGGGACAGCCATGGCCGGCCATTGGTCGCGGTGACGGGCCTCGGCATCGTCACGTCCCTCGGGCAGGGACAGGCCGACAATTGGGCTGCGCTCACCGCCGGCCGGTCCGGCATCCACAGCATCGCCCGTTTTTCCACCGATGGCCTGCGCACCCGTATCGCCGGGACGGTGGATTTCCTCGACACCGACCCACTCGTGGCGCCCGCATTGTCGCAGCGCTTCGCCGAGGAAGCGGCCGAGGAAGCGATCACCCAGTCCGGCATTGGTGCGAAGGGTGATTTCCCCGGTGCACTGTTTATCGCCGTACCGCCGGTGGAGATGGAATGGCCCCAGCGCCAGTCCCTGGCACAGGCGTCCGGCCAGAACGGCGACATCACCTATTCCGACCTTCAGCGGGCGGCATCGAGCGGGCGGTTCGACGCTTGGCACGACCTCTTCATCTTCGCCACCGTAGCCGACAACATCGCCGACCGGTTCGGCACCAAGGGATCGCCGATCTCGCTCTCCACCGCCTGTTCCTCCGGCGCCACCGCGATCCAGCTCGGTGTCGAGGCGATCCGGCGGGGCGAGATGAAGGCGGCTCTCTGCATCGGCACCGACGGTTCGGTAAACCCGGAATCACTGATCCGATTCTCGCTGCTCTCTGCTCTTTCGACCCAGAACGATCCGCCGGAGGGGGCGTCGAAGCCGTTCTCCAAGAATCGTGACGGTTTCGTCATGGGGGAGGGGGCCGCCGCCCTGGTCCTGGAGAATGCCGAATCCGCACGGGCGCGGGGCGCGACGATCCTCGGCTATGTCCTGGGCTGCGGCGAGAAGGGCGACGGCTTCCATCGCACCCGGTCGAGCCCAGACGGTGCGCCCGGCATCGCCGCCATCCGCGCTGCCCTGGACGATGCCGGCACCGAGCCGGATTCCATCGATACGATCAATGCACACGGCACATCGACGCCGGAGAACGACAAGATGGAGGCATTGGGATGCGCCGCTGTGTTCGGTGAGCGGATCCGCACCCTGCCGATCTCGTCGAACAAGTCGATGATCGGCCATACGCTGACCGCCGCGGGGGCCATCGAGGCGGTGATCTCGCTCCTCACCATCGCCCATGGCCGCATCCCGCCGACGATCAACTATGCGGTGCCGGACCCAGCCCTCTCCCTCGACGTGGTGACCACGGCCCGCGACGCCCGGGTCAGCCGCGTTCTGTCCAATTCCTTCGGCTTTGGCGGGCAGAATACCTGCCTCGTCCTTGGGGACGAGCCCGTATGACGACGGAAACCACCCGGCGCGTTCTCGTCACCGGGGGTGCCTCCGGCCTCGGCTCGGCCATCGTGCGGGCGCTGGTATATGCCGGCTACGACATCGCTTTCACCTATCGCTCCTCGGGCGATGCGGCGGAGCGCCTCGTGGCCGAACTCAGCCAGGCCAATCCCGGACGGGCGATCACCGCCCACCCTCTCGACCTCGCCGACCGCGATGCCTTGGAGGTTTTCTGCGAGGCCCAGGAAGGGGAAGCGTTCTACGGCCTCGTCCATAATGCCGGCCAATCCTACGACGTGCTGGCCGCGATGATGGCTCAGGACAAGGCCGAGGCGGCGATGCAAGTGAACTTCTGGTCGCTGACCCGGATCACGAAGGCACTGGTGCGCGGCATGATCCGAGGACGTTCCGGCCGCATCGTCGCCGTCGGTTCGGTGGCAGCCCTACAGGCCAACCCGGGCAATGCTGCCTATGCGGCGACGAAGGGTGCGCTGATCTCCTATTGCCGGACGTTGGCGATCGAATCGGCCAAGCGCGGGGTGACGGTCAACGTCATTGCGCCGGGCTTCATCGACACCGAGATGATGGCTCCCTACGCCGCGCATCGTGACGGTATGGAGAAACAGATTCCCTCGGGACGCTTCGCCAAGCCTGAGGAAATAGCGGCGCTCGTGGCCTTCCTTATGGGAGATGCCGCAGCCTACATTACCGGCGCGGTTCTGCCGGTCGATGGCGGGCTGACGGCGATGATGGGTGTTCACCGGGCCTGAGGCGGATGATCCTATGCGCTTCCGCCTCATCCTCGCGCTGGCTCTGACAGCGGTTCCCGCCTTCGCCGAGACCGGCGCTTTCCGCGTCGACGGTCTTCCGCGCGGTGACGGGTTGAGCATCCGCGAGACCCCGGACGCCTCGGCGCCCGTGCTTGGCCAAGCGCCGGAAGGGGCGCGCCTGAGCGGCTTCGGCTGTACCAACGAGACGCCGAGCGGCCTCACATGGTGCCGGGTCAAGGCTGGCCCGATCCTCGGCTGGGCGCGGCGGCGCTACCTTGCGCCGGATTGAGCCGGGACGGCTTTCAGTCGATAAGGCCGCCTATCCATTCCAATCCCTCTTCCCCGAGGTGCGGATTTATTGCGGAGGCCTCTAAGGAGGGCTCCAGATGGCACATGGGCCCTGGAGCCCCCCTTCGAGGCCTGCTGATGCGGGCGCCTCAGGACGAGGTGGTGCGAAGGAGGCTCGGGGTCCGAAGCGCCTGACGAGAGACGAGACCGATGCAAGCCCTCCAACTCTTCGGTGACCGTGACCTTCGCCTCGGCGAGGTTGATCCGCCTGCCGCTCCCGGCCCGGGCGAGGTTCAGATCCGCGTGCGCGCCGTGGGCTTGAACTTCATCGATGTCTGGGGCTTTCGCGGCATGGCCTTCGCCAAGCGCAAGATGCCTCTGACGGTGGGGGCCGAAGCCTCGGGCGAGATCGTCTGCGTCGGCGAGGGCGTGACGGATCTCCGCGAGGGCGACCGCGTGGTGATGTACGGCGCGCAGACCTGCGGCCGCTGCAAGGCCTGCCGGGAAGGTCGCGACAACCTGTGTGAGGACGTCTCCGGCGTCATGGGCTTCCATATCGACGGGTTCGCGCGCGAGCGCGTCACCATGCAGGCCCGGCTCGTGGTAAAGGTGCCCGATGGGGTAAGCTTCACCGATGCAGCCTGTGCGCCGATCGCCTTCGGCACCGTTCAGCACATGCTGTTCGACAATGCCAAGCTCGAACCCGGCGAGAGCATCCTCGTCCATGCCGGTGGCTCGGGCATCGGCACCGCCGCGATCAAGATGGCCAAGGCTATCGGCTGCACCGTGTTCACGACGGTAGGCGACGACAGGAAAGGCGAGATGGCAAAAGCCCTCGGCGCCGATCACGTGATCAATTATCGGAACGAACGCTTCGAGGGTGAGGTTCGCCGCCTGACTAAGCGAAAGGGCGTCGATGTGGTGTTCGAGCATGTCGGTCCTGACACTTGGAACGGCTCGCTCCTTTGCCTCAAGCGAGGCGGCCGCCTCGTCACCTGCGGCTCCACCTCCGGCGTCTCCACCACTATGAACCTGATGCAGTTGTTCCAGCAGCAGTACCGCATCACCGGCTCCTTCGGGTGCTCCATGGCCAACATCCGCCAGTCCCTGGCGAAGATGGCGGACGGGATCACGCCGGTGGTGGACACGGTCCTCCCCCTCGGGGACTTTTCACAGGGGCTGGAACGCCTGGAATCGCGTAAGGTGTTCGGTAAGATCCTGGTGGCGATCGACTGACCTATCGTTGGGGCAAGCATGACTCGCATTCACCTCAGGCTGCCACTTCTCCAAAAAATGTTCTACACGAGCATGATAGCCACTCCCGGATAGTCTCGTGCTGCGTCTTGCCCTCGTCCTGAACCGCCATCTGCCCCGGATGGCGGGGATTGCCATGATTCCGCTGGTCCGCTGCCTGTTCTGGCTGGCGCGGATGCTGGGGACCGAGCGGGCGAGCCGGACTGGCGGGGCGATTGCGCGAAGGGTGGGGCCGTTCCTGCCGGCGAACCGTATCGCATTGGCGAATCTGCGTGCTGCTTACCCCGAGAAGAATGAGGCCGCGATCAGGGCGTTCGCGACCCAGGCTTGGGACAATCTCGGCCGGACGGGGGCGGAATACGCGCATCTCGCCACCCTGTTCGATATCGACCCCAACGATCCGGCGAGTCAGCGGATGACCGTTGCCGGCGCCGAACATTTCGAGGCCTTGCGCGACGACGGCAAGCCGGGGCTCATCTTCGCTGCCCACCTCGCCAATTGGGAATTGCCAGCGATCTGCGCCGCTCGCTACGGGCTTGAGGCTACGGCGATCTTTCGCCCCCCCAACGACATCGCCTCAGCCCGCCTCGTCGCCGAGGTGCGCCGCGAGACCATGGGCGGGTTGGCGGCAGCGGGGCAAGGCGCCGTATTTTCGATGCAGGGCGTCGTGGAACGCGGCGGCCATCTCGGCCAACTCATCGATCAGCATTTCACCCGCGGTGTGGTGGTGGAGTTCTTCGGCCGACCCGTTCTGGTAAACCCTTTGCTCGCCAAGCTCGCCAAGCATTACGAATGCCCCGTTCACGGGGTCCGCGTGGTGCGCAAGGACAATGCCCGCTTTCATCTCGAACTCACCCCACCCCTCGATCTGCCCCGTGATGCCAAAGGCGAGATCGACGTCCAGGGCGCGATGCAGGCGATGACCCGCGTGGTGGAGCAATGGATCCGGGACAATCCCGGCCAGTGGCTCTGGATGCACAGGCGCTGGCGCCCGAACATGCTGCCAAAACCCAAGGTTGCCCCGCCGACACAGTCGGACTCATCCACGGCCCATCGAGACAACGTGTCTTCCGTTCCAGGCTAAGGCGCTGTCACATAGGTATATGGGCCGATCCGCTTCACGCATGCGCCGCTCCGCGCCGAGCCTCCTCGCGCTGACCATTGTCCTGACGCACATGGTGGGTCCGGCTCGCGCCGAGCCGCCCCGCGCGGTGATCGAACTCTTCACCAGCCAAGGTTGCGGCGCCTGCCAGCAGGCCTCCCGGATGATGGGAGAGTACGCTCAGCAGCCCGACGTCATCGCCCTGACAATGCCGGTCACCTACTGGGACTATCTCGGCTGGAAGGACGAGTTCGCGATTCCGGCGTTCACCGAGCGCCAGCGCGCCTATGCTCTCAGCCACGGTGAGCGCCAGCTCTTTACGCCCCAGGCCATCATCAACGGCGAGCCGTCCCCGGTCCGGTCGGACCGGGCATTCCTGGACCGCAGCCTTCGTGCGGCACGACAATCGAGCGGCCTCATCGTATCGGTGAAGGCAACGGACCAGGGGGACCGTATCGCCATCGATATCGGCGCCGGACGCGGCACCGGCGAGGTCTGGCTGCTGCCAATCCTGCGCAGGCACCGGACCGCCGTCGCGCACGGCGAGAACAAGGGGCAGGTGGTGGATTACGTCAACGTGGTGCGCGGGATGCACAGGGTCGGAGCCTGGACGGGCCAAGCCACGCATTTCGAACTCCCGCGCACCCTCGTTCGCTCGGGCAATGCCGACGGTTACGTGGTCGTACTCCAGAGCGGGACGCTGGCCCATCCCGCTCGGATTCTCGGTGCCACGAAGGGTCCCGGCTTCTGAGCCACGGCCACTTCCCGCCTTCGGTGCCTCAGCCGATCCATTCCCCCGCGCGCATCACCGGTACCGCGCGCCCTTCGGCAGTAAGTCCGTCGACATCAATGTCGGCAGAGCCGATCATCCAGTCGATATGGATCAGGCTACGGTTTGCGCCACGTGCCGCGAGGTCGTCCTCACTGAAGCCTTCTCCACCATTGAGGAAACATTTGCTGTACGCCTGCCCCAGAGCAATGTGGCTTGCGGCGTTCTCGTCGTACAGGGTGTTGTAGAACAGCAGTCCGGACGCCGAAATGGCGGACGAGGCCGGCACCAGGGCGACCTCGCCGAGACGGCGGGAACCCTCGTCCGTTTCGAGCACCCGCGCGAGGACGTCGCTTCCCGTGCGAGCCGTCGCCTCGACGATACGCCCCTCTTCAAACCGAACCCGGATACCGTCGATCAACGTGCCCTGGTAAGACAGCGGCTTGGTGCTTGCCACATAGCCGTCCACCCGCAACTTGTGCGGCGTGGTGAACACCTCCTCGGTGGGAATATTGGCATTGCACAGGATGCCGCTGCGCGAGACGGATGCACCGCCGCACCATTCGTGATCGTCAGCGAGGCCGACGGTGAGGTCGGTATCCGGCCCTTGAAACCGCACAGCCGCGAAGCGATGCTGATTGAGGATTTTAGTGCGGGCGTGGAGAGCATCGTTATGCGCCTTCCACTGGCCCACCGGATCGTCTCCGTCGACCCGGGACGCGGCGAAAATCGCGTCCCACAGGCGTGCCAGCGCCTCGTCCTCCGGGCAATCCGGGAAGACGGTCCGCGCCCACGGGCGGGTCGCCGCCGAGACGATCGTCCAGTTGGTGGCGAAGTTGGCGATAAGCTCAAGGGCCGGCACATAGGCCTTCGAGCGCGAGCGATTGGCGCGGGCGACCTTCTGCGAATCCTGGCCGGCCAGCAAGGATGGATCATCTCCGGCGATCGCCAGCCTCGCGGCCCCGTTGCGGAAGGCTTCGGCCATACCGCCGTAGAGCCAGCCCGCCGCAGTATCGAACGCGTCGTCAGGCGCGTGAGCGAAACGAGCCAGGGTTGCGGTATCGTCGGAATAAAAGGTTGTCACCAGGGACGCGCCGGCCTTGTAGGCTTCGGTGGTAATCGCGCGGGCGAGGGGCGCGGCTTCGAGCGGCGCGGTCATCACCAATTCCTGGCCATGCTTCAGCCCGAGCCCAATTCGGACCGCCACCTCGGCGAGGCGGCCGATCCGCTCGTCGAAGGGGAGGGCGATCGTGTCAGCCCCAGTGCTCGTCGTCATCACCCTGTCTCCTCAGCCCCACCCCGCATAGGCTGCGGGGACGACGCTCAGCAAGATCGGAATTCGTGGCGGCGTTTCAAGCGCGAGGCGGTCAGGCCGCGCGCGACCAGGTGATTTCGCCGAGATTCTCGCGGAAGGCAAAACGCATGAGGTGGTCGGCCACCACGTTTTCGAGACGGGTCAGACCGGCCGGGTCGGGGGTCGCCACACGCATCAGCAGGGCGTCGGCTTCTGCCTGGAACGTGCAAATGCGATCCTCGCCGAACGGCACCGTACCGGCCGCATCCGTGGCCTCCACGGGGAACTTATGACTCCAATGGCGGCAAAGCTGCTTCAGGTAGCGGCTTGCCTCGGCAGTAGGAACTCTCGCCTGCGAGGTCGGCATCGTCTGGTCTCCTTCGGTCCCTGTAATTCAAGAGCACAGCCGGAAAATGGTTGTCGCCAGGCTGGGCAGGCCGTCATTGAGGGTACGATCCGCCTCTCATGAAGGGGCCTAGATCGTTAACGCCCCCATAAGACGCTGCAGCGCACTCAAGCAGCACTCTCACCGCGACAACGCTTTAAATCGGAATTCAAACCCGATTTATGGCGCATCGCGAGACGGATTGTGATCCTTTCTTGTGCGTCGCACAATGGGGTTGTGTAGAAGGCGGATGAGCGTTCGGTTCGCTCCTGAAAGGCAAGGTCATGGCCCCGAATCCTATTCGGGAGGAAGCGCCGGAGGTGGATTTGCCGACATTGCTACGATCTTCCCAGGGTTTAGGAGATCGTGCGGATCGAGGGCGAGCTTGAACCGACGCATCAGGTCCAGGCCCACTGGATCGCCGTAAAGGCCCAGTTCGTCGCGCTTGATCAGGCCGATGCCATGCTCGGCGGCGATGGACCCGCCCATATGATGCACAATGTCGTGAACGATCCTATTGAAGCGAGCCCAGTGCTTGAGGAAAGCGGCCTTCTCCATGCCGAGAGGCTGGCTGAGGTTGAAGTGGATGTTACCGTCGCCGAAATGCCCGAACGCGCAGACGCGCAGGCCCGGTATTTCGGCTTCGCAGGCTGCAATCGCCGTATCCAGGAAGTCGGCCAGACGCGAGAGCGGTACCGAGACGTCGTGCTTGATCGAACCGCCTTCGAGTGACTGAACGTCGGACAGGTTTTCGCGAAGCGCCCATAAGTTCGCGTTCTGCGTCTCGCTCAATCCGATGACGGCATCTTCAACAAGACCATCCTCAATCGAAGCGGCGAGGGCCGTCTCGAGGCCGCCCAAAGCCTCCGGCCCGGCGCGCGTCGTGGACATCTCGACGAGCGCGTAGGCAGCATGGTCGCCGGGCAGGGGGCGCAGAAACTCAGGCCTATGTTTCAGCACGATGTCGAGGCCGAAGCGCGGAATGTACTCGAATGCCGTGAGATCCTGACCGGCCGTCCGCTTCAACTTGTCGAACAGGGTCAGAGCCGCGTGTGGGGACGACAAGCCAGCGAAACCCACCGCCCGCGACGAGGGCTTGGGATAGAGTTTCAGCACCGCCGCGGTGATGATTCCCAGCGTCCCTTCCGATCCGACGAACAGGTGTTTCAGGTCGTAGCCCGCATTGTCCTTACGCAGTGCGCTCAGACCGTTCCAGACTCGGCCATCAGCCAGCACCACTTCGAGGCCGAGCACGAGATCGCGCGTGTTGCCGTAGGCGAGGACTCCGGTCCCGCCGGCATTGGTGGCGAGGTTCCCGCCGATCGTGCACGACCCTTCCGAAGGCAGTGAAAGGGGGAACAGCATTTCCTCCACGTCGGCCGCCGCCTGAACCTCGGCGAGCAGGGCGCCGGCTTCGACGGTAATGCTGGCGCTCAGGCGGTCGATGGCGCGAATGCGGGAGAGACGACACAGGGACAGGACGATCCCGCCCTGTGGCACGCCGCCCCCCACCAGCCCGGTATTGCCGCCCTGGGCAACGATTGCGATTCCAGCTTCGGCGCAGGCCGCGACGACGAAGGCGACCTCGCCGGTATCGGCCGGACGGACGACGGCGATTGCGCTCCCCCGGAAGAGGCCGCGCCATTCCACGAGATGAGGTGCGATGTCAGCGGGCGCCGTGAGGACATGCTTCTCCCCCAACCGACCGGCGAGACGAGAAAGGAATTCGGCGGAAGCGCTCACGGAAAGCTCGGGGCAGGAGATGAAGGGGCAACACGAGGGGTCAGGGCAGGACCGGCACGATGGCGGCGGGCGGCTCTCCTCCTATAATAATGATAGTGACCCCTCTTTGCAGGGCGCAGGGCTGCCCCGCAACCGATCCGAGCAAACCCATCAGGAGGCGCCAGACCGATGCTGTCCGTGATCCCGAACCCACCCCGCATTGCCCTGCCTATCGTCGGCAGCGAAGACTTCTTCCCCGTGCGCCGCGTCTATTGTGTGGGGCGCAACTACGCCGCTCATGCCCGCGAAATGGGAAAGGATCCCGAGCGCGAGCCGCCGTTCTTTTTCATGAAGCCGGCGGACGCGCTTCAGATCGTCCCGGGCTCGGAGGCGGTGGATCATCCCTATCCGCCGCGTACCGCTAATTACCATTTCGAGGTGGAACTCGTGGCCGCTCTCGGACGCGGCGGGCGGGACATTCCCGCGACTGAGGCGCTGGATCACGTCTACGGCTACGCCGTCGGCCTCGACATGACCCGCCGCGATGTTCAGGACGAAGCAAAGCGCCTTGCCCGCCCGTGGGACGTCGCAAAGTCAGCCGATGCCTCGGCCCCCATCGGACCGCTCCACCGGGTAGAAGGTGACGGGCATCCGATGCGCGGCGCCATCGTGCTCTCAGTGGACGACATTCCCCGTCAAGCCGGCGACCTGTCGGAGATGATCTGGTCCATTGCCGACCAGATCGCGCTCTTGTCCACCTATTTCGAGCTCCATCCCGGCGACCTGATCTTCACGGGCACGCCTTCGGGCGTCGGCGCGGTCGAGCGCGGACAGGCAATGGAGGCGGCCATCGAAGGCTTCGGCGCCATCCGCCTCATCGTCGTATGATCAGACCCCTCCTCGACCGACCGCTCTTCCAGTGGCTGTTCCAGTTCGGCGCCCTCGCGTCCCGGGGGATGACCCTCGGCGTGCGTGGCGTCGCCCTCGACACGCGGGGCCGCGTCTGCCTCGTGCGCCATACCTATGTGGCGGGATGGCACTTGCCCGGCGGTGGCGTCGAGATCGGCGAGAACGCCGTCGACGCCATGGTCCGGGAGTTACGGGAGGAGGCCGAGATCGTGGTGGAGGAAGCGGACACGATGCGCCTGCACGGATTTTTCCGCAGCACCGCTGCCACGGGCCGCGACCACATCGTCGTCTACGTCGCCCCAGCCTTCACGCTCCTCGGACCAAAGTTTCCCGACCGGGAGATCGCGCAATGCGACTTCTTCGCGCTCGACGCCCTGCCCGAAGGGACCACGCGGGCCACGTGCGAGCGCCTCGGCGAGATCGCCCAAGGGCGATCCCCGGCGGCCGCGTGGTGAGGAAGCGAGAAAGTCGCCCGCCGGCAAAAGAACCGCAAAACAGCCCTTGCCACGCCCGCCGTAATGTTGTTTAGAGACGCCGTCCGGGGCCGCCGGCGGGTCTTCTCCTTCAGCGGCACGGCATAGTGAGCGGGTGTAGCTCAGGGGTAGAGCACAACCTTGCCAAGGTTGGGGTCGAGGGTTCGAATCCCTTCGCCCGCTCCAATTCATCCAACCGACTTATAGTACTGCGACAGGCCGCCTTCGGGCGGCCTTCGTCGTTTTCGCCTTGTAACGCATCTCCTGGCAGACGGTTATGATGCATCGGCTTCCCGCACATCGCTTCATCCGGTGGCGACCTTCCAGACCTGTCGATGAACCAATGCGGCCCTCTGCATGTTGAGTGAACGACAGCAAGGGAAAAAACGTATGACATCAACGTGGATGACCCTCGAAGAACTCGCCTTGAACCGCCGGATTACGGTGGATGAGGCTCTCCGAATCGTGAACGAGGCCCATTGCCCCAAAGTGTTTCGCGCGTCGACGACTCTCTATCTGGTTTGAGGGTCATACGGGCATGTTTGGGTTTCGTTAACGATTTTTACCTTCTATGCCCGTCCCGGCCCTGAACCAATGAATCCAGACCGAAGGAATACGACGCAATGAAATCATTCCGGATTGCCGCCCTCACGGCATTCGTAGCCTGCGCCGGCTTCGCCTCCGCATCCCAGGCTGCACCCATATCGCTCGGCAAGGTGGATATCGCTCCGTCGGGCGCCGTGGAACATGTGCAGTATGGCTACGGCTATGGCTATGGTCACAGCGCCCGCTATTTGCGTCGCAAAGCCATCCGGCAGGAAATCCGTCGCGAGCGTCGTTGGGACGCCCGCCGCCGTGCTTGGCGCT
Organism: Methylobacterium sp. Leaf106; assembly: GCF_001422895.1. Lineage (NCBI taxonomy): Bacteria > Pseudomonadati > Pseudomonadota > Alphaproteobacteria > Hyphomicrobiales > Methylobacteriaceae > Methylobacterium > Methylobacterium sp. Leaf106. The sequence goes on from NZ_LMNB01000003.1 coordinate 84,232, forward strand.
ACGGTTATTGAGCGTTACGCCATCGTCATGATTTGAATGAATTTAACGAAACAGCTCGGCGCCATCATTTGGCGCCGCGCTGTTTCGCTACGCGGGTCTCTGCTGCTCAGCATTCGTACGGGATCGAGCGGGAATGCAGACCCGTATCCGGGTGATCTCAGAACCAGCGTTTCCGCCCCGGCCTTGTTGGATCATATTAATACCTGGCAGGGTCTATCTCGTGATGAGATGCCCCCAGTTCATGGGATTTACCCTTGATACCGGACGCCAAGCGGGTTCATCATGGCTGCTTGAAAGCCTCCAGACAGAGCTCTCGTTAAAGCGCTTGCCCGCCGGTCTGACGCATGGGATCGCAGATTTTCGCCGAAACCTTATCGAGATGCTCGCAGGCATTCTTCAGGTACCAGGTTTTCAGATCCGGCTGGGTTGGTGCGACGAACATAGCCACGAGGACGAAGCCGACGAAGCCGAGGACGACGAGCGTCAGAAGATTCCGCATCAACTCACTCCATAAAAAGGCGTTCTCTCCCGCTATTGGAGCAATAGCCCTTGGAAGATAACGCGAAACGGCCAGCCAATCGCCTCAACGGACAATTCGGCTGACCGGTTCGATAACACTACGGCTTGCAAAAGCCGACATGGGAAAGGCTGTTGAGACCTGATTCATCAACGATCTTTGAAGTGCATCGGTTCCCAATAGGAGTTTTAGGCCTCTACGGGTTCGAATAGCGGCACAATCTCCATGGCTGGGACCAATACGATGCCCTTGTCGGTGATCCGAATTTCCGGAATGACCGAGAGGGGGATCAGGTTGAACCCCATATAGGGAATCGTGCACCCGGCCCGCTTCCAGGCCTTCTTCAGCAGTCGGACTTCCTCGGCGACGATACCGACGCGCTTGTCCGAGAGAAGTCCCGCCACTGGCAGCGGAACCATGGCGGTCACCTGGCCATCCTCGACGACGCAGACGCCCCCTTGGATCGCCGACAACGCATCAATGGCGACGCGCATATCCTCCGCGTTCAGCCCCGCGACGATCACGTTGTGCGAGTCGTGGCCGACACTGCTCGCGACGGCGCCAAGCTTCAGCCCGAAGGCACGCAGCAATCCGTGCGCGACGTTGCCGGCTCCGCCATGGCGCTCGATGACGGTGACGAAGCACAGATCGTTGTCCCGCAGGGTCGTCGGCCAATCCGAAGCAGGCGTCAGGTCGTACCGCTCATGGGTCAGTTCGATTCCGGGAAGCGTGGTGCGGATGGCGTTGACGACACAGCGGCCTTTGGGGAGCACCGGGACCAGGCCTGGCAGGGGCAGTGGCAGATGCATCGTCGCATAGGCCGGTGCAGGGTATTGGTAGGGACGCGAGAGCGCCGCATCGAGGAGAGGCGTGATCGTGCGATTCTCGACCACGCAACGGCCACCGTACCAAGTGGTCTGCGGAATGAAATCGTCGTCGAGGAGTACGAGATCGGCCCGGCGACCGCCACCGAAGCCACCGATCTCGCTATCGAGCCCATACCGGGTCGCCGGATGCAGCGAGCCCATCGACCACGCCTGTTCGCGGGGAATACCCATGCGGATGGCCTCTCGCACCACCCAATCGAGACCGTAGGCGAGGAGATCCTGGGCGTCCCGGTCGTCGGTACAGACGCAGACCCGCTTGGCCGAGGCCCCCAGTTCGATGATCGTGCCGATGGCCTTGGGCAGGCTGTGCCAGGGCGTGGTCGGCGGGCCTCCGCGCAGGTAGATCCACAATCCCGCTTCCAGCAAGTCGTCGGCAATGTCCCGGTCGATGGCCTCGTGGGTGTCGGTGACGCCGCTGGCGGCATAGGCGCCGACAAAGCCGCGTCCGTAGATGTGACCGGAGACCGGTCGCCCACGCTGCAGTGCAGCCGCGATGATGGCATGAGCCCGCTCGTCGCCCTCGGCCACGGCGACGAAATCCATCTTCTCGCCGAGGCCGATCGCCTCCGGCCACGCATCGAACAGGGCGCCAATCTTCTCCGCCGTGAGGTCGCCGCCGGCGGTCTCGAGTTCCGGCGAGGTGGCCGGAACCGTGCTCGGAACCGTCAGGTAGATATTGAGCGGCGCCGCGCGGGCATCCTCCAGCATCCAGGCGATCCCGTCCGTGTCGAGGACGTTGCCGATCTCGTGGCTGTCGCAGACGATCGTCGTTGTGCCATTGAGGAGCGCAGCCTCGGCATAGGCACAGGCCGTCACCATGCTGCTCTCGATGTGCAGATGGGGATCGACCAGGCCGGGAGCCAGAATGCCGCCGCCGGCCTCATAGCGTGGCGCTCCGCCCCTGTAGGCTCCCGCCGTCTTCACGGCGGCGATGCGCCCGCCGGTGATCCAGACCTCGCTGTCGGGCCGCATCCGCTCGGAATAGGTGGACAAGATGCGCGCGCCGGTGATGACCAGATCCGGCTCGGCCCGTCCGCCTGCGACACTGGCGAGCTGGCGGGTCATCCGGCTCAAGGGAGCGACGGAGAAGCGTGTCAGCGGTGTCGGATCGGTCATCGTGCAATCGGCTCCTCGCCTCGCCCGGCCCCCCTGCCCGACGGGGCGGGTCACAGCGGGCGATCCGCACGCATCATGCCACAGGTCGGTCCATTAGGTCGGCCCATGCGGGAGGCTGCCTTGCGCCGCACCATGCCGGAGGGGATACAGGTTGCCTTAACGTCGGGACGGGACCATGTAGCGCCTGAGCCCGGTCGCGACCCTTCCGATCGATCGGCGACGGCGAAGAAGGCAGGGTGTCGGCGGGACCACGGGGTCGATTGCCAGACATCTGCCTTGAGAGCCGTCGACCGGGCACCCTCCCGGTTTTCATCGTCCGAGCATCCGTCATGGCCAAGCGTACCAAGTCGAAACCGCAGGAGCGTGGCTCCGTCCTGTTCGATGTCCTCTACGAGGACGAGTCCCGCGCTTCGAACCGGCGGGTTCCCATGGAGATCCTCGGAGGCCTCGACGGCGACGAGCCGGCCCGGCACCTCATCGAGGAGCAGGACCGCGCCATCGCCGAGAAGTCCGGCCGCCCCTCCCGTGCCATCCGCAGCCTGAGCCGCTCGCCGATCCGCGCACCGAGTGCCGTCTCCGGCGACTGATCTCAGGCCTTCTTGAGGAACTGGGTCTTCAGGACGAGCCCCTTCACCTTCTCGGCGTTGCACTCGATCTCCTCGGGATCGTCCGTGAGCCGAATGTTCTTGACAAGCGTTCCCCGCTTCAAGGTGGTCGAGGTTCCTTTCACCTTGAGGTCTTTGACCAGGGTGACGGAATCGCCGTCCGCCAGCTTCGTGCCATTGGCGTCCTTGGTGTCGGCCATGGCTCAGGCGTCCGCGTCGGAGATCGGCGGCATGTACGGCTGACAGGCATTGGTTAGCGCCCGGTCGACCGCCTCGATCGCCAGCAGGATGCGCATGAAATCCTCCGCCGCGGAGGCGGCGGCGAGTTCGCTCGAGCCGATCCGCTTGGCGAGCGCGCTGCGCTGCCGCGAGAGGCTGGCGCGGGCGCGGTTGAGGTCTGCAATCTCGTCGGGCGTCATGGTGGGGTCTCTCTGCCGATCGACCGTCCAGGCGGTCTCGGGTGGGGAGCGATGCAGTCTTTATCGGCGGGATGCAATGGCGCGTCCCCCCGGAGAACGCCTCGCCGACGCCTCGCCTGCGTAGAGGGTCACAATTCCGCCGACCGCCCCGACAGCTCCGCCCGGAGCTGTCGGGCCGCGTCGGTGAGGGCCGTATCCCGGCGCAGGCGCGGGCGGGGAACGTCGATCGTCATGTCGGCGGCGACCCGTCCGGGACTGCCCGCGAGCACCACCACGCGGTCGGCGAGGGTCACGGCCTCGTCGATATCGTGGGTGACGAACAGGATGGTCTTGCCCGTCGTCGCCTGGATGCGCTGCAACTCGTCCTGCAGGCCCTCGCGGGTGAAGCTGTCCAGCGCCGAGAAGGGTTCGTCCATGAGGAGCACGTCCGGATCGACGGCCAGCGCGCGCGCGATGGCGACGCGCTGGCGTTGCCCACCCGAGAGCTGGTGCGGCCAGCGCTGGCCGAGGTCGCCGAGGCCGACGAGAGCGAGCATCTCCTGCGCCTTGGCCAGGCGCTGAGCCTTCGACAGGCCGCTGCCCTCGAGACCGAAGGCGACGTTGGCGATCACCCGGCGCCAGGGGAGCAGGCGGGCGTCCTGGAACACCAGCGCCATCGGCGTGCGGCAGCCCTCGCGAGTGGCGAGGCGTACTGTCCCACCGCTGGGCTCGGCGAGGCCGATCAGCACCCGCAGGACCGTGGATTTGCCGACGCCGGATTCGCCCACGATGACCACGAACTCCCCGCGCGCGATGGAGAGGTCGAGCTCCGACAGGATGACGTTGCGGATGCCGTCGCGCTCGTAAGCGAGGCTGAGGCCGCGTATGTCGATGATCGGGTCCATCAGGCGCGCCACCGCAGGAGCCAGCCCTGGAGGGCGACGAAGCCGGTATCGAACAGGCCGTAGAGCCCGGCCATGGTGAGCATGTAGACGACCACGATGTCGGTGGAGAGGAGGCTGGAGGCCTGCATCATGCGGGCGCCTACGCCGGGCACGCCGAAGATCTCGGCGGCGACCACAGCCATCCAGGCCTGGCCCAGCGCCGTGCGCAGGCCGACGAGGATGCCCGGCGTGGCGGCCGGCAGCAGGATCTTGGTGAGACGCGCCAGGGGCGAGCGGAAGCCGAAGGCCTGGGCGACCTCCACGAGGTCCCGGTCGACCCCGCGCACCGCGCCCTGGGTGGCAAAGAACACGATCCAGAACACGCCGATGGCGATGATGAACACGGCGGCCGAGGGCTGGACCCCGAACCAGATGATGGCGAAGGGCACCCAGGCGAGGCCGGGAATGGGCCGCAGCAGGCGCACGACCCAGGCGGTGAGCGCCTCGAAGCCGCGGAACATCCCCACGACGATGCCCAGCGCAATGCCGGCCCCGGCGCCGACGGCGAGGCCGACGAGGTAGTGGCTCAGGCTCGACCACACCGCCTCGCCCCACACCCCGAGGCGGATCTCGTTGAGGAAGGCGGCGGGGATCGTGCTCGGCGGCGGCAGGAAGGCCGGGTTGATCAGCCCGAGCCGAGGCATCGCCTCCCAGAACAGGAGGAAGGCGACGAGTCCGAGAGCCGCGAGGGCGGGTGCGCGAAGGGACTTCATCCGATCAGGGCGCGATGGCCTTCTCGTAGTAGCGGGCGTCGAACAGCCCATCGAGGGGCACGTCCTTCTCCAGGGCGCCGATGGAGACCTGATAGGCCTGCATCGCCTTGGTGGCGACGATGATGGCGCGCGGATCGACGGTGAACTTCGCCGCCGGGGAGGTGAGGGCCTTCTGGATGGTGGCGAGATCGACGATGCCCTTGCCGAGGGCGGCGAGCACGTGGGGCGCGGCCTTGGCGGAGTCGGATTTCAGCAGGGTGTCGGCGCGGATGAGGGAGCGCACCAGGGATTCCACGGCACCGGGGTTCCGGTCGGCATAGGCGCCGTAGACGCCCACCACCGTGCCCGGCTGGTCAGGGAACATCTCGGCCCCGTTGGCGATCAGCGTGATCGCGGGGTTGCGGCCCTGGACGATGGTGAGGGCCGGCTCGCGGATCGAGGCGCCGTCCACGGCGCCGGCGAGGATCGCCTGCTGCGTGGCGTCGATGCCCATGGACACCACCTCGGCATTGGCCTTGTCGGCCTTGGCCACCTGCCACAGCCAATGCTGCAGGGTGGTGTTGGGCACCGAGCCCAGGGGCTGGGTGGCGAGCCGGGCGGGGCGGCCTTCCTTGGCCTTGAACTGCGCGAAGGCCTCGGCCTTGCTGGCGCCGCTGGCGAAGAACGGGGCGAGCTTCGGCCCGGCCACGAACACCATCTCCTCCACCGCCGTGGAGGCGACCACGCGGACGTCGATGTTCTTGGTCCGCGCCACGGCGAGCGGCGCCACCCCGGCGACGTAGACGTCGATGGTGCCGGATGCCAGCGCCTGGATCATGTTCGGGCCGGATTCGAAGGTGGTGAAGGTGGGAGCGAGGCCCGCCTCCTTGAGCCAGCCTTCGCCGTTGGCCACGAAGATCGGCGAGGCGCCGATGACCGGGATGACGCCGATCCGCATGGGAATCGGCGCGGTCTGCGCCTGGGCGGGGGCGGCGAGGACGAGCCCGACGAAGGCCGTCAGGAGCGTCGCGAGGACGGGGAGGGGAGAGCGCATCGGGAGATCCGGATTCCGGAGCGAAGGGTGGCCCGGCAAGGAGCCTCGAGCCCGGCCATGCCACAGGCCGCGCATTCTTCAAACACCCGTGAGCGAAAGAACGGCTTGCGTTCCGCAATCGGGGAGGGCGTTCCCCGCTCACGCTTCGCCGCGCGGTCTTTATTCCCCTTCGCCGATCCGGAACGGGCGCGGCCCGATTCCGTTGTGAGCAGGAGACCGGCCGCACATTGTCGCGGCCGGCCAACGACAAGGACACAACGCCATGAGCTTTCTCGGCAGCATCGTCAGCAAGATCCTGCACCCGTTCGGTGGCGGAAGCACCAGCGCGGAGGCCGCCCCCGCCGACGCACCGGCCGGCACGGCCACGACCGACACGAGCGGCGCCGCTGCGGCGAAGCCCGGCGAGCCGGTGGACGTGGAAGCCGTGCTGAACGGCATGGCCGCGAAGAACTCCCAGACCCTCAACTGGCGCACCTCCATCGTCGACCTGATGAAGCTCCTCGACATCGATTCGAGCCTCAGCGCCCGCAAGTCGCTCGCCGACGAGCTGCACTACACCGGCGACAAGGAAGACTCGGCCACGATGAACGTCTGGCTGCACAAGCAGGTCATCAAGAAGCTCGAGGAGAACGGCGGCAAGGTGCCGGCCGACCTGAAGGATTGATCCACTCCAAACCCTCCCCCCTCTGCGGGGGAGGGTGCCTGCGGAGCAGGCGGGAGAGGGGGCGACGCTTCCGGATAGGGCGCTCCCCTCATCCGACCCGCTTCGCGGGCCACCTTCTCCCGCAGAGGGGAGAAGGACACGTGCACCACCGGCTCTCCACACACCTTCACCCCCGCGCGCGACAGCGCCGGGGGCATGGCCCAAAAGAAGCCCCAAAAGGGGGACGCGGGACGCCGCGAAACCCATTGAGCGCTAGAATTGTTTGCCGGTCCCCCGGCGTCCCGTCAGGCTCCGGCGTTCCCGCCGGGGCCTGTTTTTTCGTCGCGGTGTCTCCAGCGGTCCTCGCGTTGCGTCGCGCTCTGGTGGTGGTCGTTCGATCCCATCCCGGCTGTTCGAACGGACTTTGCCCCGCACGCCCTCTCGTATTGGAGGGGTCGCAATCCTTGTCATGGGAGCCCAGACCGAGGTCGATGCCGGGGCATTTAACTCCCAGTTCCTCGCCCCGATCCGAGCCTCCAGCCTTGGCGAGCCGCCGCCCGGGGCGATGGTGACCGACACCACCGACGCGGGCACCGCCCCGCCGCCCCTCCGGTCCACCCGGTCGGTCACCGGACAGGCCCCCTTCGCTGGGCGGCAGGTGTGGGGATATAGGCATGAAATAGGAATTTTGTCAAGACACTTTGAATAAATTGGCGATTATGCATTCCGCACAAAAGGCGGTCACCATGAGCAGGACCGGCCGTTGCAGCGAGCATTTAACGCCTGATCTGGCGCCTTGCCGGCCAAGGTACCCGCATGACACGATAGGGGACTTCCGAGATGCATCTGCGAGCAAGAGAATGGCGATCAGTGTTGATTATCCCGAATTGCTCGACAATTTCCCCGAGTACCTGAGTCCAATTCGCTCTGCGAGCGCAGCATTTCTGATTTGGTATCTAGAGCAGTATTACCGGCTCGAACAAGTAGAGGCTGAAGACGCCGTTTGCGATCAGGGCGGTGATAAGGGCGTGGATGGGATTTTTATCAATGATAGCAATCTAACGATAACTGTATTTCAGTCGAAAATATCCCATAAAACGAATTCTACGGTAGGCGATGCAACGCTGCGCGGATTTCTCGGCACTTTGCAGCAGTTCAAATCAGCCGAAGCAGTTACTCATCTTATGGAAAATGCTGGTAACGCCCAGATCGTACAGCTAATAAAGCGCTCTGACTTACTGTCAAAAATTGGCACTTATGAGCTGCGCGGTGAGTTTGTTACAAATATTGATCTTGACCACAATGGGTCGTCCTTCCTAAAACACTATGGGAACGATATAAAATTCATTGGTAGACAATTCTTGATCGACAATCATATTTCCGATGAAAGAAATCTTCCAAAACAAAAGCCCGCAACATTTGATGTCTACGGAATTGGCGTAGCTGAGCATGTCGCGGGTGGCGATGTGCGAGCTATTATTGCTCCGATTAGAGCTAGAGAATTAGTTCTAATGGATGGAATTAGCGATCAATCCCTATTCGCTTACAATGTACGCGGGCCGCTTGGACGAACTAGTGTAAATAAAGACGTGGTTGCTACAATTAACGACAGTGATAAGCATAAATTGTTCCCGCTTTTCCATAATGGCATAACCGTCATAGCTCAATCGGTTAAGCAGGCGCCCGACAAGATTGAAATTAGCGGCTACTACGTCGTCAATGGCTGCCAAAGCATCACTTCGCTTTATAATAACAAAGAAGCTATAACCGACGACCTAAAGTTGCTTACGAAGTTTATAGAAATGGACCCGAGCTCGCCTACGGCGACTCTGATTACAGAATATTCAAACAACCAAAATGGAGTTAGATCAAGGGATTTTAAGTCAAACAATAAGATTCAGATCCGCCTTCGCACTGAATTTGCCCAACACTACGATGGTGTTTATAGCTATGAAATAAAGCGAGGGGAAACACCATCTGAGGGTGAATCGATACCCAATGAAGAAGCCGGCTTATATATGATGGCCTTCGATCAGAAGGAGCCGTGGGGAACACATAGGAAGTATGAAGTTTTTGAGGATAGGCACGCTGCGCTATTTGGAAGGCCTGAAGTTAGCGCCGACCGTATCGTAATGCTAAGGCTGATTGATAATGAGATTGTCAATAAACTTGTCCTATTTAGACAAGGCCTCATAGCTAAGTACAAACTTACACGATACATGATTATGTACATATTCAGAGAGCTTCTGAATGATGACAAAAAATTCAATGAAATAATAAACAACCCAGAAAAATTCATGCGCGACGCCGGACTGCGAAAGCGGTTTTGCGAATGCATTGGTGGATTCATTGGGGATATTATTGTCGATATCGACGTCGAAAGCCGAAGGTTCGGCACCGATTTCGATTATCGTGGAAAAGTAAAAGACGCAGAATGGGTGAAGTCTTTAGCGAGCAGCATACAGAAAGACTATGAAAAAAATGTAATACGCGGGCGACAGAACACATTTGAAATGGAATGGAACAAATAAAATGGATAATCGCGATAACAATAATCTTTCAGAGGTAGCAATCGCAGATTGTGGCTGAAGCCGCCGCCCTTCTTGGCGCCGCCGGCTTCCCGCCAACGAAAGTCTCGTCGGCCTCCCCAAAACCACCGCCAACGCCCATCAGGGGTTCGGGCGAAACGGTATCGGACATTGCTTCGCGGATGCGGTGAGCCAAGAACTAAGCAGTCCGGCATGAACCAAGGCCGAGCGTGCGGTTAAGCTGAGCGGCTGATACGCCTTTATTGCTGTACGCCATAAGGACACAGCAACGTCATAAATGAGACATCACCGCCCCGTCCGCACCCGCGTCCAATTCCGCGTCACGAACCGCTGGGTCCGGTCATCCCAGGCCTGGTTGGTGAACAACCGCTGCATCGTCGCCTCGTCCGGGTAGATGCCGGCATTCGAAAGAATCTCCGGCTTCACCAGGGGTTTGGCGGCGATGTTGCCATTGGCGTAGGAAACGAAGTTGGTGTTGGCGGCGGCGACCTCGGGGCGCATCAGGTAGTCGATGAAGCGGTGGGCCTCCTCCGGGTGGGGGGCGTCCTTGGGGATGGCGAGGGCGTCGAACCACATCAGCGCGCCTTCCTTCGGGATGAAATAGGCGATCTCGACGCCGTTCTTCGATTCCTCGGCGCGTTTCCTGGCCTGCATCACGTCGCCGGAATAGCCCACCGCGAGGCAGAGATCGCCGTTGGCGAGCCCGTTGATGTATTCCGAGGAGTGGAATTTTCGCACCGAGCCGCGCACCTTGAACAGGGCGTCGGTGACCTGGGAGATGTCGTCCCAGCGCTTGGTGTCGGGCTTCAAGCCGTAGGCCGGCAGCATGCTCGGGATCAGGTCCTCGGGGCTGTCGAGCATCATCACCCCGCAATCCTTGAGCTTGGCCATCAGCGAGGGATTGAGCACCAGGGTCCAGGTGTTGAGGGGCTGGTTGGGGCCGAGGCGCTCGCGCACCGGGCCGAGATTCACGCCGATGCCGGTGGTGCCCCACATGTAGTCCACCGCATAGGCGTTGCCGGGATCGTAGACCGAAAGACGCTGAGCGATCTCGGGCCAGGCGTGTTTGAGGTTGGGGATCTTGGCCTTGTCGAGGGGGCGGAACACGCCCGCCTTGATCAGCCGCTGCAGAAACGGGCCGGTGGGCACTACGAGATCGTAGCCGGACTGGCCGGCCAGCAGCTTCGTCTCCAGGATCTCGTTGTTGTCGTAGGTGTCGTACACGACCTTGATGCCGGTCTCCTTGGTGAAGGCGTCCAGCATCCTGGGGTCGATATAGTCCGACCAATTGTAGATGTTGACCACGCGCTCGGGGCCTTTCTGCTCCTCAGCCTGCGCCGAGTTGAGGAAGGCGAAGGCCAGGAACAGCGACCCGGCGAGGCTGAGCGCCAGCGCGATCAGGAGGATGACGAAAACGATCCGGCGCATCGGCTGGCTCCTCGCGTGTCGGTGCGTCAGGCGGTGCGTTTGGCCGCGACGACGACGATCTCCACGAGGTATTCGGGTGCGGCGAGCTTGGCCTCCACCGTGGCGCGGGCGGGCGGGTTCTCCTTCGAGACCCAGGCGTCCCAGGCGGCGTTCATCTCGGCGAAGGTGGCGATGTCGGCCAGATAGATCGTGGTCGAGAGGATGCGGCTCTTGTCGCTGCCGGCCTGGGCGAGCAGCCGGTCGATCTCGGCGAGGATCTCCTGCGTCTGCGCGGTGACGCCGACCCCCACCACCGTGCCGGCCACCTGACCCGCGAGGTAGACCATGTCGCCATAGGTGACCGCCTGGCTCATGCGGGCGCCGGATTCGAAACGGGTGATCGTGGTCATGCGGGGATACTCGACAATGGGGGGAGGGTGCCCCCGCGTTGTGCCGTGCGGGAGGGTCGCCCGTAAAGGGGTAGGGGGACGCGCCCCCTCGGGGAATGAGACATTCTCGCCACGCCGGGCGCAACCCATCCCGCGGTGCGGCGTTGCTTGACCAATACGGCCAAGTCCGGCGGGGACAATCCCGGCCGCCGCGTATCGGGAATCAGCTCATGGGTATCATCTGGACCATCATCATCGGCTTCCTCGCCGGTGTCGTCGCCAAGTTCATCATGCCGGGCGACAAGGAGCCCGCGGGCTTCATCCTCACCACCATCCTCGGCATCGTCGGCGCCTTCGTCGCAACCTTCCTCGGCCAGGCCCTCGGCTGGTACGCCCCGAACCAGGGCGCGGGCTTCATCGGCGCGGTGGTCGGCGCCATCGTGGTGCTCGCCATCTACGGCTTCATCGCCAGCCGCCGCACCACCACCCTCTGAGGCTTATGGGGTGCGGGTCGTGTGACCCGCGCCGGAGATTGGCAAGACATAAAGGGGCGCCCCATCGGAGCGCCCCTTTTTCGTGTCTTGGCTTCAGGAGATTTGGGTTCAGGAGATGTAGCCGGCCGACTTGACCGGGCAATGGCCGGTGGCACCGCGAATGGCAAGGCCGGCACCGACCACGAGGGCGGCGAGGCTCAGCCACTTGTTCGGCCGGGGCTGGGCGGCGGCGGCCGCGATGCCGAGGCCGAGCACCACGGATACCGCCCGCTCGGTGGTGGACAGGTTCGCTTCGCCCTCGAAGATGCTCGGAATCATCGGATCTGCCATGGTGGAGTCTACTCCTCGTGTTGCGTCGCGGGGCGAACGCGGCGGGAGGATGGGTGTTCCGAGAGAACGGAGGCCGGATGGGTACGAGCACACGCAAACCGATATCCATGGCCGAGATCCGCCGCCTCGCCGGCCCGGAAGTGTTCACGCGCGGCGAAGAGTACCGGCGCCGGGGCGCGGTCTCCGACCTCGTGATGCGCGGCGACACCCTCACCGCCGCGGTGGCGGGGAGCGAGATCGATCCCTTCCGGGTGAGCATCCGCATCGCGCGGGGCAAGGCGACGGCCTTTTCCTGTAGCTGCCCCTACGAATGGGGCGGCGCCTGCAAGCACGTGGTGGCGGCGCTGCTCACCCTCGCCGACGATCCCGGCTCCGCCGCCGCCCGTCCGACCCTGGAGGCCCTTCTCGCCCCCTTGAGCGCCGAGGCCCTGCGCGACCTGATCCTGCGGCGGGCGGAGGAGGATCCCGACCTCACCGGCTGGATCGAGGCGGACCTCGCCACCGCGTTGCGCCCCGGCGGCGCGCCGGTGGACACCGCCCCAATCGCCGCGCGCGCCCGCGCCGTGCTCTCCGGCCCCTCCCGGAACCGCGACTTCTGGGACGGCTATCGCCCCAGCGGCAATGCCGACGCCCTGCGCCACCTGGCGGACAAGGCCGTGCCGCACATGGAGGCCGGCGACGGTCGCAGCGCCCTGCGCATCCTCGAGGCCGTGGCCGAACCCGTGATCGAGGACTGGCTCGGCGGCGGCTACGAGACGGACGAGGAATTCTACCTCCTGTTCCACGATCTCGGGCGGATGATGGCCGAGGCCGCTCTGCTCTCCGACCTCGACGGGGGCGAGCGGGAGGCGCTGGTGGACACCCTGGAGGGCTGGGACGCGGAGCTCTACGAATACGGCGTCGAGGATGGCTTCGGCATCGCGGCCCGCGCCCTGGAGCAGGGCTGGGACGATCCCGCGCTCAACGCCATTTTGGAGGGCGGGACCGGGCCGTGGCCGGCGGACGACGAGGACCTCACCGAGCTCGAACTCACCGCCATCCGCCTGCGGGTGCTCGACGCGCGGGGCCACGGCGACGCCTATCTCAACCTCGCCCGGGCCGTCGGCGCCGAGGCGCGCGTCGCCACCATGCTCGTGCAGCTCGGCCGGATCGCGGAGGCGGTGGCGCATGGCAGCGCCCGCTTCACCCTGCCGGACGAGGCCCTCGACCTCGCACGGGCCCTCGTGGAGGCGGGCCGGTCCGATGAGGCGTTCCACGTCGCCGAGGCCGGGCTCGGCCTCGCGGGGGGCGATGCCGGCGACAGGGACGACGAACCGTGGCGTCCCGGCGCCTCGGTCCTTCCCCTGGGCCATTGGCTGCGCGAGGCCGCCGCCGAGGCAGGGCACACGGAGCTGGCCGTCCGCGCCGCCCGCGCGGCCTTCCGGCGCTCGCTGTCGCGCGAGGATTACGAGGCCGCGCGCGCCGTCGCGGGGGAGGGCTGGGACCGGCTGAAGCCCGATCTCCTCGCCGGGCTGATCGCCGCCGACCGCGCGCCCGAGCGGATCGAGATCCTCCTCGACGAGGGGATGATCGACGAGGCGGTCGCCGCCATCGGCGAGGCGACGGGCTACGACACGCCCGAGCCGGTGACTTTGCGCCTGCTGGAGGCGGCGCATGGGCGCCATTCCGATTGGGTGATCCGCACCGCCGAGCGCAAGGCCGTCGCGATCATCGATCAGGGTCAAGCGGGCCGCTACGATGTCGCCGCGGCCTTCCTCGCGCGCGCGGCCCAAGCCTACGACGCGGCGGGACGGATCGACGACTGGACCGCCCGCATCGAGGACCTCATCGCCACCCATCGCCGCAAGCACAAGCTCCGCCCCCTGCTGGAGGCCCTGCGCTACGACGCGTGAGCCTCACGCCCGTACATGGCCGGCGGGGTTCGATGCGGCGACAAGGCCGTCGTCGATCTCGCTCGCCCGCAACGCCGCCGGCCGGCCATAGAGCCGGCCGACATAGGCCTCGAAGGCGGGGCGGCGCGGAATCGTGCCGAACTGCATGCCCCAGCCGAGATGCGAGCCGAGATAGAGATCGGCGGCGCTGAACCGGCCGCCCGCGAGATACTCCGTGCCCGAGACCGCGCCTTCCAGGGTATCGAGCACCTCGGCCATGCTGCCGTAGCCGGCCATGCCCTTGCGCTCGGGCGGCACATCGACCCCGAGTGCCGTGTTCAGGACGGCCGCCTCCACCGGCCCGGCGGCGAAGAACAGCCAGCGGTAATACGCTCCGCGCTCCGCGATGCCGGGTGGCGGTGCGAGACCGGCGTCGGGGAACGCATCGGCGAGATAAGCGAGGATGGCGGCGCATTCGGTGACCACGCTCTCGCCATGGCGCAGGGCCGGCACCTTCCCCATGGGATTGATGCCGAGATAGGCCGGCTGCTTCAGCGCTGTGAAATCGAGGATCTCTGCCCGGTAGGGCCGCCCGACCTCCTCCAGCATCCAGCGCACGATCCGCCCGCGCGACATCGGGTGGGTGTAGAGGATGAGGTCGTCGCTCATGGGGCCTCCCTGGGGACGGTGGTCGTCGGCGATTCGCCGAGGCCGGGGAGGGTACGGAGCCTGCCGGAGCCGGCAAGGGCCCGTGGCTGCCACCAAACCACCTCCGCCTCAGGTGCGGCGCCGCGGCCTCGACGGAGGGTTCCGGGGATCACAATGATGTCTGGAGGCCTCCTTCGAGGCCTGCGCTCCGCTCCGTCACCTCAGGATGAGGTGGTTTGGTGGGATGGGCCATGTGCGGCAGGCCCTATCGCCATCACTTGACGTCCCACCCAATCCCCTCATCCTGAGGCGCCGCGTAGCGGCCTCGAAGGAGGGCTCCAGAAGATCGCGGTGGGTTCTGGAGCCCTCCTTCGAGGTCTCCGCTCCGCCCCGTTCCTCTCCGAACTTTCATGCATCGGTCGAGGTCGATGTCATCGATACACACCCAGGGCGCAGCGGAACGATCATGGCCATCCGCCTCTGACGATACCGGATGATGGACCGAGCACCGGGCACGACCATCTCGATCATGGGCGCGCTTCCCGAGGCATCCGTGCCCCAAACGAAAAAGCGCGGCCCCTCTCGGGACCGCGCTCTTCATTCTCGATCAACCCGAAGGCTGAGGGGGCTTACGCGTCCTGGCGGGGTCCGCGGGCGCGGTCCTGCTCGGCGTTGCGCTCGGCCTTGAGCTTCTCGGTGAGGTCCTCGCCGGTCTCCTGGTCGACGACCTTCATGGAGAGGCGGATCTTGCCGCGATCGTCCGCGCCGAGGAACTTCACCTTGACCTTCTGGCCGTCCTTGACGACGTCCGTCACCTTGGCGACGCGCTGGGCGGCGAGTTCCGAGATGTGGACGAGGCCGTCCTTGGCGCCGAAGAAGTTCACGAAGGCGCCGAACTCCATGCACTTCACGACGGTGCCGTCGTAGATCATGCCGACTTCGGCTTCCGCCACGATCGACCGGATCCAGTTATAGGCGGCCTTGATGGCCTTGCCGTCGCTGGAGGCGATCTTCACCGTGCCGGTGTCGTCGATGTTGATCTTGGCGCCGGTCTTCTCGACGATCTCGCGGATCACCTTGCCGCCGGTGCCGATCACTTCCCGGATCTTGTCGGTGGGGATCTGCATGGTCTCGATGCGGGGCGCGTATTCGCCGAGCTCGGGACGGGCATCGGTGAGGGCCTTGGCCATCTCGCCGAGGATGTGGACGCGGCCTTCCTGCGCCTGATGCAGGGCGACCTTCATGATCTCCTCGGTGATGCCGGCGATCTTGATGTCCATCTGCAGCGAGGTGATGCCGGCTTCCGTGCCCGCCACCTTGAAGTCCATGTCGCCGAGGTGATCCTCGTCGCCGAGGATGTCGGACAGCACGGCGTAGCGCTCACCCTCGAGGATGAGACCCATGGCGATGCCCGCCACCGGACGGCGCAGGGGTACGCCGGCATCCATCAGCGACAGCGAGGCGCCGCAGACGGAGGCCATCGAGGAGGAGCCGTTGGACTCGGTGATCTCGGACACGACGCGGATCGTGTACGGGAACTCGTGGGCCGGCGGCAGGACGGGGTGGACGGCGCGCCAGGCGAGCTTGCCGTGGCCGATCTCGCGACGGCCCGGGGAGCCCATGCGGCCAGTCTCGCCCACCGAGTAGGGAGGGAAGTTGTAGTGCAGCAGGAAGGTCTCCTTGTAGGTGCCTTCCAGCGCGTCGATGAACTGCTCGTCCTCGCCGGTGCCGAGGGTGGCGACCACGAGGGCCTGGGTCTCGCCGCGGGTGAAGAGCGACGAACCGTGGGCGCGCGGCAGCACGCCGACCTGGGACACGATCGGCCGCACGGTGCGGACGTCGCGTCCGTCGATGCGGGAGCCGGTGTCGAGGATGTTCCAGCGCACGACCTTCGACTGCGCTTCCTTGAACGCGGCCTTGACCTTCTCGGCCGGGAACTTGGCCTCGCCCTCGGCGGGGCAGAGCGCGGCCATCACCTTCGCCTTCACGG
Source organism: Methylobacterium sp. Leaf106 (assembly GCF_001422895.1). Taxonomy (NCBI): domain Bacteria; kingdom Pseudomonadati; phylum Pseudomonadota; class Alphaproteobacteria; order Hyphomicrobiales; family Methylobacteriaceae; genus Methylobacterium; species Methylobacterium sp. Leaf106. The sequence continues at coordinate 100,766 of NZ_LMNB01000003.1, forward strand.
CGTCGACGGCGGCGTAGCGCTCCTGCTTGACGGTGTTCTTGTAGGCGTCGCGGAGTTCCGCTTCGCAGACGTCGAGCACGGCCTTCTCCACGTCGCCGTTCTCGGGCGCGGAGAAGTTGCGGGGCTCCTTGGCGGCCTTCTCGGCGAGGCGGATGATGGCGTCGATGACCGGCTGGAAATGCTTGTGGCCGAACATCACGGCGCCGAGCATGGTCTCTTCGTCGAGTTCCTTGGCCTCGGATTCCACCATCAGCACGGCGTCCTGCGTGCCGGCGACGACGAGATCCAGGGTCGAGTTCTCGAGCTCGGGAACCGGCGGGTTCAGGATGTACTGGCCGTTGACGTAGCCGACGCGGGCCGCGCCGATCGGGCCGGTGAAGGGCACGCCCGACAGGGTGAGGGCGGCGGAGGCCGCCACCATGGCGAGGATGTCGGGATCGTTCTCGAGGTCGTGGGTCAGGACGGTGACGACGACCTGGGTGTCGTTGCGCCAGCCTTCGACGAAGAGGGGGCGGATCGGGCGGTCGATGAGGCGGGAGACCAGCGTCTCCTTCTCGGAGGGACGGCCTTCGCGCTTGAAGTATCCGCCGGGGATGCGGCCGGCGGCGTAGGCGCGCTCCTGGTAGTTCACGGTGAGCGGCAGGAAGTCGATTCCGGCCTTAGGCTCCTTGCCGGACACGACGGTGGCCAGCACCGAGGTCTCGCCATACGTCGCCATCACGGCGCCGTCGGCCTGGCGGGCGACCTTGCCCGTCTCGAGGACGAGCTTGCGGTCGCCCCAGATCAGCTCTTCACGTTGTACGTCGAACATATGTCATGCCTTCCTGCGGTCGGGCGTGCCCGGCGCCGCCAGGGGCAAGACGGCCAGGAGTTCCGCGCCGGACCGGCGAAGAACTCCTGGCGATCCTGTCCCCGACGAGTGCGCCTCGAAGCGGCCCGATGGTCGCGCGGCCAGACCCATTCCGGCAGCGCGGGATATCAATGAAACGCGGCCCTGAGCCAGGCTCGGGACCGCGAAAATCGCCTTAGCGGCGGATGCCGAGACGCTCGATGAGGCTGCGGTAGCGGGCCTCGTCCTTGCGCTTGACGTAGTCGAGCAGCGAGCGGCGCTGCGAGACCATCTTCAGGAGGCCGCGGCGGGAGTGATTGTCCTTGCCGTGGGTCTTGAAGTGGCCGGTGAGGTTGGTGATCCGCTCGGTGAGGATCGCCACCTGGACCTCCGGAGAACCGGTGTCCTTGCCGCCGGTCGCGTATTCCTTGATGAGCGCAGTCTTGCGCTCGGCCGAAATCGACATCGCATTCCCTTTCGATACGGGTTTTCGGATCGAGACGGTTTTCTTCGAGAAAGACCGCCTCAGCCTGCGACGGGGCCTGTGCCGGGATGTCGTCCAGCACGGTCGCGTTCACAAGCAGTTTTAGCCCCGTGCCCGTTTCCGGGTCGAGGCCAGGGGACACATACACGAATCCGGGCTTCGTGCCACCCCCGTCCCGGCGCCTGCCCGGACGGATGCCGGGCCTTCGCTCCGCCACGGCGGAGCGTCCGGAACGACGCAAGGCCGCCTCGGGCCATTCCAAGTCTAACGTCTTGATTTATCGTATTGTCTGTCGACGAGCCGGGCTCCATTTCGCTGCAAAGGTCACACTGCAACAAATTCGATCTTCTGTCTTTTGCATTCAAACTTAAATGTGATAAAGGCTCGGCCTCAACTAAGAAGCGCAATCAGGTTTTCCGAAACGACTGGGGGTGGAATGAACCGGATCATCATCAAGATCGGAAGACCGATAGCATTTGCTGTTATTGCTTTCGTTTCAAGTTATTACTTGTTTGGCTCGGCCTTTATCGCGTTGGCACTTAGCCTGATCCCCCTGCTGCTCGGGGGGCTTGGTGTCTTCGAGAGCTTTTCCTACACAGTCGCGGCGCTGATCTTCGTCGCCGCCGTGATCTGGGCCGTCGTTCCCGCCGGGACGAAGGAGTTCGTCAAGCAACACTACGATGCCGCCGTGAAGGAGTTCGTGGCCGGGATGCCCGACACGAAGAAAACGGACTGAGCCGGTATCGAAAACGGCGTTCGCCGGTTCTGCGGCCGGACCGCCCCGACACTCAGAAGCTTGAGCGCAGCCCGATGGGCGGACGGAATCAGCCGGAGGCGGACAGTCGATCCGGCACAGCGGAGCTCACCGCGCGGATGTCCCGCACGAGCGCGTCGATCCGCTCGAGCTCGGAATCCCAGGCGAACATGAACCGGGCGCCACCGCCGATGAAGGTGTAGAAACGCCAGCCCCTGTCCCGCAAGGCGTCCAGTCGCTCGGGCGATGCCTTCAGGAACACGGCGTTGGCCTCCACCGGAAACATGGCGGTAAAGCCCGGGCACTCCGCCACCGCCCCGGCGAGGCGTCGCGCGCAGGCATTGGCATGGGCCGCGTTGCGGAGCCAGGCACCGCCCTCCAGCATTCCGACCCAGGGCGCGGTGAGAAAACGCATCTTCGAGGCGAGCTGCCCCGCCTGCTTGCAGCGATAGCCGAAATCCTCGGCGAGGGCGGGATCGAAGAACAGGATCGCCTCGCCCGCCGCCATGCCGTTCTTGGTGCCGCCGAAGCAAAGCAGGTCGACCCCCGCCTTCCAGGTCATCTCCGCCGGTTCACAGCCGAGGCTGGCGCAGGCATTGGCGAAGCGCGCGCCGTCCATGTGGAGGCGCAGGCCGAGGTCCCGGCAGGCGGCCGAAACCGCCCGGATCTCGTCGAGGGTATAGAGCTGCCCGGTCTCCGTCGGCTGGGTGATCGTCACGACGCGGGGTTTGGGGAAATGAATGTCGGAGCGCCCCGTCGCGAGCCCCCTGATGAGGGCGGGCGTGAGCTTTCCGTCCGGGCTCGCCGCCACGAGCAGTTTCGAGCCGTTGGAGAAGAATTCCGGGGCGCCGCACTCGTCGGTCTCCACGTGCGCCGAGGCCGAGCAGATGACGCTGTGATAGGACTGGCACAGGGAGGCCAGCGCCAGGGAGTTCGCGGCGGTACCGTTGAAGGCGAAGAACACCTCCGCATCCGGCTTGTCGAACAGATCGCGGAACGCGTCCGACGCCCGCTTCGTCCAGACATCCTCGCCATAGGCGGGCACCGAGCCGCCATTGGCCGCTTCGGTGGCGGCCCAGGCCTCGGGACAGATGCCGGCGTAATTGTCGCTGGCGAATTGCTGGGGTTCGGACTTCATCGTCGCTGCGCCTTCCGTCGGTCCCAAAGGGGAGCCGAAGCGACGCGTGGCGAAACCCGTTTCGTTGCCGGTTCGGCCACATCCCCTCCAGTCGATGAGGGCTCCACCTTGCTCGGATCAGCAGGTTGGCGTCGGGCGTCGCCGCGACTCTTGATGCAGGAGGAGACTTAGCAGCGCGCGGGGCCGGCCGCAACGCGAAGAGAATATGCGTGCCGCCCGTCCTCCCACACTGGGAGGACGGGCGAGGAGCGAACTTCAGGCAGTCGGGCGACCCGAGCGGCCGGAATAGCGGCGGCGGAGGTAGGAGACGACCTTGGGGAGAAGGAAGGCGAGGATCAGCTTGCGCATTTGGAGCACACTCCGGAGCGGTGAATAAGATGCGGCGCCCATCCGGGGCCGCCAGTCCGAAGTGCAATGATCGGCAGGGCCTTGCGTTCCTCGGCCGGCCATACGGATAGGATGCGCCCGCCCGTCACAGGTCGAGGGTCAGCGTCACCGGTACGTGGTCGGAGGGTCGCTCCCAGCCCCGCGCCTCGCGGAACACGTCCACGGAGCGCGCGGTGCCGATGAGGTCGGGCGAGATCCAGGCATGGTCGAGGCGCCGCCCCTTGTTGGCGGCCGACCAGTCCGGCGAGCGGTAGCTCCACCACGTGTAGATCTTCTCGGGCTCCGGGGTGAGCACGCGGGCGGCGTCGATCCAGCCGGCTTCCCCGCGCAGTTCTTCCAGGGCCTGCGTCTCCACCGGCGTATGGCTGACCACGGAGAGCAACTGCTTGTGCGACCAGACGTCGTGTTCGAGGGGCGCCACGTTGAGGTCGCCCACCAGGATCGCCGGGCCGGCCATGCGCCGTGCGCCCCAGGCGCGCAGGTCGCGCAGGAAATCGAGCTTGTGCGCGAATTTCGGATTGAGCCCGACATCCGGAACGTCGCCGCCGGCCGGGACGTAGAAATTGTGGATCACGAGGCCCGCCGCCGCGCCCGCCTCCGGCCCGAGCACCGCCGAGATGTGGCGGGCATCCGGCTTCCCGCAGAAGGCCATGACGTCGCGGGTGAGCAGGGGAAAGCGCGAGAGGATGGCCACGCCGTTATAGCCCTTCTGGCCCGCGAAGACGACGTGCTCGTAGCCGGAACCCCGCAGGGCCTTGAGCGGAAACGCGTCGTCCGGGCACTTGGTCTCCTGCAGGCAGAGCACGTCGGGCTTCGCTTGCGCGAGGAACCGCAGCACGAGATCGATGCGCAACCGCACCGAATTGATGTTCCAGGTGGTGACGGAGAGGCGCAACGGGTCTAGCTCACAGATGTGATAGGGACGGGATCGGCCGCTTCGATAGACCGGATCGGCCCGTCCGTCGCCGCACAAATGCCGCGTTCCATCAGCGAGAAGGACGCGCCGTCGCCGTTTCAGGAAGGATCGCCCGTCGTGTCGCGCACCCGCTCTGCGCTCTTCAACGTCTACTGGGCCGCCTGGACCGCCTGTTTCGCGCTTCCCCTCGTCGTGCTCGCGGCTCTCGGCTGCCCGACGAAACCGATCCGGGCGGCGACGCGGCTGTGGTCGCGCGGCATCCTGTTCGGCCTGCGCCACATCGTCGGGCTGTCCTATGTGGAGGAGGGGCGCGCCCACATCCCCGCAGAGCCGTGCCTCATCGTGGCCAACCACCAATCGGCCTGGGAGACCCTGGCCTTCCTCATCCTGATCCCGAACGTCGCCATCGTGGCCAAGCGCGAACTCGTGGCGATCCCCATCGTCGGATGGTTCCTGCGCCGCTCGCCGATGATCATCATCGACCGGGCCAACGGCACCCAGGCCCTGCGCACCATGATCGACGAGAGCCGGATGGCCATCGCGGAGGGGCGCTCGATCCTGATGTTCCCGGAAGGCACCCGCAGTACCATCGACGCGCCGGTGCAGTTCAAGCGCGGGGTCGAGCTGCTCTATGCCAAGCTCGGTCTGCCCGTCCTGCCGGTTGCGGTGAATTCGGGCCTGTACTGGCCCCATGGCGGCTCGCGCCACATTCCCGGAACGGTGGTGGTGAGCTACCTCGAAACCCTGAAGCCGGGATTGAGCGGGGGCGAGTTCATGCGGGGCACGCAGGATGCGATCGACGCGGAGTTGAACCGCTGGCGGAGCGGCGCCCCGGCCGTCGCGCTTCAGGTGTCGTAAGTCTTCGGAGCGACCTCAATGGCGTCGAGACTCGCACGAATCGCCCCGAACGCACCAAAGCAGGGTTTGAGATCGATCTCGATATCGCCGAGGCCGAGCCCCGTGCAGCTATGCGTCGGGTGAACCGGGCGATCCGTTGCCCATCGCAACCTTAGACCGCCAATCACATTCTGACGGCTGAATCCCGCCAGGCTGACATCGATCATGTCCGTCAGGACCAAGGTGACGCGGGCGTATTCGCGCCGTCCTCTCGCGCGCGTCTCGACGTCGAGCTTAAGGAGATTTCGACCGGAGCAGTCGAGGGTCAAGGCAACGAGTTCGGCATCGCCGAAATTCGGGGACCCGCCCATCCACGCCAGCAACGCGGCGCCGCCCGGTGTCGCCTCGATGACGGCACTGGTCTGGTCCGGCTCTTCCGTCATCGATCTCTCCAGCAGCCACCGGCCGCACACCACCCGTTCCATATACCCGCCGCGTCAGGGGAAGCCGATCAGGGGAACGAGGCCGGTGACAGATCGGCAGGGCTTGATGAGCGAAAAAACCCTCCCCCCTGTGCGGGGGAGGGTGCCTGCGGAGCAGGGGGGAGAGGGGCCGCCCCTTTCCGGAAATGGCGCTCCCCTCATCCGACCCGCTGACGCGGGCCACCTTCTCCCGCAAAGGGGAGAAGGGAGGCACTCGCGATCACTGCGCCTTGATCTGCTTCTCCATCGCCTTGTCCTCGCTGCGCCCGTAATTGATGAAGAACTGGCTGCCGTCGATGGCCTTGCCCTTCTGCAGGTTCGAGAGCTGGACCGTGGTCTGGTAGCCCTGCGGATCGGTGATCCGCCACTGGCTGAGGGTCTTCATCTCGGCGTCGAAGAACAGCTGGATCTTCGAGGTGCCGCCCAGCGTCGCCCGGTCCTCGAGCGAGATGCGGATGCCGCCCGGATCGTTGGAGATGTCCGACACGGTGAGATCGCGGGCGAGGTCGATCTTGTCGCGGAGCAAGAATTTCAGCGGCGTCTGCGAGATGAAGTAGAGGTCCTGGGTCTTCAGCTTGCGGTCCTTCACCGCCACCGACGTGCCATCGGCCACCACCTCCATGGGGGAGGGCTGGTCGTAGTCGAAGCGCAGGCGGCCGGGCTTGGCCAGGGTCAGCTTGCCGCCGATGCGGCGCCCGTCGCCGGCGATCTGGACGAAGTTGCCGCTGAGCGTGGTCATGCCGTTGAAATAGGCGTTGGCCTGGGCGAGCACGGCGGCGGGCTCGGCATCCAGCATGGACGATGCGGCTGTGGGGGCACCGACGGCGGCGACCTTGGCGGGCGCGTCCGAGGGCGCGGCCTTCGCGGCGGGCTTCGCGCCGGGAGCCGCCTTGTCCGACCCCGCCTTGGCGTCCTTGGCGGGTTTGGGAGCCTGGGCCGCCGGTTTCTTCGGCGCGGCGGGAGCGGCCGGGGGCGCTTCCGGCTCGGGAGCGGGGGCCGGCGCGGGCTGCTCCTTGCGGCCGAACAGGCCGTCGAGGAAGGACGAGACCTGCGCCGTGGCCGGCGCGGGCTGGAGGCCGGCCGCCAGCACGAGGAGCGAGCCGGCGGCGAGAAGGTGGCGTCGGCCGGTCATCCTGGGGCGTTCTCCGAAGTCGGGTGGGGTTCCGGCTTAGAACCCGAGCCTGTGGCGAATATGGGACGGGGAAGCGGTGGAGGTGAGGGGCCGGAAACGGCTCGCTTGGTCCCGAGCTACCCCCACCCTCGGTCCCTCCCCACAAGGGGGAGGGAGGGGGAGCTCACTCGTCGTCGTCGTCCATCATCGGCGAGGACATCGAGATCGCCCCCATGCTGGACGGCGCGGTCTCCATCAGGATCTCGCGCTTGCCGGCGTGGTTGGCCTGACCCACGATTCCCTCGACCTCCATCCGCTCCATGATCGAGGCGGCGCGGTTGTAGCCGATCTGGAGGCGGCGCTGGATGTAGCTGGTCGAGGCCTTGCGGTCCCGCATCACCACCTGCACCGCCTGGTCGTAGAGGTCGGCCCCCGCATCGATCCCGCCGCCCGCATAAGCCCCGGCATCGAAGATCGGCGCGTCGATCTCTTCGGCCTCGGCGGCCGCCGCCTTGTCGGCCTTGGAGGCCTTTGCCGGCTTCTCCTCGGGCGGGTTCTCGTCCACGGTGACGGCTTCGAGATAGGACGGCCGGCCCTGGCGCTTGAGATGGGCGACCACGCTCTCGACTTCCGAATCCGAGCAGAACGGGCCGTGCACGCGGGTGGTGCGCCCGCCGCCGGCCATGAACAGCATGTCGCCCTGGCCGAGCAGCTGCTCAGCGCCCATCTCGCCGAGGATCGTGCGGCTGTCGATCTTGGACGTGACCTGGAAGGAGATCCGGGTCGGGAAGTTCGCCTTGATCGTGCCGGTGATGACATCGACCGAGGGACGCTGCGTCGCCATGATCAGGTGGATGCCGGCCGCGCGCGCCATCTGCGCCAGACGCTGGATCGCACCTTCGATGTCCTTGCCGGCCACCATCATCAGGTCGGCCATCTCGTCGACCACGATCACGATGTAGGGCAGGGCCGAGAGGTCCATCTCCTCCGCCTCGAACACGGCCTGACCGGTCTCGCGGTTGAAGCCGGTATGGATCTCGCGGGTGATGATCTCGCCCTTGGCCCGCGCCTCCGCCATCCGGGCATTGTAGCCGTCGATATTGCGGACCGCGATCTTGGACATCTTCTTGTAGCGCTCCTCCATCTCGCGCACGGCCCATTTGAGGGCGATGACCGCCTTCTTCGGATCGGTGACGACGGGGGAGAGCAGGTGCGGGATGCCGTCATAGACGGAGAGTTCCAGCATCTTCGGRTCGACCATGATCAGGCGGCACTCTTCCGGCTTCATCCGGTAGAGCAGCGACAGGATCATCGTGTTGATCGCCACCGACTTGCCCGAGCCGGTGGTGCCGGCGACGAGCAGGTGAGGCATCTTGGCGAGATCGGCGATGATCGGCTCGCCGCCGATGTTCTTGCCGAGGCAGAGGGCGAGCTTGTGCTTGCTGATGCAGAAATCGGCAGAGNGACAGGATCATCGTGTTGATCGCCACCGACTTGCCCGAGCCGGTGGTGCCGGCGACGAGCAGGTGAGGCATCTTGGCGAGATCGGCGATGATCGGCTCACCGCCGATATTCTTGCCGAGGCACAAAGCGAGGCTCTGCTTCGTCTCGACGAAATCCGCCGAAGCGAGGAGTTCGCGCAGATACACGGTCTCGCGCCTGGCATTGGGCAATTCGATGCCGATGGCGTTGCGGCCGGGGACGACGGCCACACGGGCCGAGACCGCCGACATCGAGCGGGCGATGTCGTCCGAGAGGGAGATCACGCGGCTCGACTTGGTGCCGGGAGCCGGCTCCAGTTCGTAGAGCGTGACCACCGGGCCGGGGCGCACGGCGAGGATGTCGCCGCGCACGCCGAAATCGCTGAGGGTGGCCTCGAGCAGGGTCGCATTCTGCTCCAAGGCTTCCGTCGAGACCTGGCTCGCCAGGGACAAGCCCGGCGCCTCGCCGAGCAGGTCGAGGGGGGGATGGGAATAGCTCTCCGCGCCATAGGCCGGCGCGGGAGATGCGCGCCGGATCGGTGCCGGAGCGGGGGACGGTGCCACCGGGGCGACACGGGAGCGCGGCGCCGGCGCCGATGCCACCGGTTCTTCGGGAGCGTAGAACTCCTCGCCGCCATCGTCCGGCTCGTCGTCGTGCAGGATCGGCTCAGGGAGGGGACGGCGGGTGACCGGCCGGGGCTCCGCCACGGGCTGCGGCTCGAAGACCGGTTCGCGACGCGCCGAGGCGGCATCGCCTCTCGGCTGGTGTCCCGCGTCCTGCGGCACGTGGGTCGACCACGGTGCGTCGTCCGCGTCCGAGAAGGCGCGGCGCGCGGCGAGCGCCGGTGAGGCGCCGGCATAAGCGAGTTCGGTGGCCGCCGCCGCCCGGTCGGCACGCCACTCGGCGATCCGTCTGGCGATGGCGGTCCGGCCGCCCATCAGGAGATGCGCCAGGGTGCCGAGGGAGACGATGCCGAGGCTCGGCTCGTCCTCCTCGTAACGGCCGTCATGCCGGGCGGAGGGCTGCGGCCGCTGGCTGGACGCGGACGGAGCGGGCTGATCGTAGGATTCCTCCTCCGGCTCGGCTCCGGCGCGGCAGGCGCCGGTGAGGCACAGGATCGCCACCGCCGCGAAGGCGAAACCGACGAGGGCCGTGGCCGGGGACGCGATGGCGCCGACGATGAGCCGAGCGGTGTGGATCAGGGCATCGCCGGCCACCCCGCCGAGACCGGTGGGAAGAGGCCAGCGCGCGGTGGGCGGCAGCGCGCTCGCCACAGCGCTCGCGGCGAAGAAGCCGATGATCCAGAGGGTGATCCGCAGGCCGCCCCGGGGCAGTTCCCGGGACCGCATGAGTTGGACGCCCCAGAAGGCGGGCGGCAGGGCGAAGGCCAGGGAACCGAGGCCGAGGAGCTGCATCGCCAGATCCGACACCACCGCGCCGCCGGTGCCGAGCACGTTGTGCGCGGCATGGTCGGTGGCGTGGTTGATACTCGGATCGTCGATGGACCACGTCGCCAGGGCGACCGTGAGCGCGGTCGCGCCCGCGAACAGGAGAAGACCGCCCATCTCCGTCATCCGCTTCGCCAGGAATGGCCTGAAGCTGTCGACGAAAGTGTCGTAGGGCGATGCGGAACGGCGGAGCGAGCGCATACGGGACCAGACGCAGGGAGAAACGATCCGGTAACGCTATGTCGACCGAGTTAACGGCTGTTTAAGGCTTAGAGATCGTTAGCACGGCCCACACAGATGTCCGGGCTTTCGGACGCATTCACGACTCGCCTCGTCAAATCCGGTCCGCGCCGCCAACGAAGAAAGGCCCCGGATCGCTCCGGGGCCTTTCTTCGTCCATCGCTGAGCTTGGCGCTTAGCGGAAGAGGTTCAGGAGACCGCCCGGCTCGGCGTAGATGCCGGGAGCCGCAGTCGAGGTCTGGAAGGTGATGGAGCCGATGACGGCATCGCCGCACCACTTGGAGGTCCCGCCGTTGTTGAAGCCGCGGTAGTCGCCGGTGAAGTTGAAGCAGTCGGTCTTGCTCAGGTTGGTGTTGTGGTAGCGCACATCGAGGACGATGTTCTTGTAGGTGTAGGACAGGCCGACGTTCCCGTAGAGGTAGCTCGGCAGGTTGAAGGCGATCTGCCCGGTGGCGGAGGTCTTCGCGGCGGTCAGGAAGTAGTAGCCGAGCTCGGACGAGATCGAGAAGCCACCGGAATAGGCCTCGGGCAGGAACGAGAACCAGTTGGCCGGCAGGGTATAGGCGGCGGTGCCGGAGGTGTAGGTACCGTTGGCGTGCTGGCCGAGGAAGTTCGGCGAGTAGAACACGTTGAGGCCGAGGGTCAGCGAGTCCGTCGCGGTCCAGGTGCCCTTGGCGGCGTATTCCATGAAGTCGGTGTTGGCGGTGGTCAGGAACGCGCCGCCCGGGCCCAACAGGCGCTTCTCATTGGGGTAGAAGTAGTAGAGCACGCCGAGATCGAGGGCGAACTTGTCGAAGGTCGGGCGGATACCGGCGGCGAGATCGAACTCCATGTCCGGCTGCGTGGGCAGGCGGGTCTGGTAGGTGGCGAGGCCGGTATAGGCGAAGCCGCCGAAATACTGGGCCTCGAAGAAGGACTGGTAGCTGCCCTGGCGGTTCGACTGCGACACACCGCGGAAGTTGTAGTCCGTCTGGTAGCGCGAGCCGAACGAGAAGCCGATCAGCGGATCGGGCGCCTTCGCCTCGACCGGCATGGTCTTCGGCGCGGCAAGGTCGGCGGCGCTGACGCTGCCAACGCTCAGGAACGCGGCGAGGGAAGCGGCAGTCCCCAGTGCGGTTAGCTTCAGTGTCATCAGAGTTCAGCCCCAGTTATTCTGTGATTTGCAAGTTGCCAAATCCGGCCGAGCTTCGCAAAACTAACTTTGATGCAATTGCCCAGGAAATAGGCAAATACGGCCGTTCGTCGGACTTGCCATGGGGGTGTTGCATTCGCATCACATTTTCGCCCCAGTCCGGCGGCGGGAGCCGGCTCTGCCTCACGGTCGGGGGCGTCGATGCGGTTCTCGACGGCTGTCACGGACATGAGAAAGGCCCCGGTCGCATGGCGACCGGGGCCTCTCGGTTCGGTTGAGATGGTGTTTAGGCGGGATCAGTAGTTGTAGGCGCGCTCGCCATGGTCGGCGATGTCGAGGCCTTCGCGCTCTTCGTCCTGGGTCACGCGCAGACCGATGGTCAGGTCGACGAGCTTGTACAGGATGGCGGAGCCGATGCCGGACCACAGGATGGTGAAGCCGACGGCCTTACCCTGGGCCAGGAGCTGCGCCGCCATGTCGTAGGCGCCGACAGCGAGTTCGCCGGGCTTGCTGGTGTAGTCGGGGATGCCGACGCCGCCGAAGTCCGGGCTCACCAGGATGCCGGTGGCCAGGGCGCCGAGGATGCCGCCGATGCAGTGGACGCCGAAGACGTCGAGGGAGTCGTCGTAGCCGAGGGCGTTCTTCACCGTGGAGCACATGATGAAGCAGGCACCGCCGGCGACGAGGCCGAGGACGATCGAACCCATCGGACCGGCGAAGCCGGCGGCGGGTGTGACGGCGACGAGGCCGGCGATGGCGCCCGACAGCATGCCCAGGAGCGAGGGCTTGCCCTTGAGCATCCACTCCACGAACAGCCAGGAGACGGCGGCTGCGGCGGTGGCCACGAAGGTGTTGATCATGGCCAGACCCGCGGAGCCGTTGGCTTCGAGGTTCGAACCGGCGTTGAAGCCGAACCAGCCGACCCAGAGGAGCGAGGCGCCGATGGTGGTCATGGTCAGCGAGTGCGGGGCGAGGAGGTCACGGCCGTAGCCGATACGCTTGCCGAGCATCAGGCAGCCGACGAAGCCGGCGATACCCGCATTGATGTGCACGACGGTGCCGCCGGCGAAGTCGAGGGCGCCCCACTTGAAGATCATGCCCGCATCGGCGTTGACCGCGTCGAGAGCGGCCTGCGCCGTCGCCTTGGAGGCGTCGTCGGTGGCTGCGGCCAGGGCCTTGGCGGCGTCGCCGACGAGATCGGGACCACCCCAGTACCAGACCATGTGCGCCATCGGGAAGTAGATCAGTGTGACCCACAGCACCGAGAACACGAGCAGGGCGGAGAACTTCATGCGCTCGGCGAAGGCGCCGACGATGAGGCCGGGCGTGATCATCGCGAACGTCATCTGGAAGCAGATGTAGACGTATTCGGGAATGACGACGCCGTTCGAGAAGGTCGCCACGGTGGTGGACGGGTCGACGCCCTTCAGGAAGACCTTGGAGAAGCCGCCGACGAAGTCGTTGAGACCGCCGCCGTTGGTGAAGGCCATGCTGTAGCCGAAGGCGACCCACAGAAGGCAGACGATGGAGGCGATGGCGAAGACCTGCGTCAGCACCGACAGCATGTTCTTGGTGCGCACGAGGCCACCGTAGAACAGCGCGAGGCCGGGCACGGTCATCAGCAGCACGAGGACGGCCGAGACCATCATCCAGGCGGTATCGCCCTTGTTGGGAACGGGCGCGGCGGCGGCCGGCGCTGCGACGACTTCTGGGGTCGGCGACTGTGCGAGGGATGGCTCGACGAACAGGAGGGCCAGCGCGGCGCCTCCCATCCCGAGCGCAAGGGCATTGCGAAGTTTCATGGAAACGGAACTCCCGGTCGCGGTGCGATGGTGACGTGAGGAAAAGGAGGGGAGGCGGGCCGGAGCGTTGTCCGGCCGGGGCGATGGCTCAGAGCGCGTCGACGTCGGTCTCGCCGGTGCGGATGCGGACGGCCTTCTCGAGGGGCACGACGAAGATCTTGCCGTCGCCGATCTGGCCGGTGCGGGCGGCGGCGGCGATGGCGTCGATGACGCTGCTGGTGAGGTCGGACGCGACGGCGACCTCGATCTTCAGCTTCGGCAGGAAGCTCACGGCATATTCGGCGCCGCGGTAAATTTCGGTGTGGCCCTTCTGGCGGCCATAGCCTTTGACTTCGGTCACCGTGAGGCCGTGGACGCCGATTCCGGTCAGCGCATCCCTGACCTCCTCGAGCTTGAACGGCTTGATGATAGCCATCACGATCTTCATGGGCGGCGCCCCCTTTTGTTCTGGATGCCCCCGGTCACCGGCTCGATCTGCGTCGCGGCCCGGTAATCCGGCATTTCGCACCAGCCGGAATGGCCAAGCGATCGGCGCCCATCATTCAAGGACTATGCCAAAGGGAACTTTTCTTCATTCCTCGTTCTGCACACAAAGTGATCGATCACTGACGCGTGATCGTGCGATTTTTTCGCGATCATTGCCTAAAGAATGATCATTCAGACGATAACGTGAGCAGAATGGAAGCCCGTAAAGCAAAGCTCGCAGCGCATCACGAGCCGTTCGCGGTCGGCCGGATCAGGCCTTCCTGAGCGACGGATGCCACGAGCTCTCCCTCCCTCGTGAAGATCGATCCCCTGGCGAAACCGCGCCCGCCCGAAGCGGCAGGGCTCTCCTGCGCATAGAGCAGCCATTCGTCGGCGCGGAAGGGACGGTGGAACCAGAGGGCGTGATCGAGACTCGCGGATTGGATCGCGGCATCGAACACCGTCTTGCCGTGGGGAATCAGCGTCGCGTCCAGCAGCATCAGGTCGGAGGCATAGGCGAGGACGGCGCGGTGGATGGCCGGGTCGTCCGGCAGGCGCGCCCCGGCCCGGAGCCAGACGTGGAAGCGAGGCTCGCGCGGGTCGCGCGACATGTAGCGCTGCACCTCCACCGGCCTCAGCGCGATCGGGGTGGCTCGGCCGAGATAGGCGCGCATGGTGGCCGGGATCGACGGACCTGCCTGGGCGGCCAAAGCGGGGGCATCGAGGAGCGCCTCGGGCCCCGGCACGTCCGGCATGGCGATCTGGTGGACGAGCCCCTCCTCGTCGCTGTGGAAGGAGGCCGACAGGGTGAAGATCGCCCGCCCATGCTGATGGGCCACCACCCGCCGCGTGGCGAAGCTGCGCCCGTCGCGGATGCGTTCCACCGCGTAATCGATCGGCGCGGCCGGGTCGCCGGCGAGGATGAAATAGGCATGGAGGGAATGCGGCGGCCGGCTCGCCCCCACCGTGCGCGATGCGGCGACGAGGGCCTGCCCCAGCACCTGGCCGCCGAACACCCGGAACCATCCGGTTTCGATGCTCTGGCCCCGGAACAGGTCGTCGTCGAGGCGCGCGAGGTCGAGGCAGGCGAGGAGTTCGTCGACGGATCCGGTCATGCGGGCCTTTCACCGGGCTGAGGACATCGATGCGGCCGTGCATCACGGCGTCACGGCAGAGGGAATCGCCACAGCTCGCCCGGAATACAAGACTCATCGGGAATGCAAAACTCACGGGGAATGAGCGGCTCACTCTTCGAAAGCGCCCCCCGGCCGATCCGGTGACGCATCGTGCTTCGCTGTCGCGCGTTGCCTCCGGCGCGGCGGGGTGCCACTCCACGTGTCTCTCATCGCAGGCCGTGGGAATGGGGACGAGGCAAAGGGCATGGGCGGAACGGGGATGAGCGGATCGATGCAAGGTGGCGCGCCCCGCAAGGTGGCCATCGCCGGCGGCGGTATTCCCGGCCTCAGCCTGGCGCTGGCCTTGCGCCAAACCCATCGAGAATCGTTGGACGTCACCGTCTTCGATCCGGGGCTCGACCGCGCCGCGCTGCGGCATCGCGGGCGTGCCTTCGCCGTGGCGGCCGGCGGAAGGCGCATGCTGACGCGGTTGGGAATCTGGGATGGCGTCGCCCATGCGGCCGAACCGATCCTCGACATGGCGATCAGCGACAGCCGTCTGACGGATCCGGTGAGGCCGGTCTTCCTGACTTTCGGCCAGGACGGTGACGGCGAATCGCCGCTCGTCGGTGAGCCCTTCGCCCATATGGTCGAGGCAGAATACCTCGTCGACGCCCTGCTGACGGCATCGAAAGCCGTCGGGGTGGCCTTCGAGCCGGTCGGCATCCGCCACGCACAGGCGAACGGCCGGAGCATCGCCCTCGCGTTGTCCGACAGGCGCGAGACCGACGCGACGTTACTGGTCGCCGCGGACGGATCGCGGTCGAGGCTGCGCGAGGCGGCCGGGATCGGATGGGTCGGCCGGTCCTATCCGCAGACGGGCATCGTCGCCACGATCGGCCATGAGCGCCCCCATGGCGGCCGGGCCTTCGAGCATTTCCTGCCGAGCGGTCCCTTCGCCATTCTGCCCCTGGTGGATGGCGGCGCGCTCGGCCACCGCTCCTCCATCGTCTGGACGGAGCGGGCAGCGGATGTGGAGGCGCTGATCGGCGGCAGCGCTGAGGAAACCCTCGGGGAAATCGAACGGCGCTTCGGGCTCAATCTCGGCCGTCTCGTGCTCGAGGACGGGCCGAGTGCCCATCCGCTCTCCCTCGGCATGGCACGGAGCTTCCGGGGCGAGCGGCTCGCCCTGCTGGGGGATGCGGCCCATGTCATCCACCCGATCGCCGGCCAGGGGCTGAATCTCGGCCTCGCCGATGCCTCCTCCCTGGCGGAAGAGATCACGGAGGCCCTGCGCCTCGGGCTCGATCCGGGGGCGAAGGATGTGCTGCAGCGCTACGAGCGGAGCCGGCGCTTCGACACTTTCGCCATGGCGGCCGCCACGGACGGGCTCAACCGCCTGTTCTCCAACGACATCCTGCCGGTTCGGCTGATGCGTGATCTCGGGCTCGGCCTCGTCGATCGGATGCCGGGATTGAAGTCGCTCTTCATCGGCGAGGCCTCGGCCTCGCGGGGCGCCTCGCCCAGGCTGATGCGGGGCGAGGCGTTGTGAGACGGTCTCACCGCCTGTTCGGGTTGTCTTTCCAAGACATTACCTCATCCTGAGGCGCCGCGTAGCGGCCTCGAAGGAGGCTTCCAGGGATCGCGTGGCAACTGGAAGCTCCTTCGAGGCCCTTTGCTCAAGCAAAGGGCACCTCAGGATGAGGTGGTTGGTCTGGACGACCGACTTTCGCAGGCGGGCGGCCTTGGAATCACACGCTGCGGAAAGATCCGATCGAAGAAGGCTCTCAGGCCTTCTCGGCCTTGGCGCGCTCGATACCCTCGTTGATGAGGCGCTGGGCCTCGGCCTTGTCGCCCCAGCGCTTGATCTTCACCCACTTGCCGGGCTCCAGATCCTTGTAATGCTCGAAGAAGTGCTGGATCTGCTGGATCGTGATGTCCGGCAGGTCGGTGTAGTTCTCGATCCGGTCGTAGCGCATGGTGAGGTGGCGGGACGGCACGGCGATGATCTTCTCGTCCTCGCCGGCATTGTCCTCCATCACGAGGACGCCCACCGGGCGGACGCTGATGACCGCGCCGGGAGCGATGGCGCGGGTATTCGCCACGAGAACGTCGCAGGGATCGCCGTCGCCCGAGAGGGTGTGGGGGATGAAACCGTAATTCCCCGGGTAATGCATCGCGGTATAAAGAAACCGGTCGACCACGAGGGCACCGGATTCCTTGTCCATCTCATACTTGATCGGATCGCCGCCGATCGGCACTTCGATGATGACGTTGACGTCGTCCGGCGGGTTCTTTCCGATCGAGATGGAGTCGATGATCATGGGGTCCTCGCTCGAGCCTGCAGCAATCCAAGGCGCTGTTTCGGCGTCTCTTAAATCCCTTCCGCGTTAAAGGAAATCGACCTTGGCCCGATGCGCGGGGCTTTTGCGGCTTATCGTAACCGCCACACGCCCTTTCCGCGCTGAAAGCCCCGGCCCATACGGTCGGGCCGGAGCCACGGATCAGGATTTCTGATCGCCTGATCCGAACCAGCGCCGCCAGACGCCCTCGATCCAGCGGGCCGAGCGTTCGAGCGGGACCTTGAGGGCCGGGATGTCCTGGCTGAGGAGGGCGAGCCCGACGGGCAGCATCCAGAGCCCGAGCACGGGCAGGATCGAGAAGACGCCGCCCAGGATGAACAGGATCGCCGCACCGATCCTCACCCAGCGGCGAGAGGGCTCGCGCAGCCACTCGATGGCGCGCCGCAACCGATCGGGCAGTTTCTCGGTGAGGCGCGTGACGCGGTCGTCCCAATCCTGCGCCGTGCACTCACGGCGTGGCAGATCCTGCTGGCTGGCGGTCATCGTGGTCCCTGGATCCGGCGCGAGGACGTCGCGACGCGTTCCCCCATATGGGGACGGCGACGTCCGGGCTCAGGATCAACGTACCACTCCGCCTTCCGGGTTCCCTGATGACGGGATCGGGCCTCACTCGAAGCGATAGGCCACCTTGGAGAGGACGGCGCCGGCCATGCGGTCGACGGCCTCGGCCACCTTGATACCGCCCAGACCGGCGTAGAAGTCGCAGGCGCGCTCGTTGCCCGCCAGGGTCCAGACCCCGATCCGCGTCAGGCCGTGATCGGCGAGGTCGTTGCGGACCGCGCGGAACAGGCGCCGGCCGAGGCCAAGGCCCTGGTAGGCCGGCAGGATGTAGAGCTCGTCCACCTCCCCCGATGCCTTCAGGGCGCCGCCCCTCGCCTGCCCGTAGATCGCGTATCCGACGACCTCGTCGCCGATCTCGACCACGACCAGGGGGCGGTTGCGCTGGGCCGCGCCGACCCACCATTGCGACGAGCGCTGGGAGATCATCCGTTCTAGGGAAATGCCGGGGATGACGCCGCGATAGGCCTCCCGCCAGGTTTCGTCGAAGACGTCGCTCAACCGATCGGCGTCTCCCGGACGGGCGCGGCGGATGCTGGTGGTGCTCGTCTTCATGACTGTCCCTACGCTTGGTGGAAACGGGAACGATCTCGCATCGAAATGCACGATACGGGCATGATGAAGGCAAGCCGGATGCCGAGTTCCGGAAAGTGTGCTTCGTCAGGCGTGAATGGCGCAATTCTGCGACATCCGTTTGCCCGACGCTGCCCCGACTGTTAGAGCCGCCGGACGCTCCTCTCGACAGGTTCCCGCCGCCACCCGTGTTCAACAGATTCATCAAGCCCGAGATCCGCTATGCCCGGCGCATGGCGCGGATCGCCCGCTTCGAGCAGCCGATCGCAGGCCGGGGTGCGCGCATGCGGGCATGGGCCAACATGCTGCTCGTGGATCACGGCGTGTTCCGGCTAGCCTATCTCAACCGCCACAAGATCGGCACCGGCAAGGTCTGGCGCTCGGCCCAGCCGACGCCGCACCAGCTCGCCTGGTTCCGGCGGCAGGGCGTGCGCACGGTGATCTCCCTGCGCGGCGGCCGCGAGCACGGCTCCTGGCCGCTCCAGCGCGAGGCCTGCGCGCAGCAGGGGCTGACCCTCGTCGAGTTCGTCCTGCGCTCGCGTGAAGCGCCGTCGAAGGAGACGATCCTCGGCGCGAAGGCCTTCTTCGACGGGGTCCAGTATCCCGCCGTGATGCATTGCAAGTCCGGGGCGGACCGGGCCGGACTCGGTGCCGCCCTCTTCCTCATCCTGCACGAAGGCGTGCCCGTCTCGGAGGCGATGGGTCAGCTCTCGGCGCGGTACGGCCATTTCCGCTTCGCCAAGACCGGGATCCTCGATGCGTTCTTCGACCTCTACCTGCGCGAGGGCGAAGCGAAGGGGCTGGATTTCCTCACCTGGGTCGAGACGGTCTACGACCCCGAAGCCCTGAAGCGCGAGTTCCGGCCGGGCTTCTGGTCGGATCTCGTGGTCGACCGGGTGATCAAGCGGGAATAGGCGCGGGTTCCGCGCGCTACTCCGCCGCCAGCCGCGTGGTCTCGCGGAACGGATGGGCCGGGTAGGTGCCGATGATGCGCAGTTCCCGCGAGAAATAGGCGAGCTCGTCCAGCGCGCGCGCGAGGCCCGGATCCTCGGGGTGGCCGTCCACTTCCGCATAGAACTGCGTCGCCGAGAACTGGCCTTCGACCATGTAGCTCTCGAGCTTCGACATGTTGACGCCGTTGGTGGCGAATCCCCCGAGCGCCTTGTAGAGCGCAGCCGGGATGTTGCGGACGCGGAAGATGAAGCTCGTCACCGTCGGCCCCGAGGCGGCCGGGATCTCCACCGCCTCGGGCGAGAACACCACGAAGCGCGTGGTGTTGTGGCTCTCGTCCTCCACGTCGCGGGCGAGGATGTCGAGACCGTAGACGCCCGCCGCCATGGCCGGGGCCAGCGCGCCGCGGCTCGGATCGCCGGCTTCGGCGACTTCCCGCGCCGCGCCCGCCGTGTCGCCGGCCACGATGGCCTTGAGCCCGAGCCGCCGGATGATCTTGCGGCATTGGCCGAGCGCGTGGACGTGGCTGTGCACCGTCCGGATCGCCTCGATCGGCGTGCCGGGAAGCGCCATCAGCTGAAAATGGATCGGCAGGAAGTGCTCGGCCACGATGTGCAGGTTCGAGCTCGGGATCAGGTGATGGATGTCGGCGACACGCCCGGCGATGGAGTTCTCGATGGGGATCATCGCCAGGGCGGCCCGGCCGTCGTTCACCGCCGCGAAGGCTTCCTCGAACGAGGCGCAGGGCAGCGGGGTCCAGTCGGGATAGGCCTGGGCGCAGATGATGTGCGAATTCGCGCCCGGCTCGCCCTGGTAGGAGATCGTGGTGCGGGATTCGGTCGTGTCGGACATGGGAGAAACAACTCGGTTCGTCAGTTGAGGCGCCGGGCCATGAGCACCGCCCGCGCCCGTTCGAGGTCGGCGGGGGTGTCGACGCCCAGCGGCAGGTCGTCGACGATGGTGGCGTCGATGCGCATGCCCGCCTCCAGCGCCCGCAGCTGTTCCAGTTTCTCGCGGGTCTCGAGTTCGCCGGGCGGCAGGGCCATGAAGCGGGTGAGCGCCCGGCGGCGATAGGCGTAGAGGCCGATATGGTGGAACAGCGGCCCCTCCCCCCAGGGCGCCTGCGCCCTGGTGAAATAGAGCGCGCGCAGGCGGTTGGGCCCCACATGGTGGCCGACGAGCTTCACCACGTTGGGATCGTGCCGCTCCTCCTCGCGGGTGATGATCGCGCAGAGGGTGGCGATGTCCACGGCGCGATCGGCCAGCGGCGTGATCGCCGCGCCGATGATCGCCGGGTCGATCGTCGGCAGGTCGCCCTGGACGTTGACCACCACGTCGTGGTTGCCCTGCGGATCGATGATGTCGAGCGCCTCGGCCAGCCGGTCCGACCCGGAAGGATGATCGGCCCGGGTGAGGGTCGCGAGGCCGCCGACCCGCTCGATCGCCTCGACGATCTCGACGGCATCCGTGGCCACGACCACCGGTCCGATCCCGGCTTCCACGGCGCGGCGCCAGACATGGACGATCATCGGCTCACCGGCGATGTCGGCCATCGGCTTGTTCGGCAGCCGGGTGGCGGCCATGCGGGCGGGAATGAGAACGAGGGGATCCGACATCGACCGGCGTATCTCCGCAGCGAGCCGGGGGAGTAGCAGGGGCGGTGCGCGTTGTCATCGGCGCACGGTCGCGGCTGCGGGAGAATGACATCCGGCGCTATGCGACTACACGGCCGCCCGCTCCGCCATTGTCAAGGTCGGCCCTTAACCGCTATTCACCCTCGAACATTTCCAGAGTCCGGGGCATCCGCTCACCGGGCCACGCCTGCCGCCGCAACCGGCGGACGCCCCCGGAGTTGTCGAGAATGGACTCTTTCGAGCTGAACAAGGTCGCGGGCGCCGTACTCGGCACTCTTCTTCTCGCCATGGGCTCCGGTTTCGTCGCCGAATTGATCTACAGCGCCAAGCCGGCGGGAAGTGCCGGCTACGCCCTGCCCGAGCCTCAGCCCGAGGCGGCCGGCGGCGGCGCCGCCGCCGCGGCCAAGGTCGAGCCGCTTCCGGTCCGCCTCGCCAGCGCCAGCGTCGAGAAGGGCACCGGCGCCGCCAAGAAGTGCGCCGCCTGCCACAGTTTCGAGAAGGGCGGCCCCAACAAGGTCGGTCCGCATCTCTGGGGTGTGGTCGACCGCCAGCGCGCCCATGAGAGCGGGTTCGAGTATTCCGCCGCGCTGAAGGAGAAGGGCGGCACCTGGACCTACGACGAGCTCGATCACTTCCTCGCCAACCCGAAGACCTACGTGCCGGGCACCAAGATGGCCTTTGCCGGCATCCAGGCCCCGCAGGAGCGCGCCGACGTGATCGCCTATCTGCGCTCGCTCGCCGACACCCCGGCGCCGCTTCCCGCCGTCGAGAAGGCCGCCGCCGAGGACAAGCCGGCGCAGTAAAATTCGGCTTTGCCGACACGTTTTCATCGGCTCGACGGAAAGGCGCGGCATGTCCGCGCCTTTCCTGTTCCGAACGACCCGTCGACCGGCCCTTTTCATATTGCGGTGCGGTAGTGCCGCGCGAATCACGTCGCCTGCTCAGCTCTGAGATCCAGCGGATCGCGCCATCGTGAAAGCGCGGCGCAGGACGCAAATCGACATATATCGCCGCCGATCTGCGATTTTGAGCCCGAATCCCGTTGAAGTACCGCATCGGCCGACCTCATCGCGTTGGCGGCGGAAGGCATGCACGCTACGATTTAGAATTATAACAGTTATTGCATCGCACAATAGAATTGGTGCAGGAAGGTTCGGCAAATCGAAGCAAGCGAGAGCGAGACGTATGTCGAACGGTGTCGAGGGAGAGTCTGCCATGGGTGAACACGCATCGATCCACCGCCGGAAACTGTTGGCCTACTTCTCGTCCAGCCCCCTGTTCGCGCCGAGCGCCGCACGCGCCCTGGCGGGAATCGCCGCCCTCGGAACCACGGAAGCGGTGGCCCAGAGCTACGACGTCCTGCGCGCCGCCCCCGTGATGAACGGCGACCTCATCGCCTCCCCGGCGCAGGCCCTCAACGTGTTCGATTTCGAGCCCGTGGCGAAGAAGGAATTGCCCCCGGCGCATTACGGCTACCTCGCCAGCGGCGTCGATGCCGACAAGACGCTGAAGGCCAACCGGGACGATTTCGACAAGATCCATATCCGCGTCCGCCGCCTGATCGACGTGCGAAAGATCGATACGACCGTGAAGATCTTCGGCGAGACCTGGGCGAGCCCGATCGCGCTCGCTCCCGTCAGCAGCGTGGGTGCCTTCCACCCCGAGGCCGAGGCCGCCGCCGCCCGCGCCTGCAAGGTGAAGGGTCACCAGATGATCCTGTCCACGGTGGGCAGCACCTCCATCGAGACCGTCATCAAGGAGCGTGGCGCCCCCGTCTGGTACATGCTGTACCCGACCGACGATTGGTCCGTGACCGAGAAGCTCGTGAAGCGGGCCGAGGCGGCCGGCGCCCCGGCCATCGTGCTCACCGTCGATCGCCAGGGCGGCCGCAACACCGAGACGCTGTTCCGCGAGCGCCGCGCCGACACCCGCACCTGTACCGATTGCCACACGCCCGGCTTCAAGAACGAAGTCAGCCGCAAGCCGATGTTCGACGAGATCGACGTGTCGAAGGTCACCAACCTCTACGGCACCGGCATGACCTGGGACTACGTGAAGCGCCTGCGCGGCATCGTGAAGGGCAAGCTCGTCCTCAAGGGCATCGTGACCCAGGAAGACGCCAAGATCGCCCTGACCCACGGCGTCGACGCGATCATCGTCTCCAACCACGGCGGCCGCGCCGAGGAGAGCCTGCAATCGACCATCGGCGCCCTGCCGGAAGTGGTCGCCGCCGTGAACGGCAAGGTCCCGGTCCTCATCGACGGCGGCTTCCGTCGCGGCACCGACGTGCTGAAGGCACTGGCGCTCGGCGCCACCGCCGTCTGCGTCGGCCGCCCCTATGTCTGGGGCCTCGCCGCCTTCGGCCAGCCCGGCGTCGAGATGGTGCTCACCCTGATGCAGCGCGAGTTCGAGACGATCATGCGCCAGGTCGGCGCCACCAAGCTCTCCGAAATCACGCCGAAGAGCGTCCAGATCGTCTGACATCCGGTTGATCGGATTTGTCCGGAGGATGTTCATGCGGGAGCAGATCATCCGCTGAAGTCCATCATCCAATCAGATCACCTCATCCTCAGGAGCCCTTCGCCTCGGCGAAGGGCCTCGAAGGAGCTCTCCAGTCTGCTCAGTGGGTGCTGGAGGCCTCCTTCGAGGCCGCTGCGCGGCACCTCGGGATGAGGTTAAGCCTCGGACTAACAACTCGAACGGGATCTTCGTGTCCCTCGAAAAACTCCCGCTGCTGCGTCGTACACCGGGGGGGGGATCGACCGTGATCGGGAGTACCGCGAGGCACTCCGCCGTTCCTCACGAGGCGATCCTCCCACGCGTTCAACCGACGCGCCGGGGACTTGACCGCTTGGCGTGGCCCGTCCCGACGTCCTAGAAGGACATCGCGCCTGCGCCCTCGACGGCACGGGCAACGGAATTCGGGAGACAGCCGCCTCGTGATGCGAACAGCCCTGATCGGACGCCTTCTCGCCGCCTCCCTCGCGGTCGCCGCCTTCGTCGGTGGTGCCAGGGCCGCCCCCGACGGCGCCCCATGGGCCCATGCCTTCACGCTCATGGGCGAGCCGAAATACCCGGCCGATTTCAAGCAGTTCGACTATGCCGACCCGAAGGCCCCGAAGGGCGGCCTCGTGCGCCTCGGCGCCCAGGGCGGCTTCGACAATTTCAACCTCGTCGTGGCGGGTCTGAAGGGCGATCTCGAAGGTGGGGTCGCGCAGATCTACGATACGCTGATGACGGAGTCGCTGGACGAGCCGTTCACCTCCTACGGGCTCCTCGCCGAAGGGGTCCGCATCGCCGACGACCTCTCCTCCGTGACCTACCGCCTGCGCGAGAACGCCCGCTGGCACGACGGCAAGCCGATCACGCCCGAGGATGTGGTCTGGTCCTACGAGACGTTGAAGGCCAACAGCCCGTTCTACGCGGCCTATTACCAGACGGTGGCGAAGGGCGAGGTCACCGGCCCGCGCGAGGTCACCTTCACCTTCACCGAGAAGGGCAACCGCGAACTGCCGCAGGTGCTCGGCCAGCTCCGCGTGCTGCCCAAGCACTGGTGGACGGGCAAGGACGCGGAAGGGCGCCAGCGCGACGCCACCCAGACCACCCTCGAGATCCCCCTCGGCTCCGGCCCCTATCGCCTCGCCAAGTTCGAGGCCGGCCGCAGCGTCACCTACGAGCGCGTGCCCGATTACTGGGGCGCCGACCTGCCGGTGAATGTCGGCCGCAACAATTTCGGCACGATGCGCAACGAGTATTTTCGTGACGCCACCGTGCTGATCGAGGCGCTGAAGGGCGACCTGTTCGACTTCCGCGCCGAGAATATCGCCCGCAACTGGGCCACCGCCTATGACGACTTCCCCGCCGTGAAGGAGGGCCGCCTGATCAAGGAGGAATTCCCCGACCGCGGCAACGGCATCATGCAGGCGTTCGTCTTCAACACCCGCAAGGCCAAGTTCGCCGACGAGCGGGTCCGCCGCGCCTTCAACCTCGCCATGAACTTCGAGGAGATGAACCGGGCGCTGTTCTTCGGCCTCTACAAGCGGATCGATTCCTATTACTTCGGCTCGGAACTCGCCTCCTCCGGCCTGCCGCAGGGCGCGGAACTGGCGATCCTCGACGGCGTGAAGGACAAGGTCCCGCCGTCCGTCTTCACGACCCCCTACACCAACCCGGTCAACGGCACGCCCGATGCCGTGCGCGCCAACCTGCGCGAGGCGGTGCGCCTCCTCAAGGAGGCCGGCTACGAGCTTCGCGACGGGCGCATGACCAACGTAAAGACCGGCGAACCGCTCACCGTCGAGTTTCTGGAGTTCCAGAGCGTGTTCGAGCGGGTGGTCCTGCCGTTCTCGGCCCAGCTGAAGCTCATCGGCATCCAGACCTCGCTCCGCGTCATCGACCAGGCGCAGTACCAGAACCGGCTGCGCGCCTTCGACTTCGACGTGACCACGAGTTCCTGGGGGCAGTCCCTCTCCCCCGGCAACGAGCAGCGCGAATATTGGGGCTCGACTGCGGCCGACAAGCAGGGCTCGCGCAACCTGATCGGGATCAAGGACCCGGCCATCGACACGCTGATCGAGGCGGTGATCTTCGCCAAGGACCGGCCCGGCGTGCTCGCCGCCACCCATGCCCTCGACCGGGTGCTCCTCGCCCACAACTTCGTTGTGCCGCAATGGGCCTCGAACGTGTCGCGGACCCTGCGCTGGAACCGATTCGGGCACCCGGCCACCCTCCCGCTCTACGGCTCGTCCGGCTTCCCGACCACGTGGTGGTACGACGAGGCGCTGGCCGCCAAGACCGGGGCGCCCCGGTGAGGGTCGCGCCGAGCCGCCGGGACTTCGTCGCCGGGGCCGGCGCCCTCGGCATCGCCACCGCCCTGACGAAGCGGGCGGGGGCCGCCCCCACCGGGGCGAGCCACGGCATGTCGAGTTTCGGGGAACTGAAATACCCGGCCGACTTCCCGCATTTCGCCTATGTGAACCCGGCCGCCCCACGCGGCGGCCGGTTCTCGGCGCAGCTCTCCTCCACCCTCGGCAACCAGGCCGGCGACACGTTCAACACCCTCAACGTCTACGTCCTGCGCGGCGACGGCGCCGCCGGCATGAACCTCACCTTCGATTCGCTGATGGTGCGGGCGCTGGACGAGCCCGATTCGCTCTACGGCCTCGTCGCCCGCAGCGTGGAGGCGAGCGAGGACGGCCTGACCTACCGTTTCGCCCTGCGCCCGCAGGCGCGGTTCCATGACGGCTCGCGCCTCACCGCCGCCGATGTCGCCTTCTCTCTGACTCTGCTGAAGGAGAAGGGGCATCCCGAAATCTCCCAGGTGATCCGCGACATGGCCGACGCCGTGGCGGAGGGTGACGAGACGTTGGTGGTGCGCTTCGAGAAGGGCCGCAGCCGCGATCTACCGCTCTTCGTCGCGACGCTACCGATCTTCTCGAAGGCCTATTATGCAGGCCGGGATTTCGAAGCCTCCACCCTGGAGCCGCCGATGGGGTCCGGCCCCTACAAGGTCGGGCGCCTGGAAGCCGGCCGCTTCATCGAGCTGGAGCGGGTGGCCGATTACTGGGCCGCCGACCTGCCGGTGATGGTTGGGCAGAACAATTTCGAGCAGATCCGCTACGAGTATTTCCGCGATCGCCAGGTGGCGTTCGAGGCGTTCAAGAGCGGCATCTTCACCTTCCGCGAGGAATTCACCGCCCGCGTCTGGGCGACGGGCTACGATTTCCCCGCCTTCCGCGAGGGCCGCGTGCGCAAGGAGGTCGTGCCCGATGCGCGCCCCTCCGGCACGCAGGGCTGGTGGATCAACACCCGCCGCGAGGCCTTCAAGGACCGCCGGGTCCGCGAGGCGATCGGCCTGTGCTTCGACTTCCCCTGGGCGAACAAGAACCTGATGTTCGGCGCCTATATCCGCACGGCCTCGTTCTTCGAGAATTCCGATCTCAAGGCCACCGGGAAACCCTCGCCCGAGGAGCTCGCGCTGCTCGACCCCATGCGGGCCGGCCTGCCCGACGAGGTCTTCGGCGAGGCGTGGCAGCCGGCCCAGTCGGACGGCTCGGGCCAGGACCGGGCGCTCCTCAGCCGTGCCGTGGCGCTCCTGCGCGAGGCGGGCTGCACGCGGGAAGGCGGCGCCATCGCGCTGCCGGGGGGCAAGCCCCTGGAGATCGAGTTCCTCGACGCCGATCCGGCCCTCGAGCCGCACACCCAATCCTTCATCCGCAATCTCGGCCTGATCGGGATCAAGGCCACCATCCGGCGGGTGGACACCTCCCAGTATCAGTCCCGCCTGAAGGATTTCGACTTCGACATCACCTCGCGCCGCTATGGCAGCGGGCCGACGCCGGGGCCGGAACTGAGGCAGGTCTACGGCTCGGCCAGCGCCGCAACGCCGGGCTCGGACAACCTCGCCGGAATCTCCGACGCCACGGTGGACGCCCTGATCGGCCGGGTGCTCGATGCGTCCACCCGCGCCGATCTCACAGTGGCCGCCCGCGCCCTCGACCGGGTGCTGCGCTCGGGCCGCTACTGGATTCCGATGTGGTACAAGGCCGATCACCGCCTTGCCCTCTGGGACGTCTACGGCCACCCATCGCCCGGACCGGCCTACGATCTCGGCGCCCCGGCGATCTGGTGGCACGATGCCGACAAGGCCCGGCGAATCGGCAGGAATTGAGGACCAGACGTGCTCGCCTACATCCTGCGCCGCATCGCCCTCATGGTCCCGACGATCTTCGGGATCATGCTTATCACCTTCGTCATCGTGCAGTTCGCCCCCGGCGGGCCGGTGGAGCGCGTGCTGGCGCAGCTGCAGGGCCAGAACGAGGGTAGCCTGTCCCGCGTCACCGGCGGGGCCGGCGATCTCGGCGGCGGCGGGCGCTCGGCCGGCGGCGGCTCGGAGGCGAGTTCGCGCTATCGCGGCGCGCAGGGGCTCGACCCGGCCTTCATCAAGAAGCTCGAACAGCAATTCGGCTTCGACAAGCCGGCTCCCGAGCGCTTCGCCAAGATGCTGTGGGACTACGCCACCTTCGATTTCGGCAAGAGCTATTTTCGCGATGTGTCGGTGCTGCAGCTGATCCGCGAGCGCCTGCCGGTCTCGATCTCCCTCGGCCTGTGGATGACGCTGCTGTCCTACGCGATCTCGATCCCGCTCGGCATCCGCAAGGCGGTGAAGGACGGCTCGCGCTTCGACCTGTGGACCTCCAGCATCGTCATCGTCGGCTATGCCATCCCGAGCTTCCTGTTCGGCATCGCCCTCATCATCCTGTTCGCCGGCGGCTCGTTCCTGCAGGTCTTCCCGATTCGTGGCCTCACCAGCGAGGGCTGGGAGACCTTCACCCTGTGGGGCAAGATCGTCGATTACGCCTGGCACATGACGCTGCCGCTCACCGCCCTGGTGCTCGGCGCCTTCGCCACCTCGACCCTGCTCACCAAGAACTCGTTCCTCGACGAGATCCGCAAGCAATACGTGATGACGGCGCGGATGAAGGGCCTCACCGAGCGGCGGGTGCTCTATGGGCACGTCTTCCGCAACGCCATGCTGATCGTCGTGGCGGGCTTTCCCGGCGCCTTCATCTCGGCCTTCTTCGCCGGCTCCCTGCTCATCGAGACGATCTTCTCCCTCGACGGGCTCGGGCTCCTGTCCTTCACCGCCATCGTGGGGCGCGATTACCCCATCGTCTTCGCCACGCTCTACATCTTCTCGCTGATGGGGCTCGCGGTGAACCTGCTCTCCGACCTGATCTACACCTGGATCGACCCGCGCATCGACTTTTCCGCTCGCGCCACATGACGAGCCTGCCCCTCGTCATCCGGCCCGAGCGGCCGGGCGATGCCGATTCCATCGAACGCCTCCATGCCCGCGCCTTCGGGCCGGGACGTTTCGCCCGCACCGCCTATCGCCTGCGCGAAGGCACAGTGCCCCTGGGCGATCTCTGCTTCACCGCGCTGGTCGGCACCTATCTCGTCGGCTCGGTCCGAGTCGCTCCGGCTGAGGCGGGCGGCCCGCTCCTCGTGCTCGGACCGCTCACCGTCGATCCGAGCTTCGGACAACGCGGCATCGGCGGATCGCTGATGCGGGCGAGCCTCGACGCCGCGCGGGAAGGCGGCCACGGCGTCGTGGTTCTGGTGGGTGACGCGCCCTATTACCGCCGCTTCGGCTTCACGCCCGTGCCGCCGGGCCGCCTGCTGCCGCCTGGACCGGTGGATCCCGCGCGATTCCTCTGGCTCGAGCTCCGTCCGGGTGCCTTGGAGACGGTATCGGGGACCGTCAGGCCCGTTCGTCCGCCCGCAACCCTCGGCGGTGAGACGCGAGGCTGACCCTCCCCAGAGGGTGAGACGCACGCCACTCCTTCTCCCCTCTGCGGGAGAAGGTGGCCCGCGAAGCGCGTCGGATGAGGGGAACGCCATCTTCGGAGAGGTCGCCCCCTCTCCCGCCTGCTCCGCAGGCACCCTCCCCCGCAGAGGGGGGAGGGTCGGAGACCTACGCCACCCGCCCGCGCCGGCCCTCAACCAGCCACATCGCCAGCACCGCACCGGCCAAAGCCACCAGCGCCCATAGGCCGAGCGCCAGGGGGTAGACCTCGACGCCGCGGATGACGGCACTGTCGCTCGGGCGGAAGCCGATCCAGTCGGCGCCGGCCAGACGCCCGCTGCGCACGGCCTGAAGGCGCGGCACGACGGTGCTCCCGCCCGCATCGGCGAGGCGGCGGATCGAGCCGCCGGTCCCTTCGGCCAGGGCCTTCAGACGCTCGGTATCGCTGAACACGTCGGTGAGCTCGCGCGGGTTCGGCGGTCCGACGCTGACGAAGGCGATGAGCGAGCCGGAGCGCAGGGTGTGGAGCCCGAGTTCCGTGGCCTCGAAGGTCGTGCTGAACAGGCCGGGCTCCCCGGCCGTGAGGGTCAGCGTCCGCTCGGGTCCGGTCGGCCCCTTTACGGTGACGGGCTCGGTGGTCTCGGCCATGGTCTGGCGCTCGACGCGGACTTCGCGGCCATGCCCCGTCGTCTGCGCCCGCAGGGCCTCCTCTTCGAGGGCCGGCTCCTTCATCAGCCAATGGCCGAGGCGGCGCAGCAGGTCGAGATAGGGGCCGCCTTCCTGATAGCCGCGCGCCCAGAGCCAGGCGTGGTCGGAAAGCAGAAGGGCGACACGGCCCTTGTCCTCCCGCGAGAGAGCGAGGAGCGGCAGGGCGTTCGGGCCCTGCAGGATCGGCTGGATGCCGGGCTTGGTCTGGGCGGAGACGATGCGCAACCAGTCGCCCCAGGCCGGGGGAGAGGCCTCCGAGCCCGGCAGGGCGCGGGTGACGGGGTGGCGGGTGCCGGTGCCCGTCAGCGCCGCCTTGTAGGGCTGCTCCACCACGCGGCCATTGGGTTCGCCCGGTAGGATCTGGGAGAGGCGGGTACGGGCGAGGCTCGCCGAGGAGGCGAATTCCGGCCCCGCCGCGATGAGCAGCGCGCCGCCATCGCGGACATAGCGGACGATGTTGTCGAAATAGGCCGAGGGCAGCACGCTCTGGTTGGCGTAGCGGTCGAAGATGATGAGATCGAAATCCTTGATCTTCTGGACGAACAATTCGCGCGTCGGGAAGGCGATGAGCGAGAGTTCGGAGATCGGCGTGCCGTCCTGCTTCTCCGGTGGGCGCAGGATGGTGAAATGGACGAGATCGACGTTGGCGTCCGATTTCAGCAGGTTGCGCCAGGTCCGCTCACCCTGGTGCGGCTCGCCCGAGACGAGGAGCACGCGCAGCTTCTCGCGGATGCCCTCGATGGGCAGGACGGCGCGATTGTTGATCGTGGTCAACTCGCCCGGCAGCGGCTCGACCTCGATTTCCACGACGTTGGGGCCACCATGCTCGATCTTGGTGGTCAGTGAGAAGGGCTGACCGGTGGGGAAGGTGCGGCGTCCGATCTCCTCGCCGTCGCGTCGCACGGTGACGGTGGCGCTGCCGGTGCCGCCCCGCTCCATCACCTCGGCGCGGATGGTGAGATCGCGCCCGACGATGCCGAAGCGCGGCGCCTCGATCAGCTTGATCTGCCGGTCGCGCTCGTCGGGATGTCCGGTGACGAGGACATGGAGCGGCGCCTTGATGCCGAGCGCCGCGACGTTGGCCGGGATGTCATGGACCACGCCGTCCGTCAGCATCACCACCCCGGCGAGCCGATCCGGCGGGACGTCGGCGAGGCCCTGGGACAGGGCCGTGAACAGCTTGGTGCCGTCGTCGCCGTCCTTGGCGTCGGGCACGTCGATGAAGCGCGGCTCGATGTTGGTGAGCGAGCCGAAGCGCCGCTGCAATTCGGCCCGGACCGTATCGGTCATGGCCGGGCGGTCACCGAGACTTTGCGACCCGGACCGGTCGACGACGATGGCCGCGATGTCCTTCACCGGCTCGCGATCCTCGCGCACCAGGGACGGGTTGGCGATGGCCAGCAGCACGAGCCCGAGGGCCAGCGCCCGCAGGACCGCCGTGCGCCCCCGCGCCACGAAGGCGAGAACGACGAAGATCGCCACCAGAACGCCCAAGCCCGCGATGACCGGCCACGGGATGAGCGGGGTGAAACTGAGGCTCAGCATGGGCTAGCGGCCTCCGAGTTTCGGCTTCCCACGGTCTCCAACCCAACCACCTCATCCTGAGGTGCCCGCATGGCGGGCCTCGAAGGAGCCTTCCAGTACCCTCCGAGTGGACTGGAGGCCTCCTTCGAGGCCTCCGCTGCGCTCCCGGGCCTCAGGATGAGGTCGGAGGGACGGATATCGCTCATGGTTATTTGACAGGAGAGGGCTGGGGTGAGGTGTGGTCCATCTCCGGAGAGGTCGCCCCTTCTCCCGATCGCTCCGCGACCACCCTCCCCCGCAAAGGGGGGAGGGACGAGCCCGACCCGATACGCAGTCTGAAAGGCCATCACTGTCCCAACCGCTCCAGCAGGGCCGGGACGTGGACCTGATCCGCCTTGTAGTTGCCTGTCAGCGTGTAGATCACGAGGTTGATGCCGCCGCGGAACGACATCTCGCGCTGGCGCTGGTCGCCGCCGACGATGGGGTAGAGCGCCTCGCCGCGCTTGCCCACCGCCCAGGCGGCGGCGAGGTCGTTGCCCGTGATGACGATGGGGGAGACGCCGTCCCCGGCCCGCGCGGGGCGGCGTTCGGCCCCGTCTCCGGCGGGCGGCAGGGTCTCGACCCAGGTCTGGCCGGTGGCGTAGCGGCCGGGGAAATTGTCCACGAGGTAGAAGGCCTTGGTGAGCACGTGGTCCGCCGGAACCGGCTCCAGTTCGGGCACTTCCAGGGTGGAGAGCATCTTGCGCAGATAGGCCCCCTCCGGTGTCGGCGGGCCGCCCGGCCGGGCGGTCAGCGCGTCGCGGGTGTCGAACAGGACCGTCCCGCCGTTGCGCATGAAGGCGTCGATCCGGCGGATCGCGGCCTCGCTCGGCTGGGGGCGGCTCGCGACGATGGGCCAATAGATGATCGGATAGAAGGCGAGCTCGTCCTTGCCCGGATCGATGCCGATCGGGTCGCCAGGCTCCAGGGCGGTCCGGCTGGCCAGCATCTGGGTCAGGCCGTTGAGCCCGGCGCGGCTGGCCGTATCCGTCGCCTCGTCGCCGGTGACGACGTAGGCCAGACGGGTGGCGAGGGCGGAGTCGAACGTGTTCGGCCGCGCGCCCTCCTGAGCATGCGCGCCGCGCGGCGCACCCATGATGCCGATGCCGGCCACGATGAGCAGTGCCGCCGCCCGTCCGGCGAAGCGTCCGAGCAGCCCCCCGCGCGAGCGGTTGAAGAGACCGCCGAGCCAGAGGCCGGCGAGGGTGTCGAGGATCAGCAGCATCAGCGCCACGGTAAACAGCGTGGCGCGCAAGTCGAGGGTGTCTCCCCCGGTGAGCGAACCGGTGCGGGCGTCGGTGAAGGCCGACAGGTCGAGGGGTTTCAGCCGGTCGTCGGGCCGGAGCGCGTTCACGGCGACTCCGCCATCGGCCGGGCCATAGAACCCGGCCGGGTGTTCGAGGCTGGCGCGCTCGCCGTAATCGTCCGGCACCGCCGTGGCGCCGGCGGGCGGGCTGCCCAGCGCCCCGAACCCATCGAGGGTGAGGCGGGGCGCCAGAACGGCGGCGGCGGGCCGCGCCGACCCCTCCCCTCCATTCGGAGACGCGCTGCCCGACAGGGCGACCACGCGGCGCAGCATGTCGATGAACAGGCCGGAGAGCGGCAGGTTCGACCAGGTCGTGTCTGCGGTGACGTGGAACAGCACGATCTGCCCCTTGCCACGCTTCTCGGCGGTGACGATGGGCGTGCCGTCCTGCAGCGAGGCCCAGGTCCGCCCCGGCAGGTCGCCATCCGGCTCCGCAAGGATCTGGCGGCGCACGCCGATATCCGCCGGTGGCACCAGCCCGGCAAACGGACTCTCCGGGGCAAAGGTCGCGAGCGTCCTGGGGCTGTCCCAGGACAGGGTGCCGCCCAGGGTCCGGCCGCCCCGGCGCAGGCGCACCGGTACCAGGGTGTCGTTGCCGGCCGCCAAGCGCGGCCCGGCGAAGCGCAGCAGCAGGCCGCCCTCGTTCACGAAACTCGCCACCCGGCGCATGGTCGCCTCGTCGAGGGCGCCCACATCGGCGAGGACCAGCACCGAGACCTGATTGTCGAGGAGCTGCCCGACGGATTCGGCCACCCCCTTGGCCCCGCGTGCCTCCTGGACGTCGGCGAAGGGGGTGAGCGCGCGGGAGAGATAGTAGGTCGGGGCCAGGAGCGGCTGGGCCTGATCGTTGGTGCCGCCGAAGACTAGGCCGACCCGTCGGCGCTTGCCGCGCTCGTCCATCAGCGTCACCGCGCCGGCCGAGCCCTCGGCGGCGATCTCCAGCCGGCTGATGCCGTTGCGGAGCTCTACGGGGAGCTCGAACGTGACCTCGGTTTCGGTGGCCCCGTCGGCGAAGCGGAAATCGTGCTCGGCCAGGGGCAGGCCCTTCTGGTCGAGGGCGCGGACCAAGCCGGCATCGCGGCCATTGGCCGAAGCGCGCAGCACATGGGCGCTGAGCTTGCCGCCGCTCTCGGCCGCGGTGAGGGCCAGAGCCGGTGGCCGGTCGGCGCGCAGGATGGTGAGACGGGCGCCGGCTTTGTTCAACGCATCGGACAAACCCTTGCCGAACGCATCGGATGCGGCACCCGCAACGCCATCGGTGATCCAGACCACAGCGACCGCCGGATGGCGGTCGAGGAAGGCTCCGATGGCGGTCAAATGGACGTCGCGTTGCGGTAGATGGGAGCGCGGCGCGACGGCCCGGAGCCGGTCCAGGGCGGCGGCGGGCGTCTTCGCTTCCAACGCCGCCGGGGCGTCGGCGTCGGCGAGGGCGACCACGGCCACGGGGCGACCGTCCCGCGAGGCCGCTTCGATCTCGTCGGTGGCGGCGCGCATGCGCTCGCGCCAGTCATGCGCGGCGGAAAACCCGTTATCGATCATGACGATGAGCGGCGTCCGCCCGGAGGTCGCGCCGGTGCCAGACGGGTTCCAGACCGGCCCGGAGACCGCAAGGATCAGGCAGGCCGCGGCGATCATCCGGAGGATCAGCAGCCAGGGAGGGGTCCGCGCCGGCGTCTCGCGCTTGGCCAGCAGGTCGGCCATGATCCGCAGGGGTGGAAACTCGATCCGCTGCGGCCGAGGCGGCGTCACCCGCAGCAAATACCACAATGCCGGCAATGCGATAAGCGCCGCGAGCGCCAGCGGCGCGGCGAAGGTCAGGGGCAATCCGAACATGTGCTGCTCCTCACCCCGTCCCGCGCGCGGCGGCGACCAGCGTGAGGAGACGCAGGGCCGCCTCGCTCGCCGGCCGGTCGGTGCGATGGATCGTCCGGGTCCAGCCCTGGGCACGGGCGATCTCGGCGAGTCCGTCCCAATGCGCGGCGATTCGGGTGCGATAGGCCACCCCCCACGACGCCGCGTCGCCGATATCGAGGCTCATCTTGGTCTCGGGGTCGTGCAGCACGGCCTGGCCCGCGAAGGGAAAGGTCTCCTCCACCGGGTCGACCACCATGACGAGATGGCCTCTCGTGCCGGAGCCCGCCAGGGAGCCCACCGCCTCTCTAAGCTGTTCCAGCGGCGAGAGAAAATCGCTGACAAGGATCGCCTCGTCGAAGCGGCCCGGCGTGGCGCGCGGCGGCATGTCCTGCTCAAGACCGGCTTTGTCGGCCACCAGAGCCTGCGCCATGGTCTCGACGATGCGGCGTGAGGCCGTGGCCCTGGTGAGACCCAGAAGCCCCGCCCGCTCGCCCCCCTCGACCAGGGCGTCGGCAACGGCGAGGCCGAGCACGAGGGCGCGCTCGACCTTCGGGCCCTGACCGAGGCTCGACGCGAATCCCATGGAGGCGGACCGGTCGATCCAGAACCAGATGTTGTGGGTCGCCTCCCATTCGCGCTCGCGCACGTACAACCGGTCGTCGCGGGCGGAGCGGCGCCAATCCACCCGCGCCGCCGCTTCGCCCGCTACGAAGGGCCGGAACTGCCAGAAACTCTCCCCCTGCCCCGCCCGCCGTCTGCCGTGCAGGCCATGCGCCAGCGTCGAGGAGACACGGCGCGATTCGAGGATCAGACGCGGCATCCGCTCGGCGAGAGAGAGTGCGCCTTCGGTCTCGTGTCGCCCAGGAGCGCGCTGGGCCGCGTCGAGAATCCGGGTGGCGATCATACTGTTAAAGCTTCGCGGCCAGCTGGGCGATGATCCCCGGCACGGTCTCACCGTCGGCGCGCGCAGCGAAGCTCAAGGCCATGCGGTGCTTGAGCACGGGCTCGGCCAGCACCTTCACATCGGCCACTGAGGGGGCGACGCGGCCTTCGATCAAGGCCCGGGCCCGCACCGCCAGCGTCAGCGCCTGACTGGCGCGGGGGCCAGGCCCCCACAGGAGCTTGCCCTTCAGGGAAGGGTCCCCTCCTTCCGGCCGCGCGGAGCGGACGAGATCGAGGATCGCATCCACCACCGCATCGCCCACCGGCAGACGGCGCACGAGGCGCTGCGCCGTGAGAAGCGCCTCCGTGGACATCACCGCCTGTGGGGTGTGGTCGCCGACGCCCGTGGTCTCGATGAGAATCCGGCGCTCGGCGGTGCGATCGGGATAGCCGACGTCGATCTCGAGCAGGAAACGGTCGAGCTGCGCCTCCGGGAGCGGGTAAGTGCCCTCCTGCTCGATCGGGTTCTGCGTCGCCAGCACGTGGAACGGGCGCGGCAGGTCGTGACGCTCGCCCGCCACCGAGACGAAATTCTCCTGCATCGCCTGCAGCAGAGCGGATTGGGTGCGCGGGCTGGCCCGGTTGATCTCGTCCGCCATCAGCAATTGCGTGAAGACCGGGCCGCGCACGAAGCGGAACGAGCGGCGGCGGTCCTGGTCCTCGTCGAGGATCTCGGTGCCGAGAATGTCGGAGGGCATCAGGTCGGGGGTGAACTGCACCCGGCGGGCGTCGAGCCCGAGCACGGTGCCGAGCGTCTCCACCAGCTTGGTCTTGGCGAGGCCCGGAAGGCCGACGAGGAGACCGTGGCCGCCGGCCAGGATGGTGATGAGGGCAAGGTCGACGACCTTCTCCTGGCCGAAGATGACCTTGTGAATGGCGTCTCGCGCCTGTCCCACCTGGCCGAGACACGCCTCCGCGGTGGCAACGATGCCGTCGTCGAGGGAGGTGGCCGGGGCCGGTGTGGAGCCTGAAGTCATGCGTTCGATCCCGGTTTGCCACTCCGCCGGCAGACCGGATCAAAGCAGCGCGGACTTGTAGCCTGACGGCCACTTTGGGACGGAGTGTGGCGTTCTTTTCCGGATGCTGGCAAGGTCGACGCGACGACGCAGGTGTTTTGCCAGATATTGGCGCTCTTTCCGCCAGGCTCCGAGCGATCAGAAGTGGCTGAACGACCGCGTGGTGAAGGCGTGTTCGCTGCCGTCCGGCCGACGGAAAACGGGCGCCCGATCTCCGGCTACGACAGTCCCTATCCGTGCGAGCGGGATGCCGACGGCAAGGCTCTCGTCGATGAAGGCGTCGACTTGGTTCGGTGCCACGGCGCAGAGGATCTCGTAATCATCGCCACCGGTGACGATGGTGTGGATGAGCCCAGGGTCGAGAGCGAGCGCTTCCCGTGCGGAATCGGACAGCGGTACGTCCGAGAGGATGATCTCGGCGCTGCGGCCACCTCCCGCCAGCATCTTCGTCAGATCGCCGGCGAGTCCGTCCGACACGTCCATCGCAGCACGCACATGGCGGCGTAAGCTCCGCGCGAGGGAAATACGCGGCCTGGGATGGCGGTAGCGGTCGATGAGAACGCCGCGCGCTGCCGATCCGAGGTGCTCGCCCCATTTCGGCATGGAGCCGTCGAGAAGCCGCAAGCCAAGCGCCGCATCACCGATCGTGCCACTGACGCAGAGGATGTCGCCGATCTCGGCCGTCATCCGCCGGACCATACCGCCGTGCGATACCTCGCCGATGGCGGTGACCCCGATGAGGGCGGGACCGGCCGAGCGGACGGTATCGCCTCCGAGGAGTGGGCAGCCGAACGCCATTGCCGCCTCGCTCAGGCCAGTGGCGAAGCCGGCAAGCCAGTCTTCGGTCCAATCGTCGGGCAAGGCGAGGGTCAGGAGGAACCCGCGCGGCGTCGCGCCCTTCGCCGCGATGTCGGACAGGTTCACCCCGAGCACCTTGCGTGCGATCGAGGCAGGGGGATCATCGGGCAGATAGTGGACGCCCTCGACGATCGCGTCGGCGGTCAGGACGAGATCGCAGCCGGGACTCGGCGCCAGGGTGGCGGCGTCGTCGCGCAACCCATCGGCACCATGCCCCGCCAACGGCGCGAAGTAGCGCGCGATCAGCCCATCTTCCGTGGGGCGGGAGGCGGGGGGATTTGTCTTCAAGCGCGCCCGGAACCGGGAAGCCCGGCGAATTCCGATCCACGAACCTCGCGGGCGACCTTGTCGAGGACGGCGTTGACCATGCCGGGCTCGTCGCCGGCATAGAAGCTGTGAGCCACATCGATATATTCCGAGATCGCGGCACGTGCCGGCACGTCCTTGCGGAACATGATTTCGTAGGCTCCAGCACGGAGGATGGCGCGCAAGACCGCCTCGATGCGCTTCAGAGGCCAGCCGCTGGACAGGGCTTTGTCCAGCTGAGGATCGATGGCGCGCTGCTCCTCGACGACGCCACGCAGGAGGTCGCGGAAGAAAGCGATCTCCGCGGGCGGCTGCTCGATGCCATCGATGTCACGGCCGATCCAATAGGCTTCGAACTCGGCGAGCGCTTCGATGACGCCCTTATCGGAAATTTCCATCTCGTAGAGCGCCTGCACAACGGTGAGGCGTGCGCCGCTGCGCTCGATCGTCTTGGCCATGGGCTTCTCAATCCTCTCCCACGGGTGCGGCGGCTGCAGCGCGTTTCAGCGCCAGCACGGCCAAGGCCGCATCCGCGGCGCCCGCACCCTTGTTCAGGTCGGAAACGCGAGCACGGGCGAGCGCCTGCTCCATCGTTTCCACCGTCAGAATGCCGTTGCCGAGGGGCAGTCGCCCGATCACCGACAAATCCATGAGTGCTCGCGCGCTCTCGGTTGCCACGATGTCGTAATGGCCGGTTTCACCACGAATGACGCAGCCAAGGGCGACGGCGGCGTCGTAGGGCTGCCCCGCGCGAGCTGCCTCCTCCACTAGGATCGCTATGGCTGCGGGAATCTCGAGAGCACCCGGCACTGTCACGACGACACCCTCCGCTTCCGCCGCGTCGAGCGCACCCTGCGCGCCAGCGAGGAGTTCATCGGATATGTCGTCGTAGTAGCGCGCTTCCACCACGAGGACACGCGCGCCCTTTACGTTGGTGGGGGGGGCCGGGCGAGCGGCTGGTGAAGGCGAAACCATCGTGGGCCTTGTCTGTAGTGGCGGAGGGCGACATCGGCACCGACGTGACGAGTGAGCCTCGAGCGCGGATCGTTGGCGTCACCACCCAGTACGACCGGGTTGGCCCGGTTCGAAATCTTGCGACCGACTGCATCAGGAGCTTGGGTCGGCGACTTGGCGGCCGCTCGGCGAGCGATAGACCGAAGGGTGCGGTATCACAAGATAGCGCATCATGAGGCACGCTTCTCGAACAGCCGGGCCGCGTAGCGGGCGATGAGGTCGACCTCGAGATTCAGCCGGTCGCCGATTTGGCGCTCACCCCAGGTCGTCACCTCCAGGGTGTGGGGGATGAGAAGGACCGAGAAATGGTCGCCATCGATGGAATTGACGGTCAGCGACGTGCCGTCGAGGCAGACCGACCCCTTCTCCGCGATGAAGCGCGACACGGACGACGGTCCGCGCAGAAGAAAACGGTCGCTCGGCGACCATTGCGGATCGCCGGTGCCACCGGTCACGCTCTCGCGGGCGACGACCTCTGCCACTCCGTCCACATGCCCGGTGACAAGATGGCCGCCGAGCTCATCGCCAATCTTCAGCGAACGTTCGAGGTTGAGCCGCGTGCCCTCAGCCCAGCCGACGACGGTGGTCCGCGCGAGAGTTTCGGCAGCTGCATCGACAGAAAAGATACAACCCTGGGGGTCTGGCTCGATCGCCACCACGGTGAGGCAGGGGCCGGAACATGCGATCGACGCACCGAGAGCGAGGGTCGCCGGATCGTACGAGGATCGGATGCGAATGTGGCGCAGACGCTCATCCCCCTCGACGCTGAGGACCGTTCCTACATCGCTGACGAGGCCGGTGAACATCTAGACGCTCCGTTCGTAGGTGACAGACTGGTCCGGTCCGAACGCGCGAGTTTCGGTGACGTTGAAGCTGGGCTCGAGCAGGCGGGCCTTCAACGCCTCACCAACGGCCGGCAGGCCCCCTCCACCGATAGCGCGCGGGCCGGTAACGAGGGTGCAGACGTCGACCAGATCGGCAGCTGCCAGGGAATCGGCAAGATGCGGACCGCCTTCGCAACAGATTCGAGTCAGCCCGTGCTCTGCCAGACGTGCGAGAGCTGCAGACAGGTCGATCCGGCCACTCGAGCACGCTGTCACCTGGATCGTCTCGACGCCGAAGGATGCAAGCATCCGCTTGGCATGAATCGGGGCCGACCGTGTCGTCATCACCAGAGTCGGGATGTCGCGCGCACTACGCACGAGGTGCGAGGCCGGCGACAGACGCAGCGTCGAATCGAGGACAATGCGCAGCGGCGATCGTTGCGACAGGCCGGGCAGCCGCACCGTCAGTGACGGATCGTCAGCCCGTGCCGTACCAATCCCGACCAGGATCGCGTCGGCATGCGCGCGCCACAGATGGACCGCGCCATCGGCGATGGGACCGGTGATGCGCAGGCGCTCATCCGGCGCGCCAGACGCGAAGCCGTCCTGCGTGCGGGCGAGCTTGAGATGCAGGCTAGGGCGCCCTTTCGTGACGCGGGTGAAATGGCCGCGATGATCTCTCGCGGCCTCGTCCCGGAGCACATTCTGCGTCACGGCGATACCCGCCTGGGCGAGGCGCGCATGGCCCCTGCCCGCCACTCGGGAATCCGGATCTTCTATCGCCGTGACGACGCGGCTGATCCCCGACGCGATGATGGCGTCGACGCAAGGAGGGGTGGCTCCATGATGTGAGCAGGGTTCGAGCGTGACGTAAAGCGTTGCCCCGCGCGCGCCCTCGCCGGCCATGGCGAGAACGAGAGGCTCGGCATGCGGGCGCCCCCCTGGAGCCGTTACGCCCTGTGCGATCACGCGCTCTCTGCCCGTCTCTCCTGCGACCACAACCGCACCGACTGACGGATTGGGCCAGGTCCGCCCGAGATTTCGCCTGCCGATCGCCAGGGCGAGGCGCATGAAGCGACGATCTTGGTGAGTGTTCGTCTCAGGGGAATTCATAACCGCACCCGCGTTGCGCGCTTCAACGGATGTTTGGCCGGCGGACTCGCGCTGGGCGGCAGAACCTCACTGAGAGGCGATTCATCGCTCGCCTCTTCGTCTTGAAGCGGCGCAATGCCGGAGGTCTCCCCCAGGGTGCCGAGCAACGCCTTGAAGTCACTGGCCTCGCGGAAATTTTTGTAGACCGAGGCGAACCGGACATAGGCCACGTCGTCGAGACCCTTGAGCCCCTCCATCACCAGTTCGCCGATCGCCTCGCTGGCGATTTCGGCCTCGCCGCCGCTTTCCAACTGCCGGGTGATGCCGCTGACCAGCCGCTCGATCCGCTCCGGGTCCACAGGGCGCTTCCGCAGGGCCACACCGATGGAGCGCTGCAGCTTGTCACGATCGAACGGGACGCGCTTGCCCGAGCGCTTGAGCACGGTGAGTTCGCGCAACTGCACGCGCTCGAAGGTCGTGAAGCGGCCTCCGCAATCCGGGCAGACCCGACGGCGTCGGATCGCAGCAGAATCGTCGCTGGGTCGCGAATCCTTCACCTGGGTGTCGGGCCCGCCGCAATAGGGACACCGCATCGGGCGGATACCTGCATGGTTGGTGAGAAAACGAGAACGGCCGCGGATATGGGAATCCGCGGCCGTCTCTATCATGTCGGTGACGGCGGGTGCACCCGCCGTCGAACGTCTCAGCCGTAGATTGGGAAACGGTGGGTCAGGGCGTGGACCTTGTCCTTGACCGCGGCCTCGATGGCCGGATCGCCGGCATCGCCCTTGGCCACCAGACCGTCGAGTACTTCGACGATGAAGCCGCCGATCTGCTTGAATTCGGCGACGCCGAAGCCGCGCGAGGTGCCGGCCGGGGTGCCGAGGCGGATGCCCGAGGTGATGGTGGGCTTCTGCGGATCGAACGGAACGCCGTTCTTGTTGCAGGTGATGTCGGCGCGGCTGAGGGCCGCCTCCGCCGCCTTGCCCGTCAGACCCTTCTTCTGGAGGTCGACGAGCATCAGGTGGTTGTCGGTTCCGCCCGAGGTGATGTCGTAGCCACCCGTGATCAGGGTGTCGGCGAGGGCCTTGGCGTTCTCGATGACCTGCTTGGCGTAGATCTTGAACTCGGGCTTGAGCGCCTCGCCGAAGGCAACTGCCTTGCCGGCGATGACGTGCATGAGCGGACCGCCCTGGAGGCCGGGGAAGATCGCCGAGTTGAACTTCTTGGCGAGCGCCTCGTCGTTCGTCAGGATCATACCACCGCGCGGGCCACGCAGAGTCTTGTGGGTGGTGGTGGTGGCCACATGCGCGTGCGGGAACGGCGACGGGTGGACGCCGGCTGCCACGAGGCCTGCGAAATGGGCCATGTCGACGAAGAAATATGCGCCGACGGCATCGGCGATCTCACGGAACTTGGCGAAGTCCCAGTGGCGCGGATAGCCCGAGCCGCCGGCGATGATCACCTTGGGCTTGTGCTCGTGTGCGAGGGCCTCGACCTGCTCCATGTCGATGCGCTGGTCGTCGCGGCGCACGGTGTAGGAGACCGGCTTGAACCACTTGCCCGAGACGTTCGGGGGCGCGCCGTGGGTGAGGTGGCCGCCGGCGGCGAGATCGAGGCCAAGGAAGGTATCGCCCGGCTGCATGAGAGCCATGAACACGCCCTGGTTCGCCTGGCTGCCCGAATTCGGCTGCACATTGGCGAAGCCACAATCGAACAGGCGCTTGGCGCGCTCGATGGCGAGGTTCTCGGCGATGTCGACGAACTGACAGCCACCGTAGTAGCGACGGCCGGGATAGCCTTCCGCGTACTTGTTGGTGAGGACCGACCCCTGGGCCTCCAGCACCGCCCTCGAGACGATGTTCTCGGAGGCGATCAGCTCGATCTCATGCTGCTGCCGGCCGAGTTCCTGGCTGACGGCCTTGGCCACTTCCGGATCGGCGTCGGCCAGGGACGCATTGAAAAAGGAATTCGAGAAGTGCTTGTCGGCAGCGGTACCGGCGCTCATGGAAGGCCTCGATTGTTGAACGGGCGAAGGCGTCCGTTATCCGCTGGCGTTAAGCAGGCGGACGCTCGATGTGCAATTTACTACACGGGCCAGCGAGAGAGGCCAAGCACAGCTAATTTGTAGTCTCGGCCAAAAAAATTTCGGTGCATTCGGTATTCACGGTGGTGAATGACAGGGAGCACAAGGCGTTGCAGGGTCTGCCACGTCGCGGCCTGCAGCTTTGGGTCGCAGATTATGTGTCGAGTGTGGAAGCAACCGCGCCGGCTCCTAGCAAGGGCGGATTGGGCGCTGGCCAAGCCAGTGCCGGTCATTCAGGCCAGGAAGCGATCCGCGTCGGTAGGGGCGGGCCTATGACAGACGTCTTTCCGCCCGAATAGCACGAAGCGGCTGTTGGCTATGAGATCGTACAATGCCGTCTGCCCGCGCGTCGGAATGAGCCGC
Organism: Methylobacterium sp. Leaf106; assembly: GCF_001422895.1. Classification (NCBI taxonomy): domain Bacteria; kingdom Pseudomonadati; phylum Pseudomonadota; class Alphaproteobacteria; order Hyphomicrobiales; family Methylobacteriaceae; genus Methylobacterium; species Methylobacterium sp. Leaf106. The sequence goes on from NZ_LMNB01000003.1 coordinate 143,707, forward strand.
AGCGTCGCAGCCAAGGACCAGGGGAAGCCGAGACTGCTGGCAATCCGTATCGATCCCTCCAGCTTGAACCAAGCCCGCCCTTCGCACAGCAGGATGTTCGTCTCCAATCGATCCGTATCGAGGCCGTAATGTGCGTAGAGCGCCCGTCCTAGTGCCGACTGAGCCGAAAGGAACCGGAATCGTTTGGCGTGATCACGCTGCATGACGAACCGGATCCAGCCGACGCAGAGCGCACAATGCCCGTCGAAAATAATGATCGGACGGTCATCCGCGAATGATGGGACGGCCGGGTCGGTTCTGTAGCTGAAGGGATCTCGTTTCGACGGCATCCGCGCCATCCTTGTGGCGGCCGAAATCACGCTGTACGCGGCAGGAGCCGAAGAACGCCTCGCAACGCTCGGATGATCGGTTTGCTCCATCCACAACGATTCGGGCGAGACCCGGTGCCGGATCTCGCCCATATTCAGGCTGCGATTGTCGCGCCGAGAAATCAGTTTTCCTCGTCGCCCGGCTCGAAGCTCGGCACCTGCTCGGCGCTGGCCACAGGGGTCGGGGCCGAGAGGGTCGAAGGAACATTCACACCGTCGCGCTTATAGATATCGTCGCGGAACTGCACCGAGCCGTCCGGCGTCGCCCAAGCGGTGATGTAGGTCCAGTAAACCGGCACGGGGGTGCTGAGGGTTGCGTCGACGCGCTTGCCGCTCTCGATGGCCTGCTCGACCTGGTCGCGGCCCCAGCCGGGCGTGTCCTTGAGCAGCCAGGTGATGTACTCGCGCACGTTCTGAACGCGGACGCAGCCCGAGGAAATGAAGCGAAAGTCGTCGCCGTACACGCCCTTGGAGTTCGTATCGTGCATGAACACGCCGTGGGGGTTCGGGATGTTGATGCGCACGATCCCCATCGAGTTGAAGTCGGCGCCCGAATCCTGACGATAGCGGTAGCGCGTGCCCTCGTCCGAATTCCAGTTCACCGAGGCCGGCGAGATCTCGGTCTCACCGGTGAAGATGCGGATCTTGTTCTCGGTGAGGTAGTTCGGGTCCTTCTGCATCTTGGGGATGAGGTCCTTCTTCACGATGGAAGCCGGCACCGTCCAGAAGGGGTTGAAATTAATCTGCGTCGCCTTGGTGTTCATGATCGGCGACTGGCGATCGATCTTGCCGACACCGGCGGCGTGCAGGGTCACGACCTGGCCGTTCTCCACCGTCTGGACCAGGGCGGCGGGAATGTTCGTGATGACGAAGCGGTTGCCGAGGTTGCCCGAATACGAGCGCAGGCGGACGGCATTCACCTCGAGTTGCTTCAGGCGAATGTCGGCCGACACGTTCATGGCCTGCTGGGTGGCCGGGCTCATGGAGCCGGTCTGGCTCAAGCCATGTCGGGCCTGGAACCGCTTCACGCCGGCGGCCACATAGGAATCGTACACGTTCGATCCGCCGGAGGCGGAGTCGAGGTCTCCCGTCACCGTGAGGCGCTGGCGCAGAGCCGCCACTGCCGGTCCCTTGCTGCCGATGCGTAGCCGATCGGCGCCTGAGACCGGTCTCCAGCCGCCGCGCGCCACGATGTCCTTGTAGCGCTCGACCATCTGTTCCGTGGCCGCAATCGTCTGCGGCGACAGGATCGGCGTCGAGGAACGCTGCACCTGCATAGCCGAGGGTGCAGCGTAATCCTGCGCCCACTCGGCCTGGGCGAAACCGGCCTGCTCCCGTGCCGAGGCGGTTTGGGCGAAGGCGGCGACGCCGGCAAGGAGTACGAGACCCAATGAGCGGATGGGGTAAGCCTGTTTCAGCATCGGACGGAAACTCTGATCTGACCTGTGAAGCGGCACGAGGCCGTCGGGGCATGGCCGTGATTGAGAACGGCCACCGAAAGTCCTGTGCCGCGAACGTGTCGGGGCACGGTTAAGAAGTCATGCGGTCCGGGCTAGAATGTGGCGCCGTCAGATTAAATCTCCGCTTGTCCTGTACTGCAGCGCACATGCAACATCACGGCGCCACGCCTCGTCGACGGTATGGCGGGATCATGTCCGTTGGGGTAAGCGCTGGAGGTATGATGTCGGGAGATTCAGCGGCGGGCGGCGGACGCGTGATCACGGCGGTGATCGCGCTCTATGCGTTCGTGCTGCAGGTTTTCCTTGCGACTCTGATGCCACTCCCCGCGGCTGGTCATGCCGATCCGATCTGTTCTGGCCTGATGGATGGCGAACTCGCCGCGCAGCAGCCGGACGGTTCGTCCCACATCGGCCACAAGCTTTGCTGCACGTCGGCAGTCGCGATGGTGTCAGCTGATCAACCGGTGCTCGCGTCGAGCGCGATCGTCTGGCCGGCCCCGTCCGTCATCCATCTGATCTGGCGCGACGTAGCCGACCTCGGTGCACGCGGGCCACCGGGTTCTATCCCCCATCCGCGAGGTCCACCCGCGGCCTGAAGCGATTCGATACTTCGATTCCTTCAGACACGGACATTCATCATGAAACGGATCTTGTGGTCGGAGCTTGCCGCGGGGCTCCTCGTCACCCTCCCTACCGGCGCTGCCTTCTCTCACGCCACGATGGAGCGGACGGAGGCAAGCCCGAACGCGAGCTATCGCGGCGTGGTCCAAGTCACCCATGGCTGCAACGGCGAACCGACCAATCGGGTGAGCGTCACGATTCCTGAGGGTGTCATCGGCGCTAAGCCGATGCCGAAGCCGGGCTGGAGTGTGACAACGGAAAGAGGACCCTACGCCAAGGCCTATCCCTATTATCACGGCGACATTTCCAAAGGGGTGAAGACCATCACCTGGAGTGGTGGCCAATTGCCGGACGATCAGGTCGACGAGTTCACCTTCCTTGCCCGCATCTCCGATGCGTTCGCACCCGGCGAGACCGTGTACTTCCCGGTCGAGCAGGATTGCACGAATGGCAATTATCGCTGGAGAGACATCCCCGCGCCGGGGCAGGACGCCCATGCGCTGAAATCCCCCGCACCGGGCGTCACCATCGTCGCGGCTCAGGCCCTGGCACCGTCGCGCGCGGCGTCATCCTCCTCGGGCCAGATCAAGGCCGGCGACCTCACCATCGATACGCCGTGGATGCGCGCCACGCCCGGCGGCGCCACCGTCGCTGGTGGATATGTCCGAATCAGCAATACCGGCAAACTGGCGGATAAGTTGATCTCCGCTTCCGTCTCCATCGCTGCATCCGGGTCGATCCATTCCATGACGATGGATGGCGGGGTGATGAAGATGGCCGTGGTGGAAGGCGGACTTCTCCTGAAGCCCGGCGAGACCGTGGAGTTAAAGCCCGGCAGCTATCACCTGATGTTCGAGGGGCTGAAGGCATCGCCAAAAGTCGGCGAAACGATCTTGGGGAACTTGGTGTTCGAGCGCGCGGGCACCGTACCGGTCACCTTCGCCGTCGCGCCCATTGGTGCCAGGGCACCGAACGCGCCTGCAGCAAGCGAACCGGCGGCCGGACAACACCAGCACTGAGCGTCCGATTCCGGACCGGCTTCGCGCTTTGGCGGTTTCGCCAATCGCGCGCACTCCCTTTCTCTTTCAGGACCCGCCGCTCCTCTGCCTCGATAGGGCGGAGTGTTTCATGGCGTGGGATCCGGAGCTTCCTGCCATGCCGTCGTCACGTCTTCCGGGGGCGTTCGCGCTCATCCTCTTCTCCTCCACATCCGCCTTCGCTCAGGGCGTGGCGAATGCAGAACTGCCCGAGCTTAGCGTTCAAGGGACAACGCCCGGTTCACTCACCGTGCCGAGCGTTGCCGCACAGCGGGCTGCGGTGAACGCTACTGTCGGTTCCGTGGCTTTCGTCGATGCCAAGGACTTCCAGAATCGCTACGCCAATACCCTACGCGACGTCCTGAAGGACACGCCCGGCGTGTTCGTGCAGCAGCGCTACGGTCAGGAAATGCGCCTGTCGGTGCGCGGCTCGGGCATTTCGCGCGGCTTCCATCTGCGTGGATTGGAACTGCTGCAGGATGGCATCCCGGTGAACTCGGCGGACGGCAGCGGTGACTTCTACCAGATTGATCCGCTCGCTCTGCGCTCTGTCGAAGTCTATAAGGGTGGCAACGCGCTCACCTTCGGTGCGACGACCCTGGGCGGCGCAATCAACTTTGTCACGCCCACTGCCCAGACGGCCTTCGCGCCAAACATCCTGCGCGTCGATGGCGGCAGCTTCGGCACTATCCGAGAGCACTTCCAATTCTCGCGGATCTCCGGCCCAGCCGATTTCCTCATCAGTGGCACGCTGACCAATTCCGATGGTTTTCGCGACCACGAAACCCAGCGGACCCAGAATTTTAACGCCAATGTCGGCTACCGGCTCGCACCCGGTGTCGAGACGCGGTTCTACGTCGGCATCTACCTCACCGATCAGAAGCTGCCCGGAACGCTCAGACTCTGGGACGCGCTCGACAACCCGACCATGGCCAATCCGAGCGCCATTTCGGGCAACCAGTCGCGCAAAGTCGAGACGGAGCGGGTGGCCAATCGCACGTCGTTCGCCCTCGATGTGGGCAAGCTCGATATCGACACCTGGGCGATCCACAAATCGCTCTATCACCCGATCTTTGAGGTCATTGACCAGGACGGGTGGACCTACGGCATCTCCCCGCATTGGACCGGCACCTTCGACATCGGCGGATACCGCAACGACACGATCCTCGGCCTTCGTGCCTTCGCCGGGCAGAACTCGGCGCTGCAGTTCCGAAACGTCGCCGGACAGCGCGGCGCGCAGACCCTGAACGCGCTTCAGAGCTCCTCGAACTACGAGGCCTATGGCGAGAACCGGTTCTGGTTCCTGCCGGATGTCGCTCTGATGACCGGGGCGAAGGCGTTCTCCTCGAACCGGACCTATAGCGACAAGGGCGGCTTCGGCCCAAACCCGGCGGTGAAATTCGACAACCGGACCTATCAGGGGATCAACCCGAAGCTCGGACTGATCTGGCAGCCGCTGCCCGACATCCAAGTTTTCGCGGACATCACCCGCTCCCGCGACGTGCCGGACTTCACCGATCTGACCCAGACGATTGGGACGACGACGCAATTCGTGCCGCTTCAGGCCCAGCGGGCCTGGACCTACGAGGCTGGCACACGTGGCCGCCTTGACCGCCTCGCATGGGACGTGACGCTCTATCGCTCGGAAGTCCGGGACGAGCTCATCAACTTTTCTGTCGATCCGGGTCGCAACATCCCTGCGGCGACTTTCAATTCGCCGCGCACGATCCACCAGGGCGTCGAGGCGGCCGTTTCCCTCGACATCATCCGTGACCTCACCGGGGTCGGCGACCGAATCTCGGCGTCGCAGATCTGGACGCATAACGATTTACGGTTCGTCGGCGATCCGGTCTTTGGCGACAATCAAATCGCCGGCATCCCTCGGGACGTGCTGCGCAGCGTCGTCACCTATACCCACCCGAGCGGCTTCCACCTCAGCCCTTCGGTGGATTGGGTGCCGCAAGGCGCCTTCTCGGATCATGCCAACACCCTGCAGGTGCCCGGCTACACGCTGATCAACGTCCAAACCGGCATCGACTTCTCGAATGGGGTGTCGCTGTTCCTCGACGCCCGCAATCTCGCCGATACACGTTACGTCTCTGACGTGGCGGTGGTGAACAACGCAGTGACGATGGGCGGCAATCCGACCGCCTTCTACCCCGGCGTCGGTCGCAGCTTCTTCGGGGGCGTGCGGGCTTCCTTTTGAGTAAGGCGTTCCCATCACCCGGCAAAACCGCCGGATCGGATGGGGCGCAAGGCCGGACCGAGACGGGTTCTCAATTCCTCGTTGCCGGCTCCATGATCGCTTCGGCTTCCTGCGGCTTTTGAGTCATCGCGCGCAGGCAGCGCCCGATGACCCGGGATGGGATCCCCGCGGAGCTCGCTCTCAGTACAATCCACCAGCCTGTGCCGCACGGTCGGCGTCCGCCGGAACGGCGGCGGGAGCGGCCGGCGCCGCGACATAGGCGTCGGGCGGGGCGGTGCCCGGCTTGAACGCCTCGAGAATCGTACCGGAGCCTTCGCCGGAGCCGGCGCGCATGCCGGAGGCGACGTTGACGCGGATCAGCTTGATGCCGGGCGGCACACGGAACGGTGTCGGCGGCTTGTCCTTGAGGGCCTGTTTCAGGAAGTCGAGGGCCACAGGCGCCGCGAGACCGCCACCGGTGGCGCGGTCGCCGAGCGAGCGCGGCTTGTCGAAGCCGATATAGACTCCGACCGCGAGGTCCGGCGAGAAGCCGACGAACCACGCGTCCTTGGCATCGTTCGTCGTGCCGGTCTTGCCGGCGAGCGGCTTGCCGATCTGCTTCAGCAAGGTCGCGGTGCCGCGCTGGACGACGCCCTCTATGATCGAGACCATCTGGTAGGCAGTGAGTGGATCGAGGACCTGCTCCGAATCATCCACCAGCTTCGGCTCGTCCTGGCCGGACCACTTTTCAGCGTCGCAGCCGAGACACTTTCGGTTGTCGTGCTTGTAGATGGTTTCGCCGACACGATCCTGGATGCGGTCGATGAGGGTCGGACGAATACGGCGGCCGCCATTGGCCAGCATGGAATAGGCGGTGACCATGCGCATGACGGTCGTTTCGCCCGCCCCGAGCGACATCGGCAGGACGGGGAGCATATCGTCGTAGACACCGAAGCGGCGGGCGTATTCGGCGATGAGCGGCATGCCGACATCCTTGGCCAGCCGCACGGTCATCAGGTTCTTCGAATGCTCGATCCCGTAGCGGAGCGTATGCGGGCCGCCCGCCTTGCCGTCGTAGTTCGACGGAGACCACGCTTCCTGGCCGGGACCGGCCTCAATGGTGATCGGCGAGTCCTGTACGATCGAAGACGGCGTGTAACCGTTGTCGAGGGCGGCCGAGTAGACGATCGGCTTGAACGACGAGCCCGGCTGACGCTGGGCCTGCGTCGCACGATTGAACTGGCTCTCGTCATAGGAGAATCCCCCGACCATGGCGTGGACGCGTCCGGTATAGGGATCCATGGCGACGATGGCGCCGGAGACCTCCGGACGCTGGCGCAGCCGGTACTGTCCGCGTCCCCCGTCGATGGCCTCGACATAGATGACATCGCCGGCATTGAGCGCTGCCGATGGCGAGCGTCCGGTCCAGCGGGTGCCGTCGGCGGCGATAGTGCCGGTCTCACGCTCCTTCGAGACTTGACCGGATGCCTCGCGGCGGGGCTGCAAGCCGATCTGAGCCACGCCTCCCGTCGTGCTCAGGACGACGGCGAGGCGCCAAGGCTGGACGTCGCCGAGGCCCGGCACTTCGGCCACGGCGAGACCCCAATCGCGGCCGACGAGATCGACCTTCGCCTGAGCTCCCCGCCATCCGTGAGATTGATCGTAACGGATAAGGCCATCCACGAGCGCCTTGCGCGCCCAGGCCTGCATCTTCGGATCGAGGGTGGCGCGCACGGAGAGCCCACCCTCATAGAGCTTCTTTTCGCCGTAGCGTTCCGTGATCTCGCGGCGAACCTCTTCCGTGAAGTAGTTGGCATTGGCGGCGTTGGCGAAGGCGACGCGCGGGTTGACGCCGAGCGGCATCTTACGCGCGGCTTCTCCTTCTTCCTTCGTGATGTAGCCGTTCACGGCCATAAGGCCGATGATCTCGTTGCGTCGGTCGAGGGCCTTCTGGGTCTGACGATAGGGGTGATAGTTATTGGGGCCCTTCGGCAGCGCGGCCAGATAGGCAGCCTCGTTGATCGTCAACTCGTGGACGGACTTGCCGAAATAATCGAGTGCGGCGGCGGCGACCCCGTGCAGGTTGCGGCCAGGCACGATGGTGCCGAGGAAGATCTCGTTGAGGTAGAGCTCAAGGATCTTGTCCTTGGAGTAGGCCGACTCGATCCGCAGGGCGATCAACGCCTCCTTGATCTTGCGGTCGAAGGTCTGCTCGTTGGTGAGCAAGAAGTTTTTCGCCACCTGCTGGGTGATGGTCGAGGCGCCCTGCTTCTTGCCACTCTTGGCGTTGGTCAAGATCGCCCGCACGACCCCCTCGGGGTCGATGCCGCCATGCTTGTAGAAGTTCTTGTCCTCGGCCGAGAGGAAGGCGGCCACGACGATCTTCGGCATCGCCTGGATCGGCAGGTAGAGCCGGCGCTCGTTGGCATATTCTGCGAGCAGGCTGCCATCCGCTGCGTGGACGCGGCTCATCACCGGCGGCTCATAATTGGCGAGGGCGGCGTGATCGGGCAGATCCTGACTGTAGGTGTAATAGAAATACGCGCCGGCTGCCGACAGCAGCACGAACAACATCGCCCCGATGCTGAACAGGAAGCCGAAGAAACGAAGGATGAAGCGCATCCGGGTCCCGTCCGTCGATGATCTGCCGCTGCCGGTCCGGCCGAGAGGCGAGGATGACCGAGACCTCGATCGTCCCGGAAAGGCAAGAATGACGCGACGACCCGCGATCGTTCGGAAGGCGTGAGAGGCCTATTCCGAGCCGGGGCGCCGTGAGCCCCGGTTTCACACCGTATCTATGGTGAAACTGGGGCGATTGCCGCAGAGCGGCGCGGCGGCACCGGCCGTGTCAGGGAAGTACGGTTGGCGAAAAACGCGTCGATGGCTTTCGCCATCCCGCCTGTCACGTCGGCGCGCCAGGCTTCGGATTGCAGCAGGTCGAGGTCGCGCTTGCTCGACAGGTAGCCGAGCTCCACCAGCACTGACGGCACGTCCGGCGAACGCAGGACCACGAAACCCGCTTCACGATGCGGTTTGTTGCTCAGCTCCATGACGGGGCTGAGATAGGACATAAGACCCTTGGCGAAGCCCGACGAGAAGGTACGCGTCTCGCGCAGAGTGAGTTCCTGGAGGATGTCGGCGATGTGGCCGGGACCTTGGCCGGAATCTGTGCCGGCGGTCGAATCCGCCTTGTTCTCACGCTCTGCGAGCTTGGCCGATTCGGCGTCCGTGGCCTTTTCGGAGCCGGTATAGATCGTCGCGCCGCGCACTTGCGGGGCCGACGAGATGGAATCAGCATGGATCGAGACGAAGAGATCGGCGCTGGCCTCGCGGGCGATTCGCACGCGCTCGGCCAGAGGAACGAACACGTCGCGATCACGGGTCATCCGCACCCTGTAGCGGCCGGACGCTTCGAGCTTGCCGACGAGGGCCTGGGCGAACCCAAACACGATGTCCTTTTCGAAGATGCCCGAGGCAGCGATGGCGCCTGGATCGATGCCGCCATGCCCGGCATCGATCATGATCAACGGCCGGGAATCACTCGGTTCTGCCATGGCTTCCTTGCGGGCCGGAGGCGACGGGTCGTTTGCCACAGCGGCGCGACGGAAGGTGTCGCGGTCGGCCCGCTGGAACTCTATCGAGAGGAGGATGGCGCCGTCTCGCATGCGCGTCGTCGTTTCGATGCGCCCGACGGTGGCCGGCTGAGCAAGGTCGACGACGATGCGCGAGCGACCCGGAGCGAACAGGCCGTATCGGAAGGAAGAAACCAACCCTTCGCGGCGTCGTCCGGTGTCAGGTGCGAGTTGAAAGTTCACTTCCGTAAGATCGATAACGACCCGGTCGGGCCGCTCCATGACAAAGGTGCGCGCCTCGATGGATTTCGACAATGTGAGGGTCAGCTTGGTCGATCCGCCCGCACCGGTGGAGAGGTCCGCCGCGATGGCGACGGCCGATTGTTGCCCGGATACTGTCGGATTCGTCCGGATGTCGTCCTGGGCCACGACCGGAACGGCCATCACGAGGGCGGATAGGACAATTACGTGGCGCAGCAGGCGAGCGAGAGGCGGCATCGATCCGGCAGTCGTTGTCCTGAAACCAGGGGGCCGTTGGAACCAACAGACTTCCGGAACCAAGGGGCCTTGGGAAGCGCGAGTGTTCGATAAGGGATACGGCCGGGATGGTTAACCGTTCCTCTCCGGCCTCATGGCGTAAGCGGCCTGGATGTTGCTGTGGGGCGACAGGACCGAAGCGGATGCCCGCCTGGGCGCCAAGGCGTCAAAGTTGTGACGGCTATGCTCTTGCTGCTTGCCAAGCGCCCGCGACGATCTGTAATGGTACTGTCCCTCCCCGGGTGTCGTGCGGTCTCATTCGCGGCCCGCGAGAGCGTCCTGGCCAGTCGCCGTGTCGCCTCGCAGTCGGCTCTCCGCGTCAAGTTCGTCGGCGTTTTTGAATTCGGGTGGGTACCGGTGCATGCGGCGATCGTTTCGCCAAGTCGCCGTTCTGGAAATCAGCGGCCGGCATTTGCACGGTCTCAAAGTCTTCGTGAGGTCAGGGAGCGGATGGACGGACGCACAGCATCGGTTGCCGTTGCTCGTGTTCAAAGCGTACGCGTTTCGCGTGGCGCCGGTTCGCCGTCGGCCCTGGCCATGTTCAACCCCACGCGCGCCGATCACCGGCGCCTAGCGGCGGTTGACGGCAATCCCTTCCCCAAAGCCCCCCTGGCCCGCATCGTCGGGCCTGGGCGTGCGCTCCCCCCGACGCCCGATGGGCCGGAATCGGGCAGCGCTTCGCCGGGACAGTTCGGCTGCAGAAGGACGACGTCGATCGCCATGAAAGTCCGTCATGGCCAACAACAACAAGATGCTCATCGATGCGATGCACCCGGAGGAAACCCGGGTCGTCACGGTCCACGGGTCTAGGGTCGAGGAGTTCGACTTCGAGGCGGCCAATCGGCGTCAGCTTCGTGGCAACATCTACCTTGCCAAAGTGACGCGCGTGGAGCCTTCGCTCCAAGCGGCCTTCATCGAGTATGGCGGCAACCGCCACGGTTTCCTCGCCTTCAGCGAGATACATCCCGACTATTATCAGATCCCCCTCGCCGATCGTCAGGCGTTGCTGGAAGACGAGGCGCGGGACGCCGAGGAGCACCGCGAACGCGAGGAGCGCAAGCCGCGCCGCCGTTCGCGTGGGCGCCGTGCAGAGGCTGCGTCCGCCAAGACCAGCGAGACAGTGAGTGCCGAAGACGTTTTGGAGAGCGCCGAGGTAGGTCTTGCCGAGGAGCAGTTGCCTCAGGCCTCGGCACCGCCGAACAATGAATCCGGCGAGCATCCCAACGTATCAGACAGCGCCGGCGAGCTCGGCGGCGACGTGAGCGTGAATGACGAGGCCGCCCCTGCGGATGTCGTCACGTCCGAGGCCGTCGTCATCGAGCCCGGTTCGGATGAATCGTCCGATCTGCCGCCCGCTTCCCTCGAAGGCGAAGTCTCCGCACCGGTAGAGGCGACCTCATCTGTGCTCGAAGAAGCGGCGCCCGCCCAAGTCGACGTGGCGGAACCAGTCGCCGAGGGGCATCCCGATGCCCCCGTCCTCGAAGACGAAACCGACGAGGACGAAGAGACCGACGAAGATGAATCGGACGAGGACGACGATTCGGACGATGAGGAGGACGAATCCGACGACGAGGATTCGGACGACGAGCATGATGGCGAGGATGGCGAGCAAAAAATCGCCCAGGTCGGCGGTAACGGCGACGCTTTGGCCGAGATCCCCGAGCGCCCCCGCACCTATCGCCGCCACTACAAGATCCAGGAGGTGATCAAGCGCCGCCAGATCATCCTGGTACAAGTCGTCAAGGAAGAGCGTGGTACTAAGGGCGCGGCACTGACCACGTATCTGTCGCTGGCCGGCCGCTACTCGGTGCTGATGCCCAATACCGGCCGTGGCGGCGGCATCTCGCGTAAGATCACCTCGGCGGCCGACCGCAAGCGCCTCAAGGAAGTCGCCCAGGATCTTGAGGTTCCGGAAGGCATGGGCGTGATCTTGCGCACTGCCGGTGCGTCCCGGACCAAGCCGGAGATCAAGCGCGACTTCGAATATCTCATGCGCCTCTGGGAAAGCGTGCGTGAGTTGACGCTGTCCTCTTCTGCGCCTGCCCTGGTCTACGAGGAAGGTTCGCTCATCAAGCGCGCCATCCGCGACCTCTACAACAAGGATATCGACGACATCCTCGTGGCGGGCGACGAGGCGTACCGCGAGGCCCGCGACTTCATGCGCATGCTGATGCCGGGCCAGTCCAAAGTGGTGCAGCCCTATCGCGACCCGACGCCGATTTTCGCGCGCCACGGAGTCGAGCAACAGCTCGATGCGATGTTCTCGACGCATGTGACGCTGAAGTCAGGCGGCTACCTCGTCATCAACCCGACCGAAGCCCTGGTTTCCATCGATGTCAATTCGGGCCGCTCGACCCGCGAGCACGACATTGAGGACACGGCACTCCGCACCAATCTGGAGGCTGCCGAAGAGGTCGCCCGCCAGCTTCGCCTGCGCGATCTCGCCGGTCTCGTCGTGATCGACTTCATCGACATGGAAGAGAAGCGTAACAACCGGGCGGTCGAGAAGAAGCTCAACGATTGCCTGAAAAACGATCGCGCGCGCATTCAGGTCGGCCGCATCTCGCCCTTCGGTCTGCTCGAAATGAGCCGCCAGCGCATCCGCACTGGCATGCTGGAGAGCTCGTCGCTCCCCTGCGTCCATTGCGGCGGCTCGGGATATGTCCGCGCCACTGCCTCGGTGGCCCTTCAGATCCTGCGCGCCATCGAGGAGTCGCTTCTCAAGAGCACGACCCACAATCTCATCCTTCGCACCCGCACGGAGGCGGCGCTCTACATCCTGAACCAGAAGCGTGCGCATCTGCGCGAACTGGAAATCCGCTTTGGCGTCACCGTGACCATTGCCGCGGACGAGCGGCTGGCCGCGACATCGGCGTTCCAGCTCGATCGGGGTGAATTGGCGATCCGGAGCGAGGGTCCCGTGACCGGGGTCCGCGCCGTGGCGATCTCGCCTCAGCTCGATGCCGACGACGATATCGACGGCGACGATGAGGAAGAGGCCATCCTCAAGGCTGAGGCCGAACCGGTCGAGCCGGAGGCATCGCGCGAGAAGTCGGGCGAAAGCAATAGTGAAGGCCGATCGGGAGGTCGCCGTCGTCGCCGTCGGCGGCGTGGGGGGCGTCACGAGACCGGCGAATCGTCGGGGGATCACGCGACCGGCGAAGACGAGCAGTCCGGCGACGACGAGACCGACAGCGAGAGCCGGGACAACGACGATCAAACTGGCGAAGATTCGGATGGACGGGTTGGAGAGAATGACGGCGATGAGCTCGTCGTAGCGGATGTCCGGGACGGCGAGGCAACACCTCGGTCCGACTCGTCCGACGACGAGGGGGCCGGTCGCCGTCGTCGTCGTGGACGCCGAGGCGGACGCGGTCGTGACCGCACAGAAGGTCGCCCGCGCGAGAATGGCGAAGAGCAGCAGGCCGTGTCGGCCTCCTTCGAAGAGGTTGCTCAGGTTTCGACCGGCCTGCCTCAGGAGGCGTCGGAAACGGCACCCGCACCCGTTTCGGTAGACCTCCCGGTCGCTGAAGAGCCTTCGATACCTGCCGCTGAGGCGGCAGCTCCGGAGGTGTTGGTCAGCGATACGGTGGATTCAGACATTGCCGCGACGGAGCCGGTTCCGGCTGCAACTCCGGCCCCCGAGCCGGTAGCAGTCGTGCTAACGCCAATCGATCCGGATCGTCCGAAGCGCGCCGGATGGTGGTCGCGGACAAAGGCCGCGCTCACGGGCGATTAGTCCAACTCCCGATAACGCCTATCCCAACGTTCGATCGGGCCGCATCCAGACAGGATGCGGCCCGTTTCGTTTGTCGCTTCGAGGTCAGTGGGCGAGGCAACGACCTTTGACGGATCGAGAGACCGCATCCGCGGGCAGATTTCCATGGCCGAATGATAACTGTTGTGCATTGTTAGTATAAATATTGTTCTGAATGCTTTCAGTGATTACAAAAACCAATTTTTGAAATAATAATATGTGATTGATTGGGGCTTTTTCAGCAAAGCAATTTTTTTTCAGAAGCCGTGATCGCTTACGGTCGAGCAGAATTTGAAGACAAAGTATACGACGTCGGAAAGGACGGTTGTTATCCTGCTGTCTTCACCGTCGCGAGACGGCCGGAGTGTTTTCAAGTCGGCCTGGAAGCCCGGGGAATCTCTTTGCAAGAGGGTTTATGTTGTCACAACCTTTCTGGCCATCAATAAAAGGATCGGGCCATGCGCCGTTTATACACATCATTGCTCGCGTTCGGTACGCTTGCGGGCGCTCCTCTTTCACCGGCGATTGCTGCCGATCTGTCCGTTCCCAAAGCCATACCGGTCGAGGCGAAGGCCGCCGACCCACTCATCGGCTTCTCTTTCGGCTCGCGCTATCAGACGGACTATAACTTCCGCGGCGTGTCGCAATCGAACCTGCAGGGTAGCTATCAGACGTTTTTTGAAGCCCAGTTCCTGGACAACTTCGCCTATGCGGGGTTCGCCACCTATCAGACCCGCCTTCCGACCCGGCCGGACATGGAGTTCGATCTGATCGCCGGTATTCGCCCGACCTTCGGAAAGTTCGCCTTCGATCTCGGCATCCTGTACTATTTTTATCCCAACGAGCAGCAGGTCATCCTGCCGGGCGGCACGGCGTTTTCGACGAAGAACTCGGACTTCTACGAAGCCGCCGGTAAGATGCTCTACACCGCGACAGATCCGCTGACGCTGGGCACGAACGTGTTCTTTTCACCGAATTTCTTCGGTACGCACGCGATCAGTACCTATGCGTCCGGAACGGCCGCTTACACATTGCCGGCATCGCTGTTCCCGTTCCTGCCGGAGTCTTATGCGGGCGGGTTCTCGCTGTCGTCCGAGCTCGGCTACTTCTTTCTTGGCGCCGCAAAGAACTCGGCTACCGGATTCAACGCGGATATCGGGCGGTTCACTTCATTCAACCTGCCGAGCTACTTCTATGGGAACGTCGGCCTGTCCTACACCTACAAGAACATCGTTCTCGACGTACGCTACCATGATACCGATCTGACCAAGGCCGAGTGCGCCGCCTTCAGTGGTGACTTCCGCCAGGTGACCAATGGCGAAATTTCGAAATGGTGCGGCGATGCGGTGATCGGTTCGATCACCTTCCAGACATCCACGGCGGCACAGGGCATCTATGCCGAGCCGGGCGGGTTCCTGAACCTGTTCCGCTGAGCGCGGAGCCGAGCGACTAGAACGGAGGACCCCGGAGCGATCCGGGGCCATTTTTCTGTCGATGGGCGAGACATCACCCAAGCCACGACTTCAGGCGCCGCACGGCTTCCACGCAATCCCCTTTGGATCCCGCGAAGGAGAACCGCACATGGTGGCCTCCCTCGGCAGCGTCGAAATCGAGCCCAGGGGTCGCGGCTACCCCCGCCTGCTCAAGCATCCGGCGGCAGAAGGATGATGCGTTGTCGGTGAGGCCTGCGACATCAGCGTAGAGATAGAAGGCACCATCGGCCGGATGTGTCCGCCCCAGGCCGAGGGAGGGAAACGCGTCGAGTAGCAACGCCCGGTTCGCGGCGTAGCCGAGACGGATCGTCTCTGCCTCCTCCGTCGCGTCGAAAGCCGCCAGTGCGGCGACCTGCGAGAGGTAGGGGGCCGAGATGTAGAGGTTCTGCGCCAAACGCTCGACGGGCCTGACCAGCCAGGGCGGGACAACCATCCAGCCGATGCGCCAGCCGGTCATGCAAAAGGTCTTCGAGAACGAATTGATGACGATGGCGTTGGGATCGAATTTCAGCGCGGTCTCGGCGGGAATTCCGTAGCTGAGTCCGTGATAGATTTCGTCGGAGATGAAGGGCAGCCCAAGATCTCGAGCCGTGGCACAGAGCTCCGCGAGACGGGCAGGCTCGATGACCGTGCCTGACGGATTGGCCGGGCTCATCACCAGTATCCCGGAGAGGGCCTCGCGGCGATGGAGGGCGCGCAAAGCCTCGCTGGTCGGAGCGAAGCGGTCCTCCTCCCGCAGGATCATGGGTGCGGGAACGAGGTCCAATGCGTGGAGTATGCTGCGATAGGCGGGATAGCCTGGCTGTGGCACCGCTATGCGCGCTCCGGCATCGAACAGGCTGAGAAAAGCCAGCACGAAGCCGGCCGAGGAGCCGGTGGTGACGACGATCCGGTCGGGGGCCACAGCGACGCCGTAGGTGTCGCGATAAGACCGGGCGATGCGCTCGCGGAGGGCCGGGATTCCGCAGGCATCGGTATATGGCAGCCTGCCGCTTTCCAGAGCGCGTTGCGCGGCCTCGATCACGCGGCGCGGCGCAGGAGCAGAGGGTTGCCCAATTTCCATATGGATCACGCCGTCGCCCTGCCTGTCGCGGATCGCGGCGGCCGCCATGATGTCCATGGCAAGGAAGGGCGCCACGCGACTCGCGCGGAGAGAGGTCTTGGCGGAAATGCTGATGTCAGGGCGATCGTCGGCTGGTGTCATGGCGCTGATTTACTCTTATGCGCCCTCCCCTTCCAGGCCACCGATCCCTTCCGCGCCTACCGTGCGGGATCTGGCGGGGCGGGCGAACAATTGACCCGCCGCCGCGAAAACGCCTAACCCGGTGGCTAACGACCGGTTGTCCCGCGCCTGACCACGGCCGACGGGACGCGACCCCGCGAGGATCAATGCGCCTGCTTCGCCACCTTCTTTCGTCCGTTGCCCTCGTCGGCGCGCTCGCCTCCGGCGTTTCGAGCGCTGTCGCGCAGGCCGCGGCTCCCGCGCAAACGGCCCCGACCGCGGCTGCGGCCTTCACTGATGTGCAGCGCCAGGCGATTGAGGCGATCATCAAGGATTACCTCGTCAAGAATCCCGATGTCCTGCAGGAGGCCATCGCCGAGGGTGAGCGGCGCCAGCAGGAAACACAGAAGCTGGCACAATCCGCCGCGCTGAAGGAATCCCGTGAGGCTCTGGTCAACTCACCTCACGGCGTCGTGGTCGGCAACCCGACCGGCGACGTCACTCTTGTGGAGTTCTTCGACTACAATTGTGGTTATTGCCGCAAGGCACTCGCCGACATCCAGACGCTCGTGAAAGGCGATCCCAAGCTGCGCGTGGTTCTGAAGGATTTCCCCGTCCTCGGCGCGGAATCTCTCGAAGCCAGCAAGATTTCGCTGGCGGCGAAGCAGCAGCTCAAGGGTGACAAACTGTTCGAGTTCCACGTCAAGCTGCTGGAGAGCAAGGGCCGGGTCAACGGCGAGCGTGCGATCGCCTTGGCCAAGGATATGGGTCTCGATATCGCCAAGCTGCAGAAGGATGCACAGGGAGCGGAGGTGAAGGCAGCGCTGGCGGAGAATGTCGGCCTCGGTGACAAGCTCGGCCTTTCCGGTACGCCCGCTTTTATCATCGGCGATGAGATCATCCCCGGCGCTGTCGGTGTCGACCCGATCCGCAAGACCATCGGTGACATCCGCCAGTGCGGCCACGCGAGTTGCTGAAGGCTTATGCTCCTCGGCGATTGTTCCGGCCTGCGCCTGTCGTTATCCGGAACGATCGTCTACGACCACTGCCCCGACCGCTTGGCTCAGCCGGCGCTTCGAACGCGATATCATGATCCCGATCCACGTCCTTCATGGACCAAACCTGAACCTTCTCGGTCGCCGTGAGCCCGGCATCTACGGGACCGCGACGCTCGATGACATTGAGCGTGACCTTCGTGCGCGCGCGGACACTCTCGGCGTAGCGCTGACCGTGCGTCAGACCAATCACGAGGGCGAACTGGTCGGTTTCGTGCAGGATGCGGGCCTTGCCGGCGCCGGCGTGCTCATCAACGCCGCTGCCTATACCCATACATCCGTCGCCTTGCGCGATGCTATTGCCGGTAGCGGCGCAATTGCGGTCGAAGTGCATCTCTCGAACGTGCATGCGCGGGAAGCCTTCCGGCATGTCTCGCTCATTGCCCCGGTCTGTGCCGGAGTTATCTGCGGTTTCGGTCCGCACAGTTACGGTCTGGGCCTGGAAGCCCTGGTGCGGCTGCTCCAGTCCCGTCTGCCCTCTCTCCCCTCGCTCTTGTCCGACGCTTCGTCGGACGCCAACTCTCAAGACTGACCGGAATGGCCAAGGTGCCGATGCCTAAGAACGAACCTTTCGATCCCGAGCTCGTTCGCGAACTCGCCAAACTCGTGACCGAGACGGATCTGACCGAAATCGAAGTGGAGAAGGGTGACCTGCGTATCCGCGTGGTCCGCCGGATTGAGCCCGTGCATGTCCAAGTTGCGGCACCTACACCTGCCGTGGCGGTGGCCGCACCCGCTGCGGCGGCACTGCCCGTGCCGGGCTCCGGCGCCGCTGGCGAGCGCGCCAAGGCCGGTGCCGGTCATCCGGGTGCCGTGCCCTCCCCCATGGTCGGCACCGCCTATCGCCGGCCCTCGCCAGATGCAAAGGCCTTCGTCGATATCGGCTCCCAGGTGGCGGCAGGCGAGAAACTGCTTCTGATCGAGGCGATGAAGACCTTCAACGAGATCGTCGCGCCCCGCGCCGGAACGGTGACCGCGATCTTCTTCGAGGATGGTCAGCCGGTCGAGTTCGGCGAACCTCTCCTCGTCATCGAGTGATAGCGCCCCCCATGTTCGAAAAGATCCTGATCGCCAATCGTGGCGAGATCGCCCTGCGCGTCCTGCGCGCGGCCAAGGAACTCGGGATCGCCACCGTGGCGGTGCATTCGACTGCGGATGCCGATGCCATGCATGTGCGGCTCGCCGACGAGAGTGTCTGTATCGGTCCGCCCTCGGCCAGGGACAGCTACCTCAACATTCCCTCGATCATCGCCGCCTGTGAGATCACCGGCGCGGATGCGGTGCATCCGGGCTACGGATTTCTGTCGGAGAATGCGCGCTTCGCCGAAGTGCTGGCCCATCACAATATCGGCTTCATCGGTCCCAAGGCCGAGCATATCCGCATCATGGGCGACAAGATCGAGGCCAAGCGGACAGCCAAGCGGCTCGGTATTCCTTGTGTGCCCGGCTCTGAGGGCGGTGTCGACGACCCGGTCGAGGCCAAGCGAATCGCGGCGGAGATCGGATATCCTGTTCTGGTGAAGGCCGCCTCCGGTGGCGGTGGCCGCGGCATGAAGGTGGCGCGTACGGAGGCCGATCTCGAACAGGCCCTCGACATGGCGCGCACCGAAGCGAAAGCGGCGTTCGGTGACGATGCCGTCTATCTCGAAAAATATCTCGAGAAGCCGCGCCACATCGAAGTTCAGGTTCTGGGCGATGGTCGCGGCAAGGCAGTCCACCTAGCCGAGCGCGATTGCTCGCTCCAGCGACGTCACCAGAAAGTCTGGGAGGAAGGCGGATCGCCGGTGATCGACGAGGCGACCCGTGCTGAAATCGGCGGTATCTGCGCTCGGGCGATGCAGGAGCTGCAATATATCGGCGCCGGAACGGTCGAGTTTCTCTACGAGGACGGGCGGTTCTACTTCATCGAGATGAATACCCGGATCCAGGTGGAGCATCCGGTAACGGAGATGATCACCGGGGTCGATCTCGTGTCCGAGCAAATCCGTGTGGCCGCTGGCCTGCCCCTCTCGGTAACGCAGGAGGACATCAAGGTCACGGGTCATGCCATCGAGTGCCGGATCAATGCCGAGCATCCGGCTACCTTCCGTCCATCGCCTGGGCTCATTACCTACTTCCATCCGCCCGGCGGGCTCGGTGTACGCGTCGATTCTGCCGCCTATCAAGGGTATCGCATCCCGCCGAACTACGATTCGCTGATCGGGAAACTCATCGTTCACGGGCGTACCCGACATGAATGCCTCATGCGCCTGCGTCGCGCCCTCGACGAATTCGTGGTCGCCGGCGTCGACACGACGCTTCCGCTGTTCCGAACGCTGGTGCGAAATCCGGAGGTCCTCGCGGGGGCCTACGATATTCATTGGCTGGAGAGCTTCCTCGAAGGCGGTGGCCTCTCGGAGACGACGACCTGAATGACGCCGACAAACGGCTGAGAGGAACTGCTCCGCTTAAAGCTCGTTCTCTGGATAAGAAGTTTCTCATTGCGCGCAATCGAGGGTGACCGCCCGGCGCAGTGGGAGCACGAACCCGGAAGGACGAACGTCATGCGCATTGCAAAGCTTACCGTCGCTGCCCTGCTCCTCGCAGCCTCCCCAGCCTTGGCGCAGTCACCCTCAGGCAACGTCTCGCAGCCGGAGCGGACTGTGCCACAGGCCGGCACGACGACGGGTGGTCCGCTCGACAATCCGTCCACCCGGGATATGCCGCCGGCCACCGGCAGCACGAGCCGTCCAGTTGGCGAGAATGGGATGTCCCCAGGAGCCGGCGCAGTCGATTCGGCAAAAGGCGGCAATGCCGATCAGACCAACAAGGGCATGGGAGCCAATACCGGTTCCACTTCCGGCGGTCCGGCGCGCTAATCGCAGCGCTTTCCCGTTGCTTGATTTAGAGCAGCCTGCCCCAAGAGGCAGGCTGCTTTGTTTTGACCAGCAGAAAAGACAGCTTTTTAACCGTGCGAATTGTTACAACGAGCGGATGTTTCGTTTCTCTCCGTACTCGACACTTATTGGTATTCTCATCCAAAAGAATAATTCGAAGTGCCCTATGAGAGAAGAATCTGCTGCTTTTAATGCCCATTTAAAAGCACAGAGCTTTTGATGTTTGTTTTTACCCCCATTGAGATGCGACACATTGCCGGCTCACTACAAGGGGAACGCCTAGCGACGACAGAGCTTATCCGACCACCCCGGCCCGGCAAGCGCCTTTTCCGACATCAGCAGGCAGCTACCGAGAGGCCGATCACCCTTATGACAATCGAGATATTCATGCGCACCCTGACCATCGCCGTGTTGGCCGCCTCCCTGAGCGCCACCGCCGCCTTCGCCCAGTCACCATCCGCATATATCGGTGCGCCCGACCGCATCGTCCCGATGACCGGCACGCAAGCCGACGGCACTTATCGTGATGCCGAAGGTCGCGTCGATGTCGAGGATACCGGCAGCGTTCGTAGCCGCCCCTTCATTTCGAACCGCGAGGCGGTGTTCGAGGATTCCGCGAAGGGCGGCAATGCCGAGCAGAACCAGCGTTCCAACCCCAATCTCGGTACGACTTCGGGCGGTCCCGAATTCTGAAATCGATCCTTGTCACAAGACGAGACGGCGGAGCGAAAGCTCCGCCGTTTTTCGTTGGGCGCGACGCTGGGTGATGCGTCCGCCCTCTGGCTTTCGCACGTCCGAAGCGTCACATTGGTCATCATGCAGCACGACCACGACGGCGACCGCGTGGACATCACTCCGCAGATCTTGCTGAAGGCCTATGCCGCCGGAATCTTTCCCATGGCGGAAGATGCCGATGACCCGACCATCTATTGGGTCGAGCCGAAAGCACGCGGAGTTCTGCCGATCGACCGTTTCCACGTCTCCCGTCGGCTCGCCCGTACAATAAGGTCCAACCGTTTTGAGGTTCGGACAGATTTCGATTTCGATGGCGTGATCGCCGGCTGCGCTGCTCCTCGAGGCGACGGGGAGAAGACCTGGATCAACGCACGTATCCGAGAACTCTACCGTGCCCTCTATGATGCCGGCCATGCCCATACGATCGAAGTCTATGCGGAGGGACGGATCGTCGGCGGACTCTACGGCGTATCGCTCGGAGCGGCATTCTTCGGCGAGAGCATGTTCCACGTCTCCCGCGATGCATCGAAGGTTGCCCTTGTCCATCTGATGGCGAGGTTGCGGATGGGTGGATATCGCCTCGCCGATACGCAGTTCGTCACGGACCATCTGATCCAGTTCGGAGCGGAGGAAGTGCCGCGCCATGTCTACAAACGACGGCTCGCGGAGGCGATCGCTGAGGAAGCGGTTTGGGATGTCTGGCCGAAGGAGCGGGCCGTGAGTGGCGAGGAGGTGCTCACCTCGATCGCTCGGCAGACATGAATCTCGGTGCGCGTCAGCGGGTTCTGTCGAGCGCCATGCGCAGGGCGAGACTTCCGAGAACGCCGCCCATGATCCAGCGCTGGGCTTTCAGCCATCCGGGATTGCGCGACAGAAAGACGGCGATCGATCCTGCCGCCAACGCGATCAGCGCATTCACCGCGACGCTGATCGCGATCTGGACGGAGCCCAGCATCAGTGTCTGTCCCAGCACCGAGCCGCCCGTGGGTGTCACGAATTGCGGCATGAGCGCGAGATAGAGCATCGCGATCTTCGGATTGAGGAGGTTGGTGAGGAAGCCCATGGCGAAGAGCCGCTTCCGGCTATCGGGGGCGAGCCGTCTCACCTCGAACGGTGAGCGGCCACCAGGCTTCAGCGCCTGCCAGGCAAGGTAACCGAGATAGAGGGCGCCAGTCAGTCTTAGCGCGTCGTATGCGTAGGGGATCGCCAGGATCAGAGCGGTGATGCCGAAGGCGGCACAGAGCATGTAGACGACGAAGCCCAGCGCGACCCCGCCGAGGGAGACCAGCGCCGCCCCGCGGCCCTGGCAGATCGCGCGGGAGACCAAATAGGCCATGTTCGGCCCTGGCGTCAGCACCATCCCGAGGGAAACGCCCGCGAAAGCCAGAAGGGTGACGGCATCGGGCATGAAGCAAAACTCGGTTGCCCGGCCGATCCTACCGGAAGATGGCGTCGAAGATCGATTGCGGCTGCTGAGGCGGCGGCGCGGGGGCCGGGCCTTCGTTGGTCGGGAAGAATTTCCGCGATGGCTTCTGCTTCGGCTGCACCGGAACTCCGCGCGGCGCCTCCACATCGACCTGCCCGTTCGGGTTAACCTGTTGGGCCGTACGCGTCGGGTCCGAGTTCCGCTGGCGCTTGGTCTTCTCCGGCTTCGACGCCATGGCGGGCACGTCTTCCTGCTCGCGGGCCTCGGCGATGATGTCGTTGCCACCTTTGCAATCCACGAGCCACACGTCGTAGATCGGATGCTCGATCGCATGCAGCCCGGGGCTCGCCGCGAACATCCAGCCGGTGAAGATGCGGCGGTACTTGTTGTCGAGGGTTACCTCATCGACTTCGAGGAAGGCCGTGGTCTTTGGGCTCTCGGTGGGCGGCCGGCTGTAGCAGACGCGCGGGGTCATCTGCAGGGCGCCGAACTGAACGGTCTCGTCCACCGCGACTTCGAACGACACGATCCGCCCCGTGATCTTGTCGAGGCCGGAGAACACCGCGGTCGGGTTCTTGATCTTGTCGGCGAGGGCATGGCCCGTCATCGGCAGGCCGAGCGCCGCGGTGCCCGCGAACAGAAGGCCGGCTCTGATGGCGAGATGCAGATTGCGGTGAACGAGCATGCGGCTTACCCGGCGCGGGACTAAGAGGCGTCTGCCCTAAGCCAGGGCGGTCGCGATGTCATGCACCGATAGACAGGCCAAGCATGGTGTAAAAAGGGCAGCCCGATCATGGGTGCTGGATCCGGCGTCGGCGGCCGCTCTCATTCGGCGAAGCGCTATTCCGGGCTCCAGGCCGCGTAGTCACCACCCGTCACGACCTTGTTGCCCGGATTGAGTTGGGATCCCTTCGGACGGTACGCCGCGCTGGTTCCGGTGAGATTCTCCACATGCGGCTTCTGCCACTCGCGCGGGGTGTAGCTCTCCTCACTCGGGGGAACGTCACCGTTATGGCATAGCCAGCCGCGCCAGCCGGGCGGGACCTTCGATGCATCGGCATAGCCGTTATAGACGACCCACCGGCGCTCCGGCCCGACCGAGCGGTCGATCAGCGGTCCGATGGCCTTGTAATAGGTGTTCCCGAAATCGTCTTTGCCGACCAGCTGGCCGTGACGGGCCGTCATGACGGCGAGCGACATGGTCTGCCCGTTCCACCATGTGAAGATCCGCAGAAGCGTGTCCTTGAGAGCCATCGCACTTGCCTGAACCGGACCGGCGCGACCGCCCGTCCTTCGATGGCCGGACTATGGTCAGGGGCCGGCACGAAGTCCAGCGCGAGTCGGACCGGGGACAGCCATCGGCGCGCGATCAGCGATCAGGCTCCTGGGGCGGTGCGGCGGGAATCACACAGCCAACGCGCCTTAACCAAAAGCTTACATGGCCGAGGCGGCGTCCGCCCTGTGAACGCAGAAATTTTCCAGCCGGATTCCCGCAATGGAAAACAGCACTTATCGCCGCCGCCGCGATATCCACAGGTTTTACGGTAGCACCACAACATATAGCGCGGAACGTAGCCGGCACACACAAGTTGTTGACGTGGACGGCGTGTCCGAGATAGCTTTCGAGGGTCGCCGGGACGACGGGTTCGGTCCGGTAGCCCTAAGCATTTTCGGCCATCTGACAGCGCATCGCGAGCGTTCGCGAGCGCTTGCCTTCGTCAGACTTCAGTGAATCGGCGGCTGCGCAGGGCGCGGCGGCATCGTCGACTCTTCGACAAGGGATACAGGGTTCATGCGGTTCGAGCGGCGTTACACCACGGCCGGGCAATCCCCCTACGCGACCATCGCCTTCCGCAAGGCGTTGAGCGAGATCCGCAACCCGGACGGATCCATTGTCTTCCGCCTCGACGGCATCTCGGTGCCTGACAGTTGGAGCCAGGTCGCCAGCGACGTGCTGGCGCAGAAGTACTTCCGTAAGGCCGGCGTGCCGGCGCGCCTGAAGAAGGTTGAGGAGAACGACGTTCCCTCCTTCCTGTGGCGTTCTGTGGCCGACGAGGCCGCCCTGGCGGAACTGCCGGAGGCGGAGCGCTCCGGCTCCGAGATCTCATCCACCCAAGTGTTCGACCGGCTCGCCGGCTGCTGGACCTATTGGGGCTGGAAGGGCGGCTACTTCACCTCGGAGGAGGACGCATCCGCGTTCCTCGACGAGCTTCGCTTCATGCTGGCCAAGCAGATGGTCGCGCCGAACTCGCCGCAATGGTTCAACACCGGTCTCCACTGGGCCTACGGCATCGACGGTCCGGCGCAGGGCCATCACTATGTCGATTACCGCACCGGCGAACTGGTGAAGTCGGCCTCGTCCTACGAGCACCCGCAGCCGCATGCCTGCTTCATCCAGGGTGTGCAGGACGACCTCGTCAACGAGGGCGGCATCATGGACCTGTGGGTCCGTGAGGCGCGCCTGTTCAAGTATGGCTCGGGCACCGGCTCCAACTTCTCCATGCTGCGCGGCGAGAACGAAAAGCTCGGCGGGGGCGGCAAGTCGTCGGGCCTGATGTCGTTCCTGAAGATCGGCGACCGGGCGGCCGGCGCGATCAAGTCCGGTGGCACCACCCGGCGCGCCGCCAAGATGGTCATCGTCGACATCGACCACCCGGATATCGAGCAGTACATCGATTGGAAGGTGAAGGAGGAGCAGAAGGTCGCCGCCCTCGTCACAGGCTCCAAGATCGTTTCCAAGCACCTCCAGGCAGTGATGAAGGCCTGCACCCAGTGCGAAGCCGAGGGTGATGCCTGTTTCGACATCGAGCGCAATCCCGTCCTCAAGAAGGCCGTGAAGGCCGCCCGCAAGGAGATGGTGCCGGACGGCTACACCAAGCGCGTCATCCAGTTCGCCCGCCAGGGTTTCACCAAGATCGATTTCCCGGTCTACGACACCGATTGGGATTCCGAGGCCTATCTGACGGTTGCCGGCCAGAACTCGAACAACTCCGTCTCGCTTACCGACGACTTTTTGCGCGCGGTGGAGCGTGACGAGGAATGGCATCTGACGGCTCGGACCACCGGCAAGTCCGTGAAGACGGTCCAGGCCCGCGAGCTCTGGGATAAGATCGGCGAAGCCGCTTGGGCATCCGCCGATCCGGGCCTGCATTTTAATACGACCATGAACGATTGGCACACCTGCCCGTCCGCTGGCCGGATCCGTGCGTCGAACCCGTGCTCCGAGTACATGTTCCTCGACGACACGGCCTGCAATCTCGCCTCCGCCAACCTGCTGACGATGTACGATCAGGCCAGCGGCGAGTTCGACGTAGCCGCCTTCGAGCACCTCAACCGGCTCTGGACCGTGGTCCTCGAGATTTCGGTGATGATGGCGCAGTTCCCGTCGAAGGAGATCGCGGAGCTTTCCTACCGCTACCGCACCCTCGGTCTCGGCTACGCCAATATCGGCGGCCTGTTGATGAGCATGGGCCTGCCTTACGATTCGCATAAGGGTCGGGCTCTGGCCGGTGCCCTGACCGCCATCATGACTGGTGTCGCCTACGCAACCTCGGCGGAAATGGCTGCCGAACTCGGGCCATTCCCGGGCTACGACGAGAACGCGGATGCCATGCTGAAGGTCATCCGTAACCATCGCCGCGCGGCGCATGGCGAGGCTGCGGGCTACGAGTTCCTCTCGATCGCCCCCGTCCCCCTCGACATCGCCAACATTCCTCAAACGAACCTGGCGGAACGCGCCAAGGTGGCGTGGGACCGCGCCCTCTCGCTGGGCGAGGAGCACGGCTACCGCAACGCCCAGGCCACCGTCATCGCGCCCACCGGCACGATTGGCCTCGTGATGGATTGTGACACCACCGGTATCGAACCGGACTTCGCCCTGGTGAAGTTCAAGAAGCTCGCGGGTGGCGGTTACTTCAAGATCATCAACCGTGCTGTACCGAACGCCTTGCGTTCCCTCGGCTACCGCGAATCGGAGATTGCCGAGATCGAGGCCTATGCCGTCGGCCACGGTTCGATGGGGCAGGCTCCCGCCATCAACCCGGGTTCCCTGCGCGCCAAAGGCTTCACCGACGACAAGATCGCGGCCATCGAGGCGGGACTGAAGTCGGCCTTCGACATCAAGTTCGTGTTCAACCGCTGGACCCTCGGCGACGACTTCCTCAAGGACGTGCTTCAGGTTCCTGCCGATAAGCTCGCCGACCCGACTTTCGAGATCCTGCCCTTCCTCGGCTATTCGAAGAAGGACATCGAGGCAGCCAACACGCATATCTGCGGCGCGATGACTCTCGAGGGAGCCCCCTTCCTCAAGCAGGAGCATTACGCGGTCTTCGATTGCGCCAACCCGTGCGGGCGCATCGGCAAGCGCTACCTCTCGGTGGAGAGCCACATCCGCATGATGGCGGCGGCGCAGCCCTTCATCTCTGGGGCTATCTCTAAGACCATCAACATGCCCAACGACGCCACGGTCGAGGATTGCAAGAACGCCTACAAGCTGTCTTGGACGCTGGCCCTCAAGGCCAACGCCCTCTACCGCGACGGCTCGAAGCTCTCTCAGCCCCTGAACTCGGCGCTCATCGCCGACGAGGAGGAGGATACCGAGGAGGCCATCGAAGCTCTGGTGGCGCAACCGGCCACCGCCAAGGCAGCGCAGCTCGCGGAAAAAATTGTCGAACGGGTGATTGAGCGCGTCGAGCGTATCCGCTCGCGCGAGAAGCTACCCGATCGGCGCAAGGGCTATACTCAGAAGGCTGTTGTCGGCGGCCACAAGGTCTATCTGCGGACCGGCGAATATGAGGATGGCCGCATCGGCGAGATCTTCATCGACATGCACAAGGAAGGCGCCGCCTTCCGTTCGCTGATGAACAACTTCGCCATCGCGATTTCGATCGGCCTTCAATACGGCGTGCCGATGGAAGAGTATGTCGACGCCTTCACCTTCACCCGGTTCGAGCCGGCCGGATTTGTCCAAGGCAACGACGCGATCAAGAACGCTACCTCGATCCTCGACTACGTGTTCCGCGAGTTGGCGATCTCGTATCTCGGCAGGATGGATCTCGCCCATGTCGACCCCTCGGAAATCGGCAACACGGTGATGGGCAAGGGTGAGGGCGAAGGGAGCCGCAGCGGCGGCGACAAGCCGGATCCCGTGGCGTCCAGCGTCGTCTCGCGCGGCCTGCTGCGCGGATCGGCCGACCGGCTTACCCTCATCCAGGGCGGCCCCGGCGGCGGCACGATGGGCATCGGCTCCGGTAACGCCGGAACGAGTTCCCCAGCCGGCGGCGTCGTTCATGCCCTGCGGGGAGCGACGGCATTGAAGGCCGAACCGGAGCTGGCGGGCCAAGCCGAAAGCCTCGTAACCGCCCTCCCCTTCGCCAAGGCCGAGCGGACTGTCTCGGATCGGCGGGCGGAGGCCAAGATGAAGGGCTATGTCGGAGAATCCTGCCCCGAATGCGCGAACTTCACGCTCGTGCGTAACGGAACTTGCTTGAAATGCGACACGTGTGGCGGAACGACAGGCTGCTCGTGATGGTGTTAGAGAAAAACCGCTATTACGACGGGCAATAGAACATTGCGGTTTTGGTAGTACTTCTCTCTATTCGAATGATATGAAGCTGCGTTTGAAAGGACGGCGCGCGGAGAAATCCGCGCTCCGTCCTCTATTTACAATGTATTATAAGTTCCGAACCTCATGGAGGCCCAGGAGCAAGAGCTTCGGGAAGCCTCTGGCCTGCTTGATCTGCACAAACACCGGCTCGACGATATGCTTCCTCAGGCGGTAGCGGCTCCGGCGGCCAGCCCGTTTCATCCACGCGGCCATCGCTCGCATCGGGGGTGTATTTCGTCAGCGTGAGAAGGCCGGCCGCATCCGCCTTTCTATGACGCGCCCAACCCGGAGCCAGCTAGGCGGTAATCGGCCGCTCCCTCAGAGCAGCCAAGTTTACCTCGGTTGGTAAAGCCTGCATCGCCGGAGACCTCGAACGACTGATGCCCGAAATGACTGCGGACGTCGTCGATGATCGGCACCAGGGCGCGGGAGTCGGCGGACGTCGTAATAGGGCGATGCGCTACGATGATCTCATTCGCGTCATCGACGGCAATCTGCCCGTTGTCGCCCTGCACGAGGCCCTCGCGCCTGGCAGGATCCGGATGTCCGGGTCGGTAAATTTGCGCTGTGCTCTGCCCGGTTGCCCTGCGTCCATACCGGCCAAATGATGAAAACGGTGGCTGTATCTTATGCCCCGATCAAGAAAGCGATCGCCGCGTTATCTCGCCGACACGTATTGGTCGACAGCCATCGACATCACGTCAACGTATGGCCGTGACGAACGCCCCGATCTGCGTTTTCGCAAGTATCAAGGCATGGCCAAGTGGCTGATCGTTCAAATAAACCCGCCCCGCAGTCAAAGTCAGGGCGAGTGTCCAGAAGATCGCGATAGCGGCATTGCGCGCCCGACGATCGCCCTGCACCATGTGCGTGGTGCGCTCTTCTCCCACCGGCTCGCCATACGGATCGAAGCTGGTGGCGGTGACGTCGGAGCACGTAGTCATGATCGGTAAGATCGGGCTTTGCGTGCCAGCGATCAATGGATAAGACTTTTGAAATTCCCACGGTATGGAGTGTGACTTTCTATTTTTGTCGAGCCATGTGGAAGTTTTTTCGGGGAGCCTGGAGGCAACTCCGAGCGGGTGGAATGGGCGTGAAGGCATCCTCGAATCTGACAATCCCGACGGGAGCGGCCACGTCGCATCGGCGATCGTCGCTTCTGCCGGGCATCGTCCTCTGCCTCGGTGTCACCGGGATCGCCATAGCCATCCAAGCCTGGGAGGAGCGGGCCACCGGGCACCCCTATATCGAAGCGCTCGTGATCGCGATCCTGTTCGGCATTGCGATCCGCACCGTCTGGATGCCGGGAAAGCGCTTCCGGGCAGGGATTGCCTTCAGCGCGAAGCAACTGCTCGAACTGGCCGTGACGTTGATGGGAGCGTCGGTCAGCCTCGGCGCCATCGTCGCCTCAGGACCCGCGCTTCTCACCGGCATCGTCGGCACGGTGTTGCTGGCGATCGTCTCGAGTTACGCGATCTGCCGTGGTCTCGGCCTGCCGGCCCGGATGGCGATCCTGGTTGCCTGCGGCAACGCCATCTGCGGAAATTCGGCCATCGCCGCCGTGGCGCCGGTGATCGGAGCCGATAGCAAGGACGTCGCCGGCTCCATCGCCTTCACCGCCGTGCTCGGCGTGTTGATGGTGCTCGGCCTGCCCCTCTTCATCCCCCTCGTTGGCCTATCGGATCACCAGTACGGGGTGCTGGCCGGCCTAACCGTCTATGCCGTGCCGCAGGTGCTCGCCGCCACGGTGCCGGTGGGGCTGCTCAGCACCCAGGTCGGCACGCTGGTCAAGCTGGTGCGTGTATTGATGCTCGGCCCCGTCGTCATCGCATTCTCGCTCATCGCCCATCGGCTTGCCTTGGAAGACGGAGTTCGGAAAGCATCGACGGGGCGGCTCGGCTTCACGAAGCTCGTTCCCTGGTTCATCCTGGGTTTTCTCGGGCTGGCCAGCCTGCGTTCCCTCGGCCTGATCCCTGAGGCGGCCTCCGGGCCGGTGAGGCAACTGGCTGGATTCTTGACGATCATGTCCATGGCCGCCCTGGGCCTGGGCGTCGATGTCCGGGTCCTGGCCCGCATGGGCGGGCGGGTGACGCTTGCCGTCACCGGCTCTCTGGCCGTCCTCCTCGCCATCAGCCTTCTTCTCATCCGCGCCCTCGGCATCTCTTGATTGTCTTATCCGCGGTGCGCCGAAATCGAGATCTTCGACCTCTCGCACCTGTACGGCGCCCGGCGCCTTCTCGATGAGGGGTTGAAGAATGCCCGTCCCCGCGTCCCTTCGTCACCCGCCTGAAGAACGCTCTTCCTGCCAATGAGCGCCCCCTCGACCTGCTCCTCGGGGAGCTGAAACGGATCCTACCCCCGGGCGACCTGGACCGCCGCCGGCACCGGCCGGCATCTGGCCGAGGTATTGGATCGGGCGCATGCGCGCGAGGACGATGCGGTGCGGACTGGAAAAAAGATCCGCGTCCCGGAGCACCAATTGGCAGCCAGCAGCGCTGAACTCGTCGGGCTAGCCATCGAACGGGGTTTCGCCGCGGCCGGGACGTCGCCGAACCCTACGCGGCTCGGGAGCTTCTCGGTCTCGCGACCTGTTCCTTATGTTCCAAGAGGGCTGCAGGCGACGCTCTTCAACGCCTGCAGCCGCACCGGAAGTGTCTTTCAGGGCTCCCGGTACCTCAAGGTTAGGACCGGGGCCGCGCCGTTCTCCAGCCGGCCTTCAGTTCACGCCGAGCAGTTCGACGTCGAAGATGAGCGTGGCGTTCGGGGGGATCAGGCCACCGGCGCCGCGTGCGCCATAGCCGAGGTCGGATGGGATGATGAGCGTGCGCTTGCCGCCGACCTTCATCGTGGCGACCCCCTGGTCCCAGCCGCCGATGACCTGTCCGATACCGAGGGTGAAGCTGAAGGGCTGGCCCCGGTCGCGGGAGGAGTCGAACTTCTTGCCGGGCTTGCCACCATCGTCGAGCCAGCCGGTGTAATGGACGCTGACCTTCTTGCCGGTCTGTGGCGAGGTGCCGGTGCCGACGACTTCGTCGCGATATTGAAGGCCCGAAGGCGTGGTCACGGTCTCGGCGGATGCGGAAGCGGTCATGGCGATCAACAAGGCTCCGGTGAGGGCAAGAAGCGGACGACGCATGCGGATGGTTCCTGTCTGGCGTGCCGAACGGGCCGAGTAGCACGGCTGCGCCCGCGCGTCAGCGCCTGCCCAATACCCGCTTGATCAGCGCCTTGGCATCGCGTTCGATCATGGCGAGGCGAATCCGTCGATCTACGGGGAGCAAGCGGGACGCCCTGCGCGGGGCGGCGACGATCTCGCAGATCGTCTCCCGGTCCGGAAAGACATCTTCCAGGACGGAACCGGCCAGCGTTGCCGAATCGAGCCGCCGGGCGAACCTCGTCTCGTGCAGCGTTTCGATGATCCGTGCCTCGAGCAGGAGCCCCGGAGCGCTGGAGCGCTCGGTCTCGTCATAGGTCGTCTTCAGAAGCGTGACCGTGCCACCTGTCAGCAGGGCGAGGCTGATCGAGAGGGGGCGACCGTCGAGCCGAAGGATATCGGCGCGTAGGCCGATCGGGCCGCTCCCGTCGGCGAAGAGGGCTCGCGCGAAAGCCTCGTGCTGGGGCTGACAAGTCAGCGCCGTTCCGGCTCTGCCCTTCCATCCGGCCCGTTCCAGACTCAGGAAGCTGGTGACGGCATCGCGCAGGTGTGCGCCATCGGTGGCGACATCGAGGATGAGCGTACCACGCTTCGATAGACGCCGATCGCGACGGTTCAGATCCTTCATGCGCGACCGGTTCGGATGACCTGCGAGGAAGGCGTCATATGAGGTGCGGCGCTCTACGATCGGTCGCTCGAAATTGTGTGCGATGCCGTGCTGCCAGCCCGCCCGATCCATCGCCGCGAGCAGTTCGGCACCGAGCCTCGTCGAGGTGGGAAGCAGCGGCCAGCGCCAGAGGCGGCCGCCGGAGGCGGATCGCAGACCCGCCACCAGCAGGTCGAGAATTTCCGGCAGGTCCGGGTCGTCGGCGACCAGCGGGCTCGTCTGCGTGATGAAGGGTGAGAGGAAAGGGCGCGCCACCCTCGCTCCGAGCCGGCAGACATCGCGCTTGAATGCGAACGGCAGTAGCGCATCGAGGCCGCTCGGACCCCGCACGGCAACGAAAGCGAGGTCCGCATCGGCGAGTCCCGCGGCGTGGTGGGCGGCGATGACGTGGCGGCTGTAATGCGGATGCGTCGTGAGGGCCCGGCCCATCAGCGCGTCCCAGGCACCGGGATCGGCGGCCAAGTCCGAATAGGTGACGATCGAGACGGAGCGTCGGCCGTTCGTCCCTCCATGCTCGGTCTTCATGAAGCCACGCGGCCTGGGAACCACAGAACCGGTGTCACGATGCCGTGTACGAGAAAAGCCGCCAGCGCCATGCCGGCTCCGCGAAGGATGCTGGCCAGCGCCATTGCGATGGCGGCCCCCATCACGCCCATCGACGGGACGAGGACCACACACAGAAGGGCTGCCACGGCCAGCGTTGCCAGTGTGATGGCGGCGCACAGACGTTCGCCGTCGATCATGGTCAGCAGGTCCTCCCCCGGCCCGAACAGGCTTGCGCCGACATTGCCCACAACAAGCACGGCGAGGAGCGGGAAGCTCGCGCCGAATTCCGGTCCGAACATCGCGAGCAGGAACTGTCCCGCCGCCACGATGACGAGACCGACCGTCACGGTGGCGGCGAAGGTGAGCCGGGCCTGGATGCGGACGAAGCGTTTCAGGCCCGGAGCATCCCGGGACGCATGGATGGCGGCGAAACGCTGAGCGGTGGCCGCGGATGCGGCATAATGCACGAAGGGGACGAATTGCTGGATCCGGGTCGCGACGAAGTAGAGGGCCACAGCCGTCGGCGGCATCATCATACTCAGGATGACCACGTCGATCATGGTGAAGGCGGAATGGGCAAGATCACCCGCCGCGATTGGCAGGCATACCCGGAGCCAGATCCGCCAACGGTATCGCGGTGTCTCCGAGGGCAGAACGGCGCGAAGGCGCAGGATCAGGAGCCACGCTTGGATCGCCAGGGCGATCCCGGTGGCGACCAAGGTGCAGGCGACGGCAACCCAAGCCTGCGCCGGCGCTCCCGCGGCGACGGCTCCCGCCATGGCGGCCATGATCAGGCACTGGCGGAGGAGATAGGGTGGCGCGATGGCGACCACCGCCCAGTTCTGGCTGCGGGCGACGCCCTCGAGATAGTCTTGCAGGGTGAAGAGCGGCAGGACAAGCGCGGCGACGAGCAGTGGTCCGGCATACGGTCCTCCGAGGAGGGTACCCTGCATCCAGACTAGCGCGAGGCCGATGCATGCGACGGTGCAGGCGCACGCGGCACTCACCCATGCGCCCCCGATGAGGAACCCCCGGACATGGGCAAGGTCGGCCCGTGCTTGGTCGGCGGGCAGGAAACGGCAGGCGCCCTGGGCGAAACCCAGTGTCGAGGAATGCCCGAGGATGGCGATCCAGACCCAGATCGAGGCGAATATCCCATATTCCGTCCGCCCCATTAGGCGCGCCATCAGCACTTGCGCCCCGTAGGCGAAGAAGGCGGCAGCGATACGGATGGTGAAGACGTCGAGTGCCGCTCCCGCGGCACCTGCGCGGAACGTCTTGAAGCGGACGATCACCGCTCCGAAGGTGCGACCCTCCGTCCCATCAGTTGCTAAGCTCACGTCGCCCCTTCGAGATCTCAAGTCAGGCCCTGGCCTCGTTCCGGCAACAGGACGCCTGTCTTCGGACGAGGTCACGCAATACCGGAGCTTTTTTCGCATCGTTCCGGCATCGGTGTTCAAAGCGACACCCGTTGCAGCGGCGTCAAAGGAAACAGAGTGCGCGAATCGCCGTGAGCGTCAGGGCTTGTCCTCCACCGATGCACCGCCGCTCCGTGGGGGCGACGGCTTGACCGACGCATCCTTCGGCGGCGCGACGATCAGGGCCGGCGCGCTGGCCGTCCCCGTCGCCGCAGGGTCGGGCTGTAGCAGGGAGAGAGTGATGGCCCGCGTCACGTGTTCGGCCATGCAGCGCAGGCCGAGGTCGTTGAGGCGGAACTGGCGCCCCAGCATGTGCGCTTCGCCCTTGTCGCTACTGCCGGACAGGTAGCGCATCGCCTCGTAGCGCTGCACCAGCGGAACGCCTTCGCGCAGGGCCACTTCCTGCACCTTGCGGACGATGCTGCTGTAATACTCGTCCTGGGCCAGCGATGCCGTGTAGACGGGATTGACCAGCACCACGTCGATATCGTGCGACTTGATCCACTGAACCGTTTCGTCGAGGGCGCTCGCGAAGGCATCGAGATCGACGCGGGCGAGTGCATCGTGGGTGCCGACTTGCCAGACCACGAGATCGGGCTCCACCTCTGCCACCATACTGCGCAGGCGCTCCGCCGCGCCGGAGGCTATCTCACCCTGCATGCCCCGGCTCTCGACTTCCACATCCACATTGGGAAGCGAGCGTTCCAGTGCCGTCTCCAGCTTGACCGGATAGGTCGCCGAGGCCCCGGCACCGGCCGAGGACGAACCGATGGCCAGAACGCGGACCGGACGCTTCTCCTTGAGCGCCGCTTTGACCGAGTTCAACCGGGCGAGGGTGTAGAGCTTGGAAC
Source organism: Methylobacterium sp. Leaf106 (assembly GCF_001422895.1). Taxonomy (NCBI): domain Bacteria; kingdom Pseudomonadati; phylum Pseudomonadota; class Alphaproteobacteria; order Hyphomicrobiales; family Methylobacteriaceae; genus Methylobacterium; species Methylobacterium sp. Leaf106. Next base: position 178,292 of record NZ_LMNB01000003.1, read on the forward strand.
CGGGAACCCGGCATTCGGGCGACAGGCTCACATCGACGGCCTCCGACGCCTCGCCGCCCGGAGCGGGCGCCGCTGCGGTCGGCGGTGAGACGATCGTCGCACCGCCCTCCGCCCCGGCCTGCGATGATCCGACGATCATTCCCAGCGAGGCGAGGCCGAGGGAGATCAGGAGTGCCGAGGTTTGCGCGAGCGCCATTCGACGAACCATGCAGTGAAGCCCAGAGCGAACAAGCCGAATCCCATGACGCCGACATCAATCAGGATGCCGCCCCCCGTCCAGAACCGCACGAGTTGTGCGGCGAGGCTCAGGAGCGAGCCGATGGAGAAGACTGCCAGTGAATTACGACCGAGTCCCGTCAAATATCGACCGACCGCGCCGACATGCGGGACGATGAGCGCGTAGACCCCTTGGAAGGCCAGCAGCACTCCGATGAAGTGGATCAGCCGGGCGGGCGACAGGTAGGTCTTGTCGAAGGAGAAGACGAGGCGTGGATCGGGAACGAGCAACGGGTCGGGCCTGAGATCGAACACCGATAGCACGATGCCGAGCACGACGATGACGACGCCCACGGGCATCAGTCGCTTTGACCAGCGCCGGAGCGTGTCGGATTCGCGGTTCAGATCCTGGCCGACGAATCCGAGTACGAGCAGGAGCTGCCAGCACAGAGGATCGAAGAACCAATCCCCCTCCCCCGGCCAGGATGGCAGGTTCCATTCGAAGACGAGGCTTGCGGCATAGAGCGAGAAGGACAGCCCCAGCGCCGCGACGCGGCTCACCCGGGCCACCAGGATGAAGACGGGGGCGATGCCGAGAAGCACCACGTAGAGCGGCAGGATGTTGAAGAAGCCGAGCTGATGCGTGAGCAGCACGAAACCGACGGTGGTCTGTATAGGATCGGCGAAGAAGCCGCCGGCGTTGTGCCACTCAAGCAGAAGCGGATTGTCCAGAAGCAACGCCGTCCCGGCAATCATGGCCAATGCGATGGCCATCGTCGTGATCTGGGCACGATAGACTTCGATCGTGCGTGACAGCAGTCTCAGGACGCTTTTCAGGCGCGGTTCGGGTCGTCCGTCGCGCCCGCGCGTGGCGATCCCGATCGACCATCCGGCGAGGAAGACGAACAGCTCCGCCGCATCCGAAATGCCGTATTGCGAGTAGGTGTAGCGCTCGAACGTGTTGCCCGGGATGTGGTTGACGTAGATCGTCACGAGGGCGAGGCCGCGCCAGAAATCGATCGCGTTCGGTTCGCGCATAAGGGATCCGAACTCCGGAATGTCGGGCGGGTTGGAGGAGCGCGAAGCGGAATCGGAGGCCGCCTCGCAGCGCAACGGCACGGTCTGATAATGCGGTACGCGGCAATCTGCAAAGGCGGTATCCGATCCGTCCCGTACGGGATGGATCCGCACTGTGGCCGATTTATCGGGGACAGGGCCGGCGCGGAAACTTATGCTGCGATCATGCCGTACCCACCGGACACGACGATGTCAGCCAGTCCCGCCCCCGATGCCCAACCGATTCCCACGGGAGTTCCGGGGCTCGATGTGATTCTGGCGGGGGGATACGCGGCCCAGCGTGCCCATCTCATCGAGGGACGGCCCGGTGGCGGCAAGACGACACTCGGCCTCCAGTTTCTTCTCGACGGCGCCGCGCGGGGCGAGACATGCCTCTACATCACCCTGTCGGAGAGCCGCCGCGAGCTGATGTCCGTCTCTGAGCGGCATGGCTGGTCGCTGGAGGGGATCGAGATCTACGAACTCGTTCCGCCGGAACTCAGCCTGGATTCGAAGCTGCAGCAGAGCCTCGTCCATTCGTCCGACCTCGAGCTCGGTGAAACCGTGCGCATGGCCCTGAGCGAGATGGAGCGCGTGAAGCCGAGCCGTGTCGTGTTCGACAGCCTGTCGGAGATCAGGTTGCTGTCACAAGGGTCGCTGCGCTACCGGCGCCAGGTGCTCGCACTGAAGAGCTACTTCCTCCTCAACGACATCACCGCGCTGATGCTCGACGATCTCAGCGCCGAGCATGACGACCTCAACCTGCATTCCATCAGCCACGCGGTGATCCGGCTCGAACAGCTGACGCCGGCCTATGGTGCCCCGCGGCGGCGCGTCCACGTCATCAAGATGCGGGGCACGGAGTACCAGGGCGGCTACCACGACTTCGCTATCCGCAAGGGCGGCATCCTGGTGCATCCGCGCCTGATCGCGAGTGACCATCCCAGCAGCTTCGAGGCGGGCTCGGTGGAAAGCGGCGTCGCCGAGCTCGATCGGGTTCTGGGCGGCGGCCTCGACCGGGGAACGACGAGCCTCATTGTCGGTCCGTCGGGTGCCGGCAAATCCACGCTCGCCATGAGCTACCTGGTGGCCGCCCTCCGGCGCGGCGAACGCGGCCTGATCATCAGCTTCGACGAGACGCGCGGCATCCTGTTGCGACGTGCCCGGAGCGTGGGCATGCCCCTGGCGGATTTCATCGAGGCCGGATCGCTGCAGATCGAGCAGATCGACCCCGCCGACGTCTCGCCCGGCGATTTCGCGGGACGTATCCGCGATGCCGTGGAGCACGATGCGGCCAGGATCGTCATCATCGACAGCCTGACCGGCTACATGACCGCCATGGCGGGCCAGCCTTTCCTCGTCATGCAGATGCACGAGCTCGTCACCTACCTGAACCAGCAGGGCGTGGTGACGATCCTGATCCTCGCCCAGCACGGCATGGTGGGGAAGATGGAATCGCCGGTGGACCTGACCTATGTCAGCGACACCGTCGTGATGCTGCGGTTCTTCGAGGCCGCTGGCCGGGTTCGCCGGGCCTTGTCCGTTCTCAAGAAGCGGACCGGTCCGCACGAGGACACGATCCGCGAGTTCAAGATCGACGCCAGCGGATTGCGCGTCGGCGAACCCCTGCGGAAATTTCGCGGCGTCCTGACGGGCGTGCCCACCTATGACGGGAACGGCGACAATCTCCTCGTTGAACGGGTCGGGGCCGATGGAGAGTCCCTGGACGAGCCCGGACGCGATGCCGCATCCTGAACCGGTCGTCCTGATCCTCGCGCCCCTGGGACGTGATGCGTCAGTGGCCTCGGCGATCCTGGCGGAAGTCGGTATCGCCTCTGAGTCGATCTCGACCCTCGACGCCCTGGTGGCCGGCCTCGATGGCGCCGCCTGCGCGGTGATGACCGAGGAAGCGCTACTGCGCTGGGACCGCAACGCCATCGCCCGCTGGGTCGAACGGCAGCCGCCCTGGTCGGATTTTCCCTTCGTGCTGCTCAGCTCTCGCGGCGGCTCGCCGGATGTGCGGCTCACCGATCTCCTGGGCAACGTGACGGTGCTGGAACGTCCCTTCCACCCGGCGGTGTTGGCCAATGCGGTGCGCTCCGCCCTCCGCGCCCGGCGGCGGCAGCGCGAAGTGCAAGCCTATCTTGAGGAACGCCAACGGACGCACGAGCGGCAGGCCCTGCTGATCCGCGAGCTTCACCACCGCGTCAAGAACACGCTCGCCACCGTCCAGGGACTGCTCGGAGCGACGGCGCGCTCCACCAAGGATGTGAACACGTTCTATCATTCGTTCTCGGACCGGATCGTCTCGCTGGGCAAGACGCACAACCTGCTCACCGAGGATTACTGGCAGACGGCCCCGCTGCGCGAGCTGCTGCAGAACGAACTCGGTCATTACAACGATGCGACGACCAGCCGGATCATCCTCGACGGACCGGCGATCGAACTGGCCGCGGACCTCGCCGTCCCCACCGGCATGGCGATCCACGAGTTGACCACGAATGCCACCAAGCACGGTGCGCTGTCGCTGCCATCCGGGCGGATCGTGGTGCGTTGGAGCGTCGATCGGCGAGAGGCCGGGCGTGTGCTCGACCTGAGCTGGACGGAAACGGGTGGTCCCCCCGTGAAGCCGCCGGAGCGCAAGGGATTCGGCTCGACGCTGCTGCAGCGCGTGCTCGCGCAGCAATGCAATGCCGAAGTCGTCATCGCCTACGAGGCCGAGGGGCTGCGGTTCCACATGGTCGCCCCCCTGCCCGAGGATCGGCTGGTGCCCGCATACTGACTCGTTGGGATCAGGATTTCACGATCCGGTTGAGGCGGCCATTGACGAAGAAGTACAGCTCCTTGGCTCCCGGCTCGCTGTAGAGCACCTGGACCTCGCGGCCGGAACGCCCCTCCCCGACCAGCACGTCCGTTGCGGGCTTCGCCTTCAGCCGGACGAGATCGCACTCGCCGATCCCGGGCTCGATCACGGTCGCGGTACCCGGCGCGGCCTGGCTGCAGGTGCCATCGGCATTGAGCACCGGCCCCGTGACGCCGGGCGACGGGGCCGGCGTCACGGCGACGGGGACCGGCACGCTAACCGGCGCTTCGCGCTCGCCGGTGGTGCAGGCGCCGAGGAGGACGAGGCTCGCGAGATATGCGGCGGCCGTGCCCCATCGTGGAGAGGCGTTCGTCACTTCACGTCCTTCGAAGTGCCGGACCGCGCCTTCAGCGCAGCCGCGTAGAGATCGGAGGCATCCTTGTGGAAGGCCGCGCGAGAATCGGGCCGCGAATAGAACATATGGCCGCCCGGATAGACCGCGAGGTCGATCCGCCTCTCGCCGCCGAAGGCCGGTAGCTGGTCGATCAGGAGCTTCGAGGTGAAGTACGGGGTCACGAGATCGGTGTAACCGTGGGCCACGAGGACGCGCAGGTTGCCGTCGAGGGCCATGACGCCGCGCAGCGCACCGAGGGATTCCGGCGCCATGCGTCCAGAGCCCCAGCCCCAGCTCCGGCTCACAGCGCCATTGAGGAGTTCGTAGCGCAGATCGGGCACGCGGTAGTTCAGCTTCGCGCCGTAGAGTTCGATCATGGCGCTGGTCAGCGGGGCCTGCATGGCCGTGAGCAGCGGGTCCTCGAAGCCTGAGAAGGTCGCGGCCGGGTCGGGGTCCCATCCGGTGATGCCGGTATCGTAGGCGCTGGCGACACGGCCCTCATCCGCGCCGATCTCGCGCTGGACGCTGTTGGAGCTCAGGCGACCGGCCTGACGGCGGACGAAGGCCGGATCGAGACCCGTGATGGCCCCCACCCTGTCGCCGAGCCGGGCGATGGCGGCCTGGTCGGACGGCCCCTTGAGCAGGTCGGCGAGATAGTCGCCGGTGGCATAGGATTCAGTCTCTGCCAGAGCCTTCCGGCTCGGCGTGCCGCCCGCGCGCTCGATGGCGGCGGCGGCATAGGAGGGCAGCTTCGTCACGTGGCCCCAGGGGGTCGAGCGCGGCGATTGCAGCCAGGCGAAATCGAGCACAGGCGACAGGAGGACCATGCCGGAGAGGCCGATACCGATCTCCTCCTGCAGCTTTGCCGCGATGAGCGGCCCGCGAAAGCCGCCATAGCTCTCACCGACGAAGAATTTGGGCGCCGCGATCCGGTCGTTCGTGCGCAGCCAGCGGGCAATGGCCGAGGACAGGACCGACGCATCCGCATCGACGCTCCAATAGCGTTTGGCATCGCCATCCGTCGCGCGGCTGTATCCCGTGCCCACGGGATCGAGGAAGACGAGGTCGGTGAAATCCAGCCATGTGCCGTCATTGGGGACGAGGCTCACGGGCGTGGACGGGCTTATACTCGTGCCGTCGAGGGGCAGGCGCCAGGGTCCGATCGCGCCGATATTGAGATAGGCCGAGGCCGCGCCGGGGCCGCCGTTGATCGCGAAGGTCACGGGCCGGGCCGCCTCGCTCCTGTCGGCGAGACGATAGGCGATGAAGGCGATCTCCGCCTGGAGCTTTCCGCCCTCGTCCACGAGGGGCAGGCTGCCGGCCGTGGCGGTGAAGCGCAGGATACGGCCACCCGGCAGGGTGACGCTGTGTTCGGTGGTGACGTCGGATGGAAGTTTGCGCCCTTCCGGGCCCTTCTGCTCGGCGGCACGCCTTTCCTGCGGCCTGTCGCCCCCCTGAGGCGATTGCGCCATGCCGGGCTGGGTGGTGACGAGGAGGATTGCGGACAGAGCGAGGGCGAGCAGCCTGGCGCCGCCCTCGCCACGGCTCAGGGTCGAGACGATCGAACCTCGTATCATGCGGCTTCCTTTGAGGTCATGGGCCAGAGCGGTCACGCCTTCTTCTGCCAGCGCCCGGATTCGTCCTGCTGCCAGTAGGCGATGGTATGGCCCGCCTCCTTGGCCTGCTTCCACTGCGCCCGCGCACCGAGCAGGGCGTCCTGATCGTTGCCGTCGAACAGGATACAGATGCGCTGGTACTCCGAGGCATCCGGCGGCAGCGGCGCACCGTCCACGAGAAAGCGGATGGCGGCGGAGTTGGGATTGCCGTCCTGCAGGGTCAGCACGACGGGCTGGCTCGCCGCCTGCGGGTCACGGTCCGTCCCGTGCGGCAGGAAGCTGTCGTCGCTATAGGTCCAGAGGTGATCGTCCAGCGCCTGGAGCCGCTCTTCCCCCGACACCTGGATCGCCGCGCGCCATTGGCGCGCCAACGATCGCTCGACGAGGGTCGGCAGAACCTTCTCGAGGGGTTGCTGCTGGAGATGATAGAACAGGATTTCGGTCACACCGGTCAGGATAGGCCAATGCCGCCGTTTTGAAAGCGGCGGGATGCCGCTCTTCAGGCCGGCCCGATGAAATGGGGGACGAACAGGGCGGCATTGCCGGTGATCGGCCCTGCGCTCTCTCGGATGCAGAGGCCCGCGGCTTCGTCCCCCACCATCCACGAGCCGATCACGGGGCGGCGGCCATCGAAATCCGGCAGCTCGGCCAGCGCCTGTCGGATATGCCGGCCGCCGCCATACGGGCCGTGATCCTGCGCCAGGACGGCACCGTCGCGTACCATGAGGATGTTGGCACCTTCCCGCGAGACCAGCGGTTTCTTGACGAAGGACGTTCCGAGCGAAGCCTTTCGCGGGTCGTCCTCGAAGAAAGCCGGCAGCAGGTTCGGGTGACCGGGTTCGCGGGCATGGAGATGCGCCAGCAAGCCCTTGTTCGACACGACGGCCTTCCAGGGTGGCTCGAGAAAGAGGGTCGTCGTGGCATCGAGCCCCTCGCCGAAGGTATCCGTGAACGCCCATTCCCAGGGGTAGAGCTTGAACAACCTCGGGATCGGCGCATGGACCCGGTCGACGAAGCGTCCGTCCTCGTCCCGTCCGATGTCGGAAATGCCGAGGAAGCGTGTCGCGAGCCCCGCTTGGCGCGCGCAATCTTCGAGATAGGCCACCGTGCCCCTGTCCTCGGGCGCATCGGCATAGGCGGTGAAGGCCATTGAGCCTTCACCGCGAAGCGCGCGGAACCGGGCGACCAGCTTCTCGTGGAGGGAATTGAACTGGTCGGCCGTCTCGGGCAGCGAGCCGGTTCGCAGCCCTTCCTCCAGCCAGAGCCATTGAAACACGCCGGACTCGTAGAGGGCGGTGGGCGTATCGGCATTGTATTCGAGGAGCTTTGCCGGCCCGGCGGATGCCCCGCCATAGGAGAAATCCAGGCGGCCGTAGAGGGAGGGGTCTCCCCGCTTCCAGCTCGTGCGGATCGCGTCCCAGGCGTGGCGAGGAATGTCGAGCGAGGTCAGGATCCGCTCGTCCTCCACCGCATCGGCGACGAAGGCGAGGCACAGGGCGTGGATCTCGGTGCTCGGCGCTTCGAGATCGTCTTCGATCTCGGCCAGTGTGAAAGCGTAGGCGTGGCTCTCGGACCAATACGCTGCGCCATCGAGGGTGTGGAAGGTGAAACCATGCCGGCGCGCGGTCTCCCGCCAATCCGGTCGCTCGCCGATGGGCACGCGCCGCATCAGCCGCCGCTTCCATGGCTAGACCAGCCGTGCGACGAGAACGAACGGCCCGTGCTTCCAAAGCCACCGTACGCGACCCGGCGCACCGCCGAGGAGGCGACCCGTGCGCTGGAGGACGCACCGCCCGACGACGTGGTGATCCGTCCGCCCCAACCCGTGCAATAGCCGGTGCCCCCCGAGTGGCCGGCGCTTCCGCTATGGGACGCCTCCGACTTCGGAGCATGGTCGAAGATCGGCTGGGGCGTGAGTCCCTGATCCGCCCGCTTGCCGATGACGTAGCCGGCCATCCTCGGGACGAAGCGCCCGGTCGCACTCAGGACGATGCCGTCTCCTGGCAGGCAGTGGGACGCGCCGTGATGCGCCTCGCAATCGACCATCGTCGCGTAGAGCGGTGCGGCTCCGGGATAGCTCGCGCGGGCGGTCAGATACTCGTCGCGGCAATCCGCGTCCGTTCGAATGCGTCCGGCAATACAAGCTTCCGCATTCGCGTAGACGAGTACATCTTCCTCGTTCTGCGACGGATCGATACGCGCCAGCCCGAAGGCGGCTGCGCCCGCTCCCGCCAGCATGACGAGGGTGACCGTCTGCGAGCGCATGAGGCGCGGTGGCTTTACGGGTGTCGGTGATCTGGTTTCGGATGGCATCCCAATGTGGGCCGCCTTCCGACGACCTGCTCCCTCACGGCACGATGCCGCACTGACCCGAATGTAGGATCGAGCTTGACCGTTTGAAACCGGGAATGGAAAAATTCGCCGATCGCCCGCTCAGTAGGTCATGGACGCCGCATTGACGATGCCGCCTGCGAGGGACGACGCGGCGAGCAGGATGGACGCGGCGATCTCACCAGCTTCGATGCGACGTGACAGGTCCGGTAAAATCAGCCGCACGACAAAGTAGACAAGGATCTGCACGATGAGGGCGACGAGGCCCCAGACGATGCAGTCGAGGATCGATTGCGCGTTGTAGATCGCCACCGAGAGCGGCAGCGTATAGCCGATGAGGCTTCCTCCCAGCGCGATGGCGGCCGAGGCGTTGTTGGCGCGGATCAGCGCGATCTCGCGATGGGACGTCGCCGACAGGTAGACCGCGAGATAGACCGCCACGAGGCCGAAGGCCGCCGCCACATAGGCGATGAAGGCGGGCAGACCCGAGATCGAGACCATGGCGCCCGCCCCTCCCTCAGACCAGCCGGCTCTGCACGATGGCGGCCGAGATGAAGCTCTTGAACAGCGGATGTGGCTCGAACGGACGCGACTTCAGCTCCGGGTGGAACTGGACGCCGATGAACCAGGGGTGGCCTGCATGTTCCACCGTCTCGGGAAGCAGACCGTCCGGTGACAGCCCCGAGAACCGCAGGCCCTTGGCTTCCAGCCGCTCGCGATAGGCCATGTTGACCTCGTAGCGGTGCCGGTGACGCTCGGAAATCTCGGTGCCGCCGTAGATCTCGGCGATCTTCGTATCCGCGCCGAGGGTCGCCTTGTAGGCGCCGAGCCGCATGGTGCCGCCGAGATCGCCCTGGGCGGCGCGCCGCTCCAGTTCGTTGCCCTTGAGCCATTCGGTCAACAGGCCGACCACCGGTTCTTCGGTTTCCCCGAACTCAGTGGAATTGGCATCCTCCACGCCGGCCAGCGAGCGGGCCGCCTCGATCACGGCCATCTGCATGCCGAAGCAGATGCCGAAATACGGGATCTTGCGCTCGCGGGCGAAGCGGGCCGCGCGGATCTTGCCCTCGGCACCGCGCTGGCCGAATCCGCCCGGCACGAGGATGCCGTTGATTCCCTCGAGGAACGGCGCCGGATCCTCGCCCTCGAACACCTCGGCCTCGATCCACTCGAGGTTCACCTTCACCCGGTTGGCGATACCGCCATGGGTGAGGGCCTCCGACAGGGATTTGTAGGCGTCCTTGAGGCCCGTATACTTGCCCACGATGGCGATGGAGACCTCGCCTTCCGGATTGCGCACACGCTCGGAAATCGTCGTCCAGCGCACGAGATCGGGCTCGCCCTTGGGCTCGATGCCGAAATGCGCCAGGACTTCCCGGTCCAGCCCGGCTTCGCGGTAGGAGAGCGGCACGTCGTAGATCGAGGCGACGTCGCGCGCTTCGATGACGGCGGTCTCGCGCACGTTGCAGAACAGGCCGAGCTTGCGGCGCTCCTCCACCGGAATCGGTCGGTCGCAGCGGCAGAGCAGGATGTCGGGCTGGATGCCGATGGAGCGCAGTTCCTTGACGGAATGCTGCGTCGGCTTGGTCTTCAACTCGCCGGCCGAGGGGATGTAGGGCAATAGCGTCAGGTGGACGAAGGCGACGGTGCCGCGCGGCAGTTCCTGGCCGAGCTGGCGGATCGCCTCGAAGAACGGCAGGCCCTCGATGTCGCCCACCGTGCCGCCGATCTCCACGAGGACGAAATCGAACGCCTCGTTGCCCTCGAGCACGAACGCCTTGATGGCGTTCGTGACGTGCGGGATCACCTGGATCGTCGCGCCGAGATAGTCGCCGCGCCGCTCCTTGGTGATGATGTCGAGATAGATCCGGCCGGTGGTGATGTTGTCGGCCTTGGTGGCGGCGAGGCCCGTGAAGCGCTCGTAATGGCCGAGGTCGAGGTCCGTCTCCGCACCGTCGTCGGTGACGAACACTTCGCCGTGCTGGGTCGGGCTCATCGTGCCCGGATCGACGTTCAGGTAGGGGTCGAGCTTGCGCAGACGGACCGTATGGCCGCGCGCCTGCAGGAGGGCCGCGAGGGCCGCGGAAGCGAGGCCCTTGCCGAGCGAGGAGACCACGCCGCCGGTGATGAATACGTACCGCGTCATGGGCTTCGGCTCATAAACAAGGGTGGGTGATTCGCCAAACTTCAAACGACCCCGCCGCCAATGGCGGCAGGGCGAAATCGACGCGAACTGTGGAAAAGCCCGTCCGGCGACGGTTCGAAGCGAGGTAGGAGCGGTCCGCCCCGCCTCGCCGGTCTGTGATCAGCGCGACTGGGGCGCCTCGGGTGTGGCGGGTTGGGCTGCGCCCTGCCCCGGACGAAGGGTCTCGAGCAGGTTGCCGTTGGGCGCCACCGGCTGCGTCGTTGCGGCTCCGTCGAGGATGGACTTCGGCGCGGCGCTGCGATGGGAAATGACCGCCAGCGTCATGCTGGTGGTGAAGAACAGGGCCGCCAGGATCGCCGTGGCCCGCGTTAGCGCGTTGGCCTGTCCGCGTCCGGTCATGAAGCCCGAAACACCGCCGCCGCTGCTGCCACTGCCGAGCCCGAGTCCACCCTCAGAGCGCTGCAGCAGGACCACGGCGATGAGGGCGAGAACCACGATGAGGTGAATGGAGATCAGGACGGCATTCATGTCGTTTCAGTCCGATGTTCCTGGTCCGTGAACCACGTAAGGCCGCATACGGCGCCCGATGAGGCCCGTCGAGGAACGTCTGCGAAGGGCAGGCTCCTACACGAGATGGTGTCCCGCGCCAAATCCTGCATGGAGTTTAGAAGAGGAGAATCGCCTCAGGCATAAGCGGCGGCTATCCCCAGGAAGTCGGAGGCGACGAGACTCGCACCGCCCACCAACGCGCCGTCCACATTCTCCACCGCCATCAACTCGCGGGCGTTGCCGGGCTTCACCGAGCCTCCGTAGAGGATGCGCACCTTTGCCGCTTCCGCCCCGATGAGCTGGCCGAGCATTTCGCGAAGCGAGGCATGGACCTCGGCGATGTCGGCGGGTGTCGGGGTCAGGCCGGTGCCGATCGCCCAGACCGGCTCGTAGGCGATGACCGTATCGGAGGCCTTGGCACCTTTCGGCACACCGATGGCGAGCTGCGCCCGGACGATATCGAGGGTGCGGCCCTCTTCGCGCTCTTCCTGCGTCTCGCCGACGCAGATGATGCCGCAGAGGCCGGCCCGACGGGCGCCCAGAGCCTTGGCATGAACGCCGTCATCGGTCTCGTGGTGATAGGCGCGGCGCTCCGAATGCCCGACGATGACGTAGGTCGCCCCGAGATCGGCCAGCATCTCGGCGGAAATGCTGCCGGTGAAGGCGCCGCTGGCCTTGGCATGCAGGTTCTGGCCACCGATAGCGATGGCAGATCCGTAGACAGCCGCCACACAGGAGGAAATCAGCGTCGAGGGGGGGCAGACAAGGACGTCGATCCGGGATGTGAGTTCGGGCGAGAGCCCGTCGCGGATGGCCTCGACCACCGGAACCGAACTGCGCAGGCCGTTCATCTTCCAGTTGCCGGCGATCAGCGGCCGCCGTCCCGACTTCGACATCGTATCCCTCGCGTTCAGATCATCCTGGTCCGGCTTCACCGGATCGTGAGCGGGGCCGTAACAGAGCCGACTTGCCGGCGCAAACATGCGCTCGCGGATCGCCCCGGCCTTTGCGGAGGCGAGCGGATGGTCTATCGCGGGCGGCTTGGAGCCGTGCCCCGGCGCGCCATCACGACGGATTTTCGAACCTTCCGATGCTGCAGAACATGCGTAGTGCGAGCCAGCATTGGCTCGGCAAGATCATTCTTACGGTGGTCTTCACCTTCCTCATCGCCGGCGTCGCGATCTTCGGCGTGGAAGATTTCTTCCGCTCGAACTCCGCCACGACCGTGGCCACGGTGGGCAAGACGCAGATCACCTCGGAGGCGGTACGGTCGGCCTACCAGCTGCAGCTGCAGCGCTACCAGAGCCAGCTCCAGCGCAGCCTGACACCCGATCAGGCCAGAGGCCTCGGTCTCGATCGGCAGGTCCTCTCTCAGCTGATCAGCGAGGCCTCCCTCGACCAGCAGGCCAAGGATCTCGGGCTCGTGATCCCCGATTCGGCGGTGCTGCGCGCGATTCAGGAAGAGCCGACCTTCAAGGGTGCCAACGGCTCCTTCGACCAGACCCTCTTCTTCCAGACGCTGCAGCGCGCCGGGATCAACGAGGCGATGTTCGTGCGTGACCAGCGCGCCGCCGCCGGACGGCTCCAGATCGCCGAGGCCGTGGCCGCGGACATCCACGTCCCCGCCGCCCTGCGCGAGGCCGTGCATCGCTACACCACCGAGCGCCGCGCGGCGTCTTTCCTGATGCTGCCCCCGTCCGTGGCGGGTGACATTCCCGCACCGACCGACGAGGAGGTGAAGACCTTCTACGACGAGAACAAGAGCGCATTCCGCGCACCGGACTACCGGGCCGTGACCCTCCTCGCTCTCGATCCACAGGCGATGGCCAAGCCCGACGCGGTCACTGAGGAGGACGTGCAGAAGCGCTACGATCTCGCCAAGGCACAATACGGCACGCCGGAGCGGCGCACGATCCAGCAGATCGTGTTCCCCGACGAGGCCTCCGCCGAGGCGGCGCGCAAGGAGATCGAATCCGGCGAGAAGCCGTTCGAGGCCGTCGCGGTCGCGCGCGGCGTCGATGCGAAGGAACTATCCCTCGGCAACCTGACGAAGGCCGACCTGTTCGACCCGGCCGTCGCCGATGCCGCGTTCTCGCTTGCTCAGAACACCGTGAGCGCCCCGGTCAAGGGTCGCTTCGGCACCGTGCTTCTCCGCGTCACCGCCATCGAACCCGAGACACGCAAGCCCCTCGCCGACGTGGCGCCGGAGATCCGCAAGACGATCGCTCTCGAGCGCGCGAGGACCGCCGTCGAGAAGGACCACGACGCGATCGAGGACGAGCGCGCCAACAGCAAGCCGCTGGCCGAGATCGCCAAGGAGCGGGGCCTCACCCTCGTCACGGTGCCGGCGGTGAGCGCCCAGGGGCTCGACCCGTCGGGCAAGATCGTCGATTCCATCCCGGATCGCGACACGACGCTTCCGATCGTGTTCCGCTCCGAGATCGGGAGCGACACCGAGGCGCTTCGCCTGAAGTCGGGCGGCTACGTCTGGGTCGACGTCACCGGCATCGACCACGCCCACGACAAGCCCCTCGACCAGGTGCGCGACCAGGCCGTTGCGCAATGGCGCGCCGCAGAGGTGGCCAAGCGCCTGTCGGAGAAGGCCCGCAGCCTCACCGAGCGCTTGGACAAGGGCGAGGCCATCGACACGCTGGCGACGGACGTCGGCGTGCAGGTGCAGACCTCCACGGACATCGCCCGTAGCCAGGCGAAGGACGGCCTCTCGGCCGACGTGGTCAACCGCCTCTTCGCCGTCCCGGTGGACAAGGCCGTCTCGGTGGAATCCGGCGAGTCGCGCGTGGTCGCCAAGGTCACTGCGGCGACGATGCCCGCCTTCGTGTCCGACAGCCCCTCCGACGCGGCGATCTCGAAGCGGTTCCAGGCGACCCTCATCGACGATATCCTCGGCGAGTACATCGCCGACGTTCAGAAGAGCGTGGGGATCACCGTCAACCAGACGGCGTTCCGGCGCGCGATCGGCGGCGAGTACTGAACCGATCATGTTTCAGGAGCCGGATTACGCCGCCTTCGCGGAGGCCTACGAGGCAGGGCGGCCGACCCTCCTCAACCTGACCCTGGTGGCCGATCTGGAGACTCCGGTCGCGGCTTTCCTCAAGCTGCGCGCGGTTCATGCCGGGCCGGCCTTCCTGCTCGAATCCGTCGAAGGCGGTGCGGTGCGCGGCCGCTATTCGATGATCGGCCTCGACCCCGACCTCGCCTGGCGCTGCCGCGACGGCCGGCCGGAGACCGCGCGGGGCAACGACCTGTCGGTGTTCGAGCCCGACGACGCCTCGCCGCTGGCAAGCCTCCGGTCCCTCATCGCCGAGAGCGCCATCGGAGCCGATGACGGCACCGAGCTTCCCCCCATGGCGGCGGGACTCTTCGGCTATCTCGGCTACGACATGGTCCGGGCCATGGAACGGCTCGGGGAGTTGAACCCGGATCCCCTCGGCGTTCCCGACGCGATCCTCGTCCGGCCGCGCGTCATGGTGGTGTTCGATGCCGTGCGCGACATCATCACCGTGGTCGGCCCGGTGCGCCCGAGCGCAGGGGTTTCGGCGCGCGCGGCCTATGAGGTCGCCCTCGCCCGTCTGGAGCGCGTGGCCGATGTCCTGGAAGGTCCGCTTCCGATGGAATCGCGGATCGACCCCCGCTCCATCGCCCATCCCGAGCCGGTCTCGAACACGACGCCCGATGCTTATCTGGACATGGTCGCACGGGCGAAAGAGTACATCGTCGCCGGTGATGTCTTCCAGGTCGTGCTGTCCCAGCGCTTCGAGGCGCCGTTCACGCTTCCGGCCTTCGCCCTCTACCGTTCCCTGCGGCGGACCAACCCGGCTCCCTTCCTGTGCTACCTCGACTTCGAGGATTTCCAGGTCGTGTGCTCCTCGCCCGAGATCCTGGTTCGGGTGCGCGAGGGCCGAGTCACGATCCGCCCCATCGCCGGCACCCGCCGGCGCGGCGCCACGCCGGCCGAGGACAAGACCCTGGCCGAGGAACTGCTGGCCGATCCGAAGGAGCGCTCCGAACACCTGATGTTGCTCGATCTCGGCCGCAACGATGTCGGCCGGGTCTCGCGCATCGGCAGCGTGACCGTGACGGGGTCGTTCTTCCTCGAATATTACAGCCAGGTCATGCACATCGTCTCGAATGTCGAGGGCGATCTCGATCCGAGCCACGACGCACTCGATGCCCTCTCGGCCGGGTTTCCCGCGGGCACCGTCTCCGGTGCGCCCAAGGTCCGGGCGATGGAGATCATCGATGAGCTCGAACGCGAGAAGCGCGGCCCCTATGGCGGCTGCATCGGCTATTTCGGCGCGCGCGGTGAGATGGATACCTGCATCGTGCTGCGCACCGCTATCGTGAAAGACGGGCGGATGCATGTTCAGGCTGGCGCCGGCATCGTCTACGATTCCGATCCGGCCTCCGAGCAACAGGAATGCGTGAACAAGGCCAAAGCCTTGTTCCGCGCGGCCGAGGATGCGGTGATGTTCGCCAGCCGGGCGCGTCGGGGGCAATAGTCCTTCCGCGCAACGAGGCAGTCCTTCCGCTTAGCCCGCGATTGCCGATAGACATAGAATCGGTCGTATATCGACGGGTTGCGATGGCGGAGGAACGTGATGGCTGGGACCGAGATCGATGCCGTCAGGGATCTTCTCGCCGCCAGTCCACGGTCTTCCAATCTCGCCGAGCGCCGTGAGCGGCTCGATGGATTCGGCGCGCATTATCCTGTCCCAGACTATGTGAGGGTCTTGCCCGTCGATGCCGGCGGGGTGGCGGCCGAATGGACCGTGAGCCCAGGGGCGGACCCGACCCGCGTCGTCCTGTTCCTGCATGGCGGCGGATACGTGTCCGGCTCGCTCAACAGTCACCGGCACATGATGGCCGAGACGGGCCGCGCTGCCGGATCACGGACGTTGGCGCTGGATTACCGGCTCGCGCCGGAACATCCGTTTCCCGCGGCCCTCGATGACGCCCTGGCGGGCTACCGCTTCCTCTTGGATTCGGGCGTCAGCCCAGGAAACATCGTCCTGTCCGGGGAGAGCGCTGGCGGCGGGCTTGCCCTCGCGACGGCCCTCTCGCTGCGTGATGCCGGCCTGCCGCTTCCGCGCTGTCTTTGGCTCACGTCGCCCTGGGTCGATCTGGAGATGACCGGTGCCAGCATGGACACCAAGGCGGCGATCGATCCCCTGATCCAGCGGGAATACCTGACGGAACTCGCGGAGGCCTATTGCGCAGGAAAGAATGCTGCGACCCCGCTGATCTCGCCGCTTCACGCCGACCTCGGCGGCCTGCCGCCGATGCTGATCCAGGTCGGCAGCGCGGAGACCCTGCTGGACGATTCCCTTCGCCTCGCCGGGGTGGCCGCCTCGGCGGACGTCGCCGTGACGCTCCAAGTCTGGCCGCACATGATCCATGCCTGGCACATGTTCTATCCGCAACTCGCCGAGGGGCGGCGATCGCTTGCGAGCGCCGGTGCCTTTATCCGCGCGCATCTGGGGGACGGCACCGCCGTCCGGCATCCGACGATGGGGACCTGAGAGCGGGCGCGGCGCGAGAACGCTTGACCCTCTCGGCTCACCTCGTCACACGAGGGGGATCATGAGAAGCGCGATCATGGCCAACGTCCTCGTCATCGACAATTACGATTCCTTCACTTGGAATCTCGTCCATCTCATCGGGCCGCTTTGCGGATCGATCGATGTCGTGCGCAACGACCGGATCACCATCGACGAGATCCGCGAGCGCGCCCCCGATGCGCTGGTGCTGTCTCCGGGGCCGTGCACGCCCAATGAGGCCGGCATCTGCCTCGACGTGGTGCGCGACCTCTCCGGCGAGGTGCCGATCTTCGGAGTCTGCCTCGGCCTCCAGGCGATCGGGCAGGCCTTCGGCGGCGACGTCGTGCGGGCGCCAAAGCCCATGCACGGCAAGGTCTCGAGCATCACCCACAGGGCGACGGGGGTCTTTCGCGGGCTGAACGGCCCCTTCGATGCCACGCGCTACCATTCCCTCGTAGTGGAGCGAGGCGGGTGCCCGCAGGACCTCATCGTCACGGCGGAAGCGGACGGGCTCATCATGGCGCTCGAACACGCCACACTGCCGGTCCACGGCGTGCAGTTCCACCCGGAGAGCGTCCTCTCACATCACGGCTCGCAGATTATGCGCAACTTCCTCGACATCGCCGCCGCTTGGAACGCGGGGCGTGACAAGCGAGGGTCCGGCGTGCATTGACGCGTCAGTCAGTACTGACTTACGCGTCGAACAGCCATGGACACCTTCAAGCCGCTCCTCGCGAAAGTCGCGGCCGGGTCGAGTCTCGACCGGGCGGAGGCGCGCGCCGCCTTCGACGACCTGCTCTCGGGCGAGGTGACGCCGGTCCAGGCCAGCGCCTTCCTCATCGCCCTGAAGGTCCGCGGCGAAGCCGAGGATGAGATCGTCGGCGCGGTGGAGGCCATGCGGGCGCGGATGGTGCGCGTGGCCCCGGTGCCCGGCGCCATCGATATCGTCGGCACCGGTGGCGATCATTCGGGCAGCTACAACGTCTCGACTCTCGCCGCGATCCTCACGGCGGCCTGCGGCGTGCCCGTGGCCAAGCACGGCAACCGCGCGGCCACCTCGCGCTCGGGTGCGGCCGATGTCCTCGTTTCCCTCGGGGTCAGGATCGGCCTCGACCCGGACGGGCTGGCCCGCTGCCTCGCCCAGGCCGGCCTCTGCTTCATGTTCGCCCAGACCCATCACGGCGCAATGCGCCACGTGGCGCCGGTGCGCTCCGAACTGCCGACGCGGACGATCTTTAACCTATTGGGGCCGCTCTCCAATCCGGCCGGTGTCGAGCGCCAACTCCTCGGCGTTTCCACTGAGGCCTGGGCCGAACCCCTAACGCGTGTGCTGGGCGAACTGGGCAGCACGCGGGTCTGGACGGTGCACGGGTCGGACGGGCTCGACGAGATCACCGTCACCGGCCCGACGCCGGTGGTCACCCTGGAGGACGGGCGGATCGGCCGTTTCACCATCGATCCGCGCGACGTCGGCCTGCCGCTCTGGACCCTCGAGGATCTGCGCGGGGGCGATCCCGACCATAACGCGCATGCGCTGAACGCCGTCCTCGCGGGCGAGCGCAACGCCTATCGCGACATCGCCGTTCTCAATGCGGGGGCCGGCCTCGTCGTCGCCGGTTCCGCTCAGAATCTGGCGGAAGGCGTGGCGCGTGCGGCATCCGCCATCGACGATGGCGCGGCCAGGGCGACCCTCGCGCGCCTCGTCGCGGTCTCCAACACATGAAAGAGGCCCCGATGAGCGAGGCGAAACCCGTGGCGGACGTGGTTGCGGCACCGGCCACCACCGACCGGCGAGACGTGCTCTCGCGGATCGAGTCCTACAAGCGCCGAGAGATCGCCGAAGCCAAGCTGCGCGTACCCCTCGCCAAGCTCGAGAAGCGCATCGAGAAGGCTGCGCCCGTCCGCCCCTTCGCCGATGCCATCGCCGCCCATATCGCGGAAGGGCGTCCCGCCCTCATCGCCGAGGTGAAGAAGGCCTCTCCGTCCAAGGGCCTGATCCGCGAGGATTTCGACCCCGCCACCCTCGCCGCCGCCTACGAGGCGGGTGGCGCCACCTGCCTGTCGGTGCTCACCGACACGCCCTCCTTCCAGGGCAAGCCGGAATACCTCACCGAGGCACGGGACGCCTGTTCGCTGCCGGTGCTGCGCAAGGACTTCCTGTTCGAGCCGTACCAGGTGTTCGAGGCGCGCGCCTGGGGCGCCGATTGCGTTCTGGCCATCATGGCGTGCCTCGACGACGACGAGGCGCTGGCCATCGTCGAAACCGCGCACGATCTCGGCATGGATGTGCTGGTCGAGGTCCATGACGAGGAGGAACTCACCCGCGCCATTCCGCTGGGCACCCGGCTTCTCGGCATCAACAACCGCGACCTGAAGACCTTCGAGGTCTCGTTCGATACGGCGATCCGCGTGGCCAGAGGCGTGCCGTCCGACCGTATCGCCGTCGCCGAGAGCGGCATCACCGGCCATGCCGACGTGATCCGCCTGGAGAAGGGCGGTCTCCGCACCATCCTTGTCGGCGAGAGCCTGATGCGGGAGGCGGACGTGACCAAGGCGACGAAGCGCCTCCTGTTCGGTAAGGCCGGCAAATGAGCACCCTCACGCATCTCGATGCGGCGGGCGCCGCCAATATGGTCGATGTCTCCGGCAAGGCCGCCACCACCCGCACGGCCCGCGCCCAGGGCGTCGTGGTGATGCTACCCGAGACCCTGCGCCTGATCCGCGAAGGCGATGCCAAGAAGGGCGACGTGATCGGCACGGCGCGGCTCGCCGGCATCATGGCGTCGAAGCGTACGCATGAGCTCATCCCGCTCTGCCACCCTCTGCTGATCTCCAAGGTCCGGGTGGAATGCGAGCCCGACGATTCCCTGCCCGGCCTGCGCGTCACCGCTGAGGTCAAGGTGATCGGCCCGACAGGGGTCGAGATGGAGGCCCTCACGGCCGTCTCGGTCGCCTGCCTGACGATCTACGACATGGTGAAGGCCGCCGATCGCGGCATGCGGATCGAAGGCATTCACCTGCTCGCCAAGGATGGCGGAAAGTCCGGCTCGTACCGGGCCGAGGACGCCTCGTGAGCACGCTCATTCCGGTGGAGGAGGCGCTCTCGCGCATCCTCGCGAGTGCCGCCGAGCCGGTGGCGGCCGAGACGGTCACGGTGGCCGAGGCTTTTGGCCGGACGCTGGCCGAGAATGTGGCCGCCCTGCGCACGCAGCCTCCCTTCCCGGCTTCCGCGATGGATGGCTATGCCGTGCGCGCCGAGGATGTCGCCACGGTTCCGGCGACGCTGAGGCTCATCGGCATGAGCGCGGCGGGCCATGGCTTTTCCGGCACGATCGGCCCCGGCGAGACGGTGCGGATCCTCACGGGGGCTCCGGTGCCGGCGGGGGCCGACACCATCCTCATCCAAGAGAATGCCGACGTTTCCGACGACGTGGTCACGGCGATGGAGACGGTGGCCGCCAAGCGCCACATCCGCGTTCCGGGCCTCGATTTCCGGGCCGGCGATCCCCTCCTGCGCGCGGGTGAGAGCCTGGATGCCCGCCGCCTCGCCCTCGCGGCGGCCGGCGGCCACGCGACCCTGTCGGTTCGCCGCAGGCCGCGGGTGGCGATCCTCGCCACCGGCGACGAACTCGTGGCACCGGGCGAACCGGCCCGCTGGGACCAGATCGTGGCCTCGAATGGGTTGGCGGTGGCGAGCCTCGCCCGCGAGGCGGGTGCCGAACCGATCGATCTCGGCATTGCCGGCGACAGCCTCGCATCCCTCGAAGCGGCCCTCGGACGGGCGCGGGACGCGAAAGCCGATCTCCTCGTGACTCTCGGCGGCGCCTCCGTGGGCGATCACGACCTCGTCCAGGCGGCCCTGCATCGCGAGGGCCTCGAACTCGGGTTCTGGCGCGTCGCCCTGCGCCCCGGCAAGCCGCTGATGCATGGGCGCCTCGGGCCGATGATGGTCATCGGATTGCCGGGCAATCCAGTCTCCGCCGTGGTCTGCGGCCTACTCTTCGTCGTGCCGGCG
Organism: Methylobacterium sp. Leaf106; assembly: GCF_001422895.1. Lineage (NCBI taxonomy): Bacteria > Pseudomonadati > Pseudomonadota > Alphaproteobacteria > Hyphomicrobiales > Methylobacteriaceae > Methylobacterium > Methylobacterium sp. Leaf106. The sequence goes on from NZ_LMNB01000003.1 coordinate 198,976, forward strand.
ATCCGCGCCCTTCTCGGCGACCCCAAGGCCGGGGCCGACCGCAGCGAGCCGGCGATCCTCGGCGCCGACATGCCGGCCAACGATATCCGTCAGGATTACATGCGCGCGAGGGTGGAGGCCAATGCGGGTGGCTTTCCCACGGTCCATGCCGAGACGCGCCAGGATTCCTCGATGCTCTCGGTGCTTGGCCAGTCCGAGGCGCTCCTCGTGCGCCCGCCCGGCGCTCCGGCGGCAAAGCGCGGCGACCCGTGCCGGATCATCCGTCTGGACCGGACGCTGCTCTGATCGACACCTGCCAGTGTCCGCCTGCTACGGACCGCCATCCTGGGGCAGGAACACAAAATCCATGGCCTGTGCCACGATGGCCGGCTGGTAGGCATGCGGGCCGTCATACTCCACCGACGTCACGTCGTAGCCGGCCTCCCTCAGTCGGGCGGTATGCACCCTCGCGCTGCGATCGATGGGGATCTGCTCGTCCCGTGTCCCATGCGAGAGGAAGATGCGCGGCGACCCGGATTGCAGGTGCACCGACAGGAACCCCGCCGACGACACGATGAGATGGGTCACCACATGGCCATTGGCGAGGCCGGCGGAGAGGGCGTAACTGCCCCCGTCCGAATGGCCGGCGAAGACGATGTGCAACGGATCGAGCATGAAGCGAGACGCCACATCGGTCAAAGCGAGGTCGAGCCGTTCGCGGTCCGGCCCATGACCGCCGATGACGAGATCCCAGGTCGGGAACAGGGATTGCGGGGCGAGAAGCAGGAAGCCGCGCACCGCCGCGTGCTCTTCCACCATGGGCAGGGTTTTCTCGGCGCTCCCGCCTCCGCCATGGAAGAGCACGACCAGCGGCGTCGGACGGCGCGGATCGATCCCCGGCGGCACGATCAGCATGGCATCGCGCTCGTCGAAGAGGCCGAGCCGATGCCGACCGGGGGGAAGCGGTTCCACGCTCGGAAAGCGATGCGCGAAGGTGAGCCGCCCGGCGAGTTGCGGATCGATCATGGGGTGAATCTCCCGGCGGCCGGTTTCCAGAGCACTATTCCGCCTTGGCCTCGGCCACCGGCTTGATCTTCAGCTGGTCGATGATCCACAGCCAGCCACCATCGTCTTGCAGCCGCGCCGTCTCGACCGAGATCGTGCCGTTCGGCAGGCGCGCGAAGGTCATCGCGATCGCTCCGTTGCGGATGCTGGGCAGCGCTGCCGCGGCCGGGAATTCGGAGCGACGGGCAAGAAGGTCCGTATAGAAAGCGCGGATTTCCCGCTGCCCCGTCGCCACGACCTTGCCGGCGGCGAGCACGGCATCCTGTTCGTAGAGGGCGACCAATCCCTCCACGTCGCCGGCATTGGCCCGCTCATTGAAGAGACGGGCAAGGTCTTCGGGTGATTGCGCGCGCGCGTGTGCCATGGCTTTTCCTTCCTGGTGAGCGGTTATTTCAACAGCGTTCCGTCCGAGTCGCGCACCGCAATGGTGACGGGAATCCCCGCTTTGACGCTCTCGGACACGGTGCAGAAGCGCTCGAACTGTTCGAGAACCTGACCGAGGCGGGGCATCGAACCTGCAGGAGCGGCAAGCGAGATTCCGACTTCGATCCCGCTGATCCTCAGGCGGCCCTCTGCGTTGCGCTCCACCCGAAAGCTGGATCGTGCGGCGAGCCCCGGGGCATCCTGTTTGAACTTGCCCAGAGCGAAGACCAGGCTGGCGCAGAGGCAGTTGGTGACGCCCGCGACCAGGATCTGCTCGGGAAAAGGCCCCTCCCCGCCGCCATAGGGCGGAGCCTCGTCGACGGCGAGGTTCGGGAAGGCCTCCCCGAAATCGATCTCGAACCGATACCCCTCGATCTGCCTGATGGTGATGCTGCCGTCACTGCCCATCCGGGACGTCTCCTCGAGGCTCGTTTGGCCAGCGCATGCGAGGCATGGCGGGAAGGCAACGCCCCGAGAGCGAGGACAAGTTCCATGTCATCCGCCGCTCCTGCATCCGTGTTGACAGCCAACGATCATTGGCATACCAAATACCAACAGTAGACGCACAGAAAAAGCAAGTGCGCGGAACATCTCTCGGACGGGGTTTGACCTTTCCGCGACATGGAGGAAGCGATTACAATGATGCATTGCAGCATTCGCACCCGCAACATGTCTTTGGCTAAATCCGGTCTTGCGACGTCTTCGGTCTTCGCGCCGCGTCGCCGCGGCGAAACGTTCCATCGCGCCTGACGGCCAGGCCGGCCGGCGAAGTCGATGAACACCGTTTCGATCGAAGACGCGAAGCAAGCCAAGTCGGACCAAGCTATGTCGGACCAAGCTAATCCCGCCGGTATCGATTGTTCGCAACTGGTGGAGGCCGCCGGAGATGCCATCGTCGTCTCCGATCCCGAGGGAGCCATCGTGGTCTGGAACGCGGCGGCGGAGCGGATCTTCGGGTTCTCGTCCTCCGAGGCGCTCGGCCAATCCCTCGACCTGATCACCCCCGAACGCCAGCGCCAGCGTCACTGGGATGGTTACGCCAAGACGATGCGGACCGGCATCACCCGCTACGGCACCGAGGTGCTGCGGGTGCCGGCGCTTCACAAGGACGGCCGATCGCTCTCGATCGCCTTCACGGTCGGTCTTCTTCACGGTCCCGACGGCACGGTGACCGGTATCCTCGCCATCATCCGCGATGAGACCCGGCGCTGGAACGACGAACGCCAGATGCGCAAGCGTCTGAGCGAGCTCGAAAGCGCCGCCGCTTGAGTGGAGGCGCGCAGATCTCAAGATTTCGCCGGACTACAGGCCAACATGAGTTCCGGATCAGAACCGGACATTCGAAATATCCGATCCATTATCGTTGCAAGACGATCGAAAGGGAGAACGTCCAGATGAGCAAGCCGCTTGAAGGCACCAAGATCATCGATTTCACGCACGTCCAGGCTGGCCCCGCCTGCACGCAGCTCCTCGCCTGGTTCGGCGCCGACGTGATCAAGGTCGAGCGTCCCGGTTCCGGCGACGTGACGCGCAACCAGCTTCGCCACGTGGAGGATGCCGACGCGCTCTACTTCACCATGCTCAACTCCAACAAGCGTTCGCTGACGCTGGACACCAAGACCCCCGAGGGCAAGGAAGTCCTCGAGAACCTCATCAAGCAATCCGACGTCATGGTCGAAAACTTCGGACCCGGCGCCCTCGACCGGATGGGCTTCTCCTGGGCGCGCATCCAGGAACTCAACCCGGGCATGATCCTCGCCTCGGTGAAGGGCTTCTCGGACGGCCACCATTACGAGGACCTGAAGGTCTACGAGAACGTGGCTCAGTGCGCCGGCGGTGCGGCGTCCACCACCGGCTTCTGGGACGGCCCCCCGACCGTGAGCGCCGCGGCACTCGGTGATTCCAACACCGGCATGCATCTCGCCATCGGCATCCTCACTGCGCTTCACCAGAAGAATAAGACCGGCAAGGGCCAGAAGGTCGCCGTGTCGATGCAGGATTCGGTGCTGAACCTCTGCCGCGTGAAGCTGCGCGACCAGCAGCGCCTCGACGCCCTCGGCTATCTCGAAGAGTACCCCCAGTACCCACATGGCGAGTTCACCGACGTGGTGCCGCGCGGCGGCAATGCGGGCGGCGGCGGCCAGCCGGGCTGGGTGCTGAAGTGCAAGGGCTGGGAGACCGACCCCAACGCCTACATCTACTTCACCATCCAGGGCCATGCCTGGGCCCCGATCTGCAAGGCGATCGGCAAGGAAGAGTGGATCGACGATCCGGCCTACAATACGGCGCGCGCCCGCCAGGACAAGATCATGGACATCTTCGGCACGATCGAGGAATGGCTCGCCGACAAGACCAAGTTCGAGGCCGTCGACATCCTGCGCAAGTTCGACATCCCGTGCTCGCCGGTGCTGTCGATGAAGGAACTCTCGGTCGATCCCTCGCTCCGCGCCAGCGGCACCATCGTCGAGGTCCAGCACCCGAAGCTCGGCACCTACCTGACCGTCGGCAGCCCGATCAAGTTCTCGGACATGCCGGTGGAGATCAAGTCCTCGCCGCTTCTCGGCGAGCATACCGACGAGGTCCTGCTCGACCTCGGCTACACCCAGCAGCAGATCGAGCGGCTGCATCAGGCGAACGCTGTCTGAGGCGGATACGCGGCGGCCCGTCCCAGGACGGGCCGCAAAATCGAGGAAAACGGCGCACCGCAAGGCGCGCCGTTTTCGTTTGGGAGGGGACCGGGCCGGCCCATCCTCATGGCCGCCCGTAAGGGCGCTCGGCGATCGACTGGCCTCGTCCCTGTGAAGGATCTACGGGCCGGAACGCGAGGCTTCCTGCCACGACGACGTCCTCAAGCGCCGCAGGTCGGCGGCGAGGATCAGGCGATGGATCGGCGCGACCGGCACCATGTAGGCTCGACCGAAGGCATTGTGGACGACGACCGACGACGTGATCGTGAGGCGATGACCGGACGTCGCGAGACAGATTATGACGTCCAGGTGCCGGTCCCGCTCGGTGAGGACCAGCATATCCGGCGCGCTGTGTTCCACGAGGAAGAAATCCAGCGTGTCACCCTCGCGGACAGGCAGCCGTCGTGCTCCTGAAAAGCCGCCGATGGCCTTCACGCCGAAGCGCGCCGCGATCGCATTCCTCACGCGAAAGGCGAACGCCATGAGCGGTCGCGGTTCTGAGGAGATGACGTTCCAGGCGTGGAGCGGTGTCACCGCCGACGAGAGGACGACCGATCGCGTGTCGTAAAAATCGAGCTGATCGCGTGGCCGCAGAATGCGAACCGGCGGGTCGGCAGCCAAGCTCTCTCTCCCAGCTCATCGGTGGGACAGCCTTAGCATGACCGGCGTTGGGAGTCGGCTCGTTCGATGGGCGGAACGAGGGCGACCTCCGTCATTCCGGGTCCGGCAGCCGTGCGGTCTATCCCCCAAGGTAGGCGGTGCGGCTCCGCTACCCTGCGATGGCAAGTGAATCTGGGAGGCCGTGAGGCGTGGCATCCAGGGCGGCTGCGTCTTCCTCCTCAGCCGCGAGCGCCGCGTAGGGGAGCCAGCCGGCGAAGGGTTTAAGAGTGTCCGGTCCGACCGGACGGTACCAACGCCAGACTTGCCGGGCCGCGCTCGGGGCGTACCAGCGGCCGGGGCGGCCCTCGGCCAGGATCGGGCCGAGTGTCAGATGGTTGAGCCAGATCCGCTCGACGATCTGCGGAGCCGTGTGCATCGGGTGCCAGGTCGGCGGCATCGGACATCTCCTGCGGAGGCGATCACGGGGGGCTGAAACGGGTGCGGGGGCCAGGACTTGGCGTCCGGCCCCCGCACTCTGTCATGGTCGGTGGCTCAGCCTGGGATCAGGCGGCGACCACGCGGGGGGCGGGCTTCGCCTCGTCGGAGACGGCAAGTGCCTGGGCCACCACGCGCTTGCGCCAGGGCTTGAGCACGCCGATGGCCAGCAGCGAGGCCAGGATGTTGGCGCCTGCGGCGACGAGGAAGACGCCGTCCCAGCTGTTTGTGGCCTGCTGGAGGTAGTTGGCGACCGGGACCAGGAGCGCGGCGGTGCCCTTGGCGGTGTAGAGCAGGCCGGCATTGGTGGCGGCGAATTTGGTGCCGAAGGTGTCGGTGCAGGTGGAGGGGAAGAGGGAGTAGATCTCGCCCCAGGCGAAGAACACGAACCCTGAGAGCAGGACGAACCACAGGGG